>LVAX01000001.1 GCA_001604215.1 Clostridiales bacterium Firm_18
TCCAGGGTGGGGGATTTCTATTTGCCTAAACTGGCCCCTTTTAGTTTACCAGTTACATTTTTGCCATAATTAAAACCTCCAAATTGATGGATTTATTCTACACCATTTTGGAGGTTTACACAATCTTTGAAGAGACTCTATGGCTGTTTTTAGTATTATGTTAATGGTTCTTCAACAGCCTCGACCATATGTCCAGTCTTTACCTGTTCTTCATCACTATGTATAGGCTCGTTGTTACCCGCGTGCATATGCTTAATTTTCCCCTGTTGATTTAAAGTTCATAATAATCCTCATTATGGGATATATCTAATATTTTTTTAATTTGCTTATCATTACGACCATTTGTGCAACCCACGAATCAACTTCACTAAAATATGGTTAACGGATCATATGTTAAGTAGTTCTGACAAGCATAATGTGCCGCAGCCTTTAGTTTTATCATATCCGCCTCGCTCAATGTGCTTCTGGTATAAGCATTTTGCGTTGCAGGTTTTCCGGTAATCATCTCGTACCAAACGAGTCCTGCCAAAACCCGTCCTACATTATCGGTAAGATGACAAGTCTTGTCCCTGTATACTCCCCTCGTTGTTGAAGAATTGTCATATTCGTTATTCGAATTAAGCGTTCCCTCGTATTCCGGGAATTCGTAATGCCTTATTAAATAATCAACCGCAACGGCAGTAGGAATATATGCCTTCTGGTCATTTGAAGCAGTTTCAGTTGAATAAATATTTGCACCGATTTGTTCGTGCGGCAAAAGCGCTGTAAGGTATGCACCTCTTGCATCAGGCGTACCATTCGCAAACATACCGCTGTTTACAGTTCCTGCAAACTCATTTATAGGAGCCCATGACGCATGAACAAAGCGTTTTGCATTAGGGCAGATCGACGCAATTTCGTTCTTAAGTGTTGTCCAATATGTATTTGTATTGCTGCTGTTTACACCCCACAAGCCTTCATCATACGCCGGATAATGAGTAGTTCCCTGAAGTATGACATAGTCCCAATCACGCATTTTTGCAATATTTTTTAATGTTCTATAATCGTCGCCACTTACACCACCCGGTTGAACTCTGTATGTAACAGAAGCGTCATTCCAAGCATCATAGTGTCCTTTTAAGTTCTGTCCTGCAATATAAGCATTATAAGGATTAATATTTACTCCGTCAGCTGCAGCAATATTATACAATACTCTAACAGAATCTTGAGAAAAACTGTTTCCTATTGCCAAAACATTAATCGTATTTTTAACAGAATAATGAATCTCATACTTCAAATTATTATATTCAACAAATGCTGAGCCTTCACCATTTGACAAGGTTGCTTGCGTAATATTCGCAGAACCTTGATTACAAGTGATTTCCGGTGCGGTATTTGTACCATATGCAAGTTCGATTTTATAATAGAGTTTTGCAGGGTCAAAGCCGCTTATTGCAGTTCCGCCTGATGAGATTGTTCCGACATAATCAGATGGTGTCGCCTGTGCCAAAACCGCTGGCTCTTGGTCAGGAACAACATTTGCATAAGCATAACGCCTATCATTTTCAACAAATGTCTTAACAACCTCAGTCCTATTATCATAGTTTTGAGTAAGCTTTACATAATCCCAATCATATGGAATTTCTGTCTTTATTGTAATCGGATAATCATACATATCACGATTTGCAAATTTTCCTGTCTTAATAGCAGGGTCAATACAGCTTATACTATCCGCAACTGAAACGGTCATATAATTCTGTGGTGCATAATTTCGTGCTTCTATGCTCGTGATGTTTTCGTACTCTTTTGAATACTGCATAGCTTCATCAAACTTTGCACTCCAAATCTTGTTTTGTGCAACCTGAGTTCCTATATCCTTAAGAAGAGCAGAAACATCTGTCTTACTGCTTGTAAGATTATTTGCGGTGTCAGAAATGCTATGGAACAAATATACAAGCAATCCCTTATTTTTTACAACACTTGTAAGAGCATTCCTCCAATCTGCAAGCTCGGCAGTGCCAACCTTTGCCATAAGACTTGTTACCTGATAATAATCAGCAGGTGGCCATGTTCCGACTTCGTTACCTGTATCTCGCATAGCTATGTAATTCTCACTTATCATAGCTCTTGCTACAGTACTTAACTGTGTTGTAACCCCATCAGGCTTTGTAACACCGGGTTTGGCAAAAGTAAGCACTCTTTCATTCGGGAAAAGACCGTTAATTCTTACTCTTTCACCTGCAATTTCACGCGTCATACGTCCGGCAGGATAAGTTGTTGGGACACCATTAAAATAGACGGTATGTTCATCATCTGTTTGACCTAAATATTCATGGCTGTAGCTATGGCTTGCAAAATTAAGTCTGCCGTTGGAGTTATCTAAAATACTCCTCCAATTTGCTATATCGTTATCATCTGCAATATTTTTTCCTATTATAGCTACTGTACCGTTTAAGTTATTTTTTTCAAACTCATTGCTGAGAAATGAAGCGGTACCTTGTCCGCCGTCATCGTGAACAACTACAACTACTGCATCGGCACCGTTTTTAACTTTTTGGGCAGTTGCGGATACGATTTCGTAGTCCACCAAATTAATGTTGAATACATACGTCCTGCCACTTTGCTCTCCTTGTGGAATAACCGTAATCGTTCCTATACCACCGTTTTCATTGCTTGGCTGAACAACAGAAACTGTTGAATTTTCGTCAACTGCCGTTGCTGATAATGTTGGATAATCCTCGGCACAAACATTTATTTCAAAATTCGATTTATTTTTATCAAATTCATCAAAAGGCACTTCGTTTATTCTCACTTCAGACAATTTTGATAAATCAAATTCTCCCTCCAAGCAATAAGGAGCCATATCGTCACGCCAAAGAAACGCCTTATATTTTGTTGCTTTGTCAACAAAAGGTATTGAAAGTTCCTGGCTAATGATTTCATCTTGCAATTTTATGGGACTTTCAAATTCTGCTGCTTTAATATTGAGCAGCTTTCCGTCCGAACTGTATGCTGAAAGAAAAAGAGTGTAAGAGTTTGACTTCCAGCTGCAACTGTAAAATTCAGCGTTTGCTGTAAATGTACCGCTGTTTTTTTGCAAATTTATAAGGCCTCTGTTAAAATGAGTATGTACTTCAAAGTTGTCAATTTTTGTTGCATTTCCCGAAACATTTGATGAATCCACAATTGAGTTTGACGCTTTTATAGTAAAAGAAATATTGCTTACTACATCATAAGTATATGAGCCATTTGTAGTGTATCTTACGCTCTTATCAGTGTTAAAGACTGTCAAACTATATGTGTCATAATCTAAGTCTACCTTTATTTCTATACTATACCAAGTTTGCGCAGAACACTGGGCAGGACCATAAGTCAATTCAGAAAGTAAAACCGTAGTGGTTTCCGTCGGACCTAACCTTATCCAGTTGTGACTTGTTTTTAATCCACGATAAAAATCAAATTTGAAATAGTATTGTCCGCTGTTTACGATTTTGTCAGCTGGTATAAAATATTTGCTCGTTCTGTCTGCATCTCTGTTCATTTCCGTTCCCGGAGCCCATGAAGGACAAAAAGCTTTAGCGCTGTTGTAGCCGGTGTCGAGTCCCGCCCTTTCATCCAGCACAAAACCGCCGTTTTGAAGTGGATTGGTACTTGCAGTAACACCGTTTTCAAAATCCTCACTAATGACCTTACCGGAAATTATTTCCGTTTCTTCCGGTACTTCGTATTCTTCATAGGAGAATCTTGAAATATAAAGATTATCTATTTTAGTGGCATTTCCCGAAACATTTGATGAACCTACTATTGAATTTGATGCTCTTGTAGTAAAAGAAATATTGCTTACTACATCATAAGTATATGAACCGCTTGTAGTGTATTTTACGCTATTATCGGTATTGAGGACTTTTAAACTAACGGTGTCATAATCCAAATCCACCATTATTTCAACAAAATACCAGCTTCCCTGAGCACAACCGGCAGTATAACTCATTTCAGCAATCAAAACCGTAGTAGTTTCGTCAGGCCCTAATCTTATCCAGTTGTGACTTGTTTTTAATCCGCGGTAAAAATTAAATTTAAAACAATATTGTCCGCTGTTTTCGATTTTGTCAGCCGGCAAAAAATATTTGCTCGTTCTATCTTCATTTCTGGTGGTGTCTTTTCCCGGAACAAATCCGGGGCAAAGAGCTTTACTGCTGTTGTATCCGGTATCAATACCCGCCTTATCATCAAGCACAAAACCACCGTCTTGAAGTGGGCTGGTGCTTGCAGTAACACCATTTTCAAAATCTTCATTTAAAATTACTGTTTCAGTAAGTGTTGATGCCGATGCATTTACCGACAATATTGAAGAAAACAAATTTGCACATAGCATTGAAATTACCAAAATTACAGAGAGTATTCTATTCTTTTTCATAATTGCCTCCATTCTTTTTTCTATCATTTTATAATTTGAAAGTTCATGATAATCCTCATTATTGAGCAGTATCTACTATTTTCTTCAATTTGCTTATCATAGAGACCATTTGTGCCCGTGATATTTCAGCATCCTCATCCACGCCGCAATCTATCCCGTTATCCTCGCACCATTTTATTGCATCAGTTTCCGGATTATTCTTTGATGCCGCATAGTTATATAATGCATTTGCAAATTGCTTGTATGTTATGTTTTGTTCAGGTGCGAATTTTAAATTGTCTGTCTCGGACATAATTCCTTCATATACAGCCCATTTGGCAGCCTCTTTCAAATAACTGTCAATCGGTATGTCTATGAAATCCAAGTTTCCCGTTTGAGGCAAGCTACCTGCCATTCTATATAGAACAGCAGCTGTCATCCCCCTTGTTGCAGGTGTATAAGGTTCAAATCTATCTCCTGATACACCGCTTATAATGCCGTTTTTCACCATTAAATCCACATCATTGTAAAACCAATCATTCTCGTCTATGTCTTTAAATGCTTTCGCAGCCGAATCCTGATATATTGTAAACTCATCCACCACCGTCATATCTGTGGTTCGGTATGTTACAACCGAAAACTTTCCATCAGAAATTTCTATTTTTGATATATTGGGTATGTGCTCCTGATTTTTTACTGCGGCAAACGGAAAATCCTGATTTTTCACATCATAGGTCTTTGCTTTGGTAGCGGAATTAACCGTCAAATACAGTATTCCGTCAGGATTGTAAACCGCTGTCGGAGCTTTCTCCCTTCCATTTCCATAAATATATTTATCAGATTCTGTAATCGGTTCAAGCCCATCCATAATATATGTGCGGCAATAAACATGGTCGTGCCCTTGCAGTACAACGTCAATGCCCATTTCTTCAAATATAGGCACAATATTGTTTCTGAAGCCTTCGGGGGCAATTATATGGCTGTCATTCGCATGGTAGGATATCGTATAAACCGACTCGTGCATGGCAACAATCTTCCATTTAAAATTAATAACTTTTGTTTCTTCCATCACCTGTTCCATAAACGCTTTATGATCGTCTGCTGATTCTATCTCAGCTGTATTATTCAGAACTATAAACAGCACATCATTGTATATAAAATAGCTGTTACCTCCGGCTGCTGTTACTCCGTACTGTGACTTCGTTGGCAATGTTAAAATGCTGACTGTATGCATTGGAATTGGTATCGTGATTTCCTATTGCAGTTGCCACACGATATTTTTTAAAGAAATCGTTGTCAAGAAACCTATCGTATTCGTCTTCGTTCCACGCCTTATTCACCTGGTCGCCAAGAGAAAGCATAAAGGATATATCCGAAAATTGCTTTTCATTATCAAGCCTATACAAGGTTCTATTCCATTCTTCTGTATCTGTATCCTTATTAAAAACTCCGCTATTGGCATCTCCAAAGCTTGCGCCGATTTGCGGGTCTGCCAGATATACAAAGCCGAAATCGCCTTTTGCGCCTGTTTTGAATGTGTACTTCTTACTTTGAAATCCGTTTCCGCTCATCATATATACATATTCAGTATTTGGTTCAAGCCCAGTGACAGTTGCTTTATTACTGTAATAATTTGTATCATTTGACATTATGGTAGTTGTCGGAATTTTCTGTACATTCTGCGGCATTGCATCATCAATTAATTCACTCTTTTTAACAAAACTCAAAGCATTTGCGTCTTTTGCGGTTGAATACCAAGTAAAATTTGCCTTGCTTTCGTCAGCCCCCATAGATATACAGATATTTGTTACGTGCTCAATCGGTTCGTCAACAAGCCTCAGGTTTGTCATGTTAAACCAGATATTATCCGAGGTCGCATTTCCGTTATGCAGCTCAACGGCAATTGTATTTTTACCTTGTTTCAGCATACTCAAATCATATGCCTCGAAGGTTATTTGTGTAAAATAGCGATAATTAGAACCCCCGTGAACCGTATTGCTGTCAATAGGGTGACACAGTGCCGTCTTATCGGGTGCAACGGCGGTGTCATCTAATGCAGCTGCTCTCTTTCCGTTGATATATATGATTGCACCGTCATCTTACTGAATATCCCCCCACAAGCTTTGTCATACCCGAAAATGTTGGAACTTCAAATTCCGTTCTGAAAAAATATGTAGGAATACAATTTGTTCCCTCGCAGCCTGCTAAAACTGTATCCGCAACATAGCCATAGCCTAAATCCGCACCACCTTTTTTAGCTCCAAATGGTCCTTTCGCTGTTTTCCATCGACTATCATCGAAGTCTGGTGCAGCCCATGAGGTTCGCTCATACCCTGTACTTGAAGAATCACCGGCAGGGTCTGTATTATCGTCAAGGTATTTCCAAACAGTATTACTGTCAATACCAAGCTGATAAATCTTTGCCGGATATGTTTTTTCTGCAAAGCCTGTTGTAGCAACTGCCGAAAGCAACATTACCATAGAAATTAATAACGTTAAAGTTCTTTTCATTTTCATTAACATAACCATCCTTTCGTTCTTTTGAGCAACGGTGACATCATAAATACAAATATGCATTTCCTACACAGTTTAGAATAGGCATTGCGCAAGAAAAAATCATACCCGAATTGTAACGTATAGCTGCCTATCATTTAAACATTTGCTTTTCCCGTCGCAAATCCGCTGTATTCATTCAAAAAATCTTCGGCAAACTTTTTCATGCAAATTGAAACATAATCCTCTTTAAATCCAAGAGTTATATTTAAGTTGCCAAAATACTTATCAATTATCTGCACCTTAATAAACAGTTTTTGCGGTTCAACCCACGCAGCAGACGCAGCACATCTGTAATAATTATTAGGTTCAAATACTGTTCCTACATTATTTGAATATCCCTCTTGCGGAAAGAGGCCATATTCATTTTTACACATACCAAATGTAATAGCTTTATCACCTTTTTCATTTGTATATTCAAAAACTCCTGTCTCACCACAAAAGGTCAGTTTAATTCTATTAATCCCCATTGGATTCTTATCGAGCATATATGTGACACCATTTATTTTATCCGTAAATTCCGAATGACTGTTTCCGTACGCCGATGAAAGCTTTAGCCCTTGAGTATAAGTTTCTAGAATATTATAAGCATTATTAATAGTTTCAACCTTGGCAGAATTTACAATTAGTTCAAAAAAACTGTCTATAATAATTTTTTTAGCCATATCATTGCCTTGGTTATCACCGTTATATATCATAATCAAATCCTTATCAGGCACACAAACCGCTAACTGACACCCCATTCCGTTAAAAAAATATGAGTTATCATAGGTCATCCAAAATTGATATCCATAGCCTAGTGTATCATAATCGTTATGTCCTAATAGGTTGTTATCAATTTGTTTGCTTGTTGCTTTGCTCAAATATTCAGCGTTTAATATCTGCTCACCGTTCCATTTCCCTTTATTCATTACAAACCTTGCAACCTTCAGTAAATCAAGCGGTGTACAAAGCACGCCCGAATCGCCCCATGAATGTCCGCCGGGGCATTTTAAGCAGTATGCTTCTTTTGAAACACCTATTTTATCAAAAAGCTTTAACCTCAAATAATCCATAAAAGGCATTTTGGTAATTCTTTCAACCAATGCACCTAATACAAAAGATCCTGAGCTGTCGTACTGAAAAATTAAACCCGGGTATCTTGAAAAAGCATTGTCATTATCAAAATAATATTGCACCCTGTCATTTGGTTTGGCGGCAAACCAGTTCCTGTCCTGATTTGCAGTACACATCATCAGCATATCTCGGATTGTTTGATTCCTCATATTCTCATCTGTTTGATTTTTGAAATCTTCTTTGAAATACTTTATAATCGTATCATCCAATGAAATAAGGTTATCTTGCTCTAAAAAACCAATTGCAATAGAAACAAAGCTTTTGCTTATTGAGTACATTCTATGCAAATAATTGGCGTTAAAAGGCTCCCAATAATGCTCAAAAAAGATTTTATCACCCTTTGCTAAAATCAAATTATGGGTTGAAAGATTATGTTTTTCTAAGATTTCAACATATTCAATTATATTTTCAGAAGAAACTCCAATATCCTCAGGTTTAACAACATTCATAACATTTCCTCCATAAGACTTTCAACATACTGTGCAACATTTTATAGACGAACCTCCGCCGATACTTTGTCCTTATAGCAAATACGCTCACCCTCATCATAAAGACTGTCCAGGTAGGATAAATAGCTTTCCTTTGATTCAAAGGGTGCGTTGTAGTCTTCAATTACGTCCCTTGCTATGCGTGCATTGTCTCCGAGAAGAAGCATAAGCATAGCAAGCTGCCATTTTGCCGACTTTATTATTGCTGTTTCCTTGTCAATTATACGGTAATTATCACCGTGACAGATACCTCCTGCACCGGGGATATAAGGGTGGATTATTGGCATTACACATGATAAATCTCCCATATCTGTACTGCCGGCGGCGATTACACCGGTTTCTTCAAGCACTTCACCCGGCACAGCTATTGCCAGAGCCTCCCGTGCTAATTCAATCATTTTCGTATCATTTACATATGGTGCATAGCCCGGTATGTCCCTGATTTCAATATTCGCACCAAGCGACAGCGCCGCACCGCATAACGCACGATTTGTTTTGTGGTTGGCATTGTTTATAGCATCAAAGCTACTACCTCTGACTTGGCATTCAAGGCGTATTAGGTCAGGAATGGCATTAACGACACTTCCTCCACTAGTGATAATCGGATGTACCCTTATGATATCCTTTTCCTGAAAGGTTTCACGAATAGCATTAACGGCATTTAACCCTAAGTTAGCTGCATATAGCGCATTGCACCCCTTCCACGGGGCATCTCCGGCATGGGCGGACACACCGTGATAAATGATTTCTTTTTCGATGAACCCAACACCGCCCTTATCAACCTCAAAACCTCCGGAGGCACTTGTGTGTACCATAAACGCAGCATCCACACCATCAAAATATCCTCTGCTTAAAAACTCCGTCTTACCACCGAAATACTTGATTATACCTTTTTCTCTCAGCTTGTTTCGGTAATCCAATTCAATCATTTCCTCAGCAGGAACGGCGCAAAGTCTGATTTTTCCGCACATTTTATCCAACGCACCCTGTTCCCGCAGTGCCGCCGCAACGCCAACAAGTGCAGCACACTGTGCGCTGTGTCCGCAGCAATGAACAGCACCCGTCGACGAATCGGACTGCGGGTGAGCGGCACAGATCAGTGCATCCAATTCCCCTAAAACCATAATTTCCGGCCCCGGTCTGCCTGTATCAAGCACAGTATAAAAGCCTGGTATATTCCCAGCGGTAACAAGCTCATACCCAAGCTTTTTAAATATATTCTCCATATAGCGGCTTGTTTTTACCTCACGGTATCCGCTCTCAGGATTTTCCCATATGTATTTATGGGTATCAAAAACCAACTCTCGATATTTTTCCACCGCCGTTACAACTGATTTCATATGCATTTCCCCTCATTATGAATATAATTCTCTATGTGCAGTGTTTTGTTCCTGTAATAATTGGCACCAATACCACCGACAATTATTAAAACCGCACCTATAATATGATAAATTTGCAATGCTTCGTTATTAAAAATAACACCAAGCATAATTGCAAAAATTGTATAAAGACCTGATAGTGATGAAATCGTCGATGCCTGAATTTTTGATAAAGTATAATTATGCATGCCAACAGCAACGATTGAACACACTATTCCAAGATATGCAAAAGCTATCACGTTTTCTATTTTATATAGAGGCGTAAAATAGCTTGCAGTTGTGTTGTTTCGCAAATGAATTGCAATGTTAATTATATTGAACACAACTGCACCTGTGATAGCCATTATGTATGTTATTTCAAATGAGCTGAAAACACGGGAAGCTTTTCTTGAACATGTCATATGCAGCCCATCGCTTATCAAAGCAATAAGTATAAATATAATTCCAATTAGTTCACTCTTACCGCTTGAGCCAGTTGAGGACATAACCGTGCAAATCATTGCCCCTATAATAACAAGGCACATAAATAATTTTTGCTTTCCGTTTGCACTTTCCTTTAGGATAATCTTTTCGGAAACTACCGTCACCAGCGGAATCAGCGAAAAAATCAGCCCCGCTGTTACTGTTGTTGTATTTTTTATTCCCAGTGCTTCAAATATAAAATATATGATTGGCTGAAGTATGGCAACTATCAATAGAGCGGTTATGTTTTTCCCTTTAAGATTAATTTTTATTGCACCAATCATCCTAAGGAAAATCACCCCTGCGGCGCTAAATAAAAACCTTAACGCTAACACATCAAATAAACTGATGTTATCTAATAAATTCCCTATAATCAAAAGTGCGAATGCATATATTAGCGATTTGAATATGCTCATAGCATAGGCTATTGGCATTTGATATTTCATATATTTGTTTACCTTTCATAGCTGGTTTTTTCATTGATTCTATTGATTTTGCTTGCAGGTTTCATTAACTATGCCTTCACAAAGCGTATATCCATCAGGCAATATAATACTATACTTTATTGTACTGTTACAATCAACTTTAAGTTTAATTCCATCATTACAACGTTTCAAAAATACGCTTGGTACCTAAATACAAAATTTCATACGCATATAATCCATATAGCTTTTAAGTATTTTATCAACCGACCAATTTAGCTTTTTAAGCTCATCACGCCAAAGATTTTCCCATTCAAGTGAAAGGCAGCCCGTATAATTGCCATTATTTAAAATGCCGATAATCTCCGTTATCGGCAGCTCCCCTTCACCAATCGGTGTGTATTCGTAATCATGCCAAGTGGAATCATCTCGTTTTTTACCATCCTTAATATGAACATGTGATATATATTTTCCAATCAGTTCCCATGTTTCCTCCGGACTTTCGCCGTCCTCAAAAGGGTGCATGATGTCCCATATTATTTTGAGATTTTTCCTGTCAACATCTTCAATAAGTGTTTTAAGCACTTTTCCGGTTGAATATTCATTATGAGTTTCTACCCAAATTTCCTTTGACGTATAGTCACACATTGTCCGAAGCGACTTTACAATTTCGCTATGCTCGAAAAAAAATTTAGGGTCGCTAAAGCGTCTGCGAAAGTTACCCAGAAAAACACGCATACCTAATATATTTGTATTTTCCATTTGTGATAATATTGCCTTAGCATCTTCGAGCTGTTTTTCGTTCACATCGCGTATGCAAATACTACTGCCAACATTGATAATATTGAGAAAGTCCGCATATACAAAGCTGTTATCAGGTTTTGTGCGTACCTCAACACCAAAGAAGCCATGTTTATCACACAATTCTTTTAATTGCATTGCATCATAATCCATACAAGGAAGTGTTGAAAATATATGCTTCAAAGTATCCTCCTTTAGAACATTGTCATTGTTGTAGCAATCTCTTTTGTTATTTCGTTTAACATTTCTCCACCGCTAAAATAGCTTTCTATATCGTCAATTAAGTATCCTGTTATTTTGCTTCGCTTGTCAAAGGTTGGTCCTGCCTGATGAGGAAATAAAGCTACATTTTCAAGCTTTAAAAGCTCACTGGTTTGGGGCAGCGGCTCTTTCTCATACACATCCAAAAGCGCTCTAAAGCGGTTCTCCTTTAAGCTCTCAATCAAAGCCTTTTCATCAATTACCGTTCCTCTTGATGTATTAATAAATATTGCGCCGTTTTGAAGCATTTTGAAATGCTTTTCATTTATCATATGGTATGTCTGCGGACATTTTGCGGTATGCACCGATACCACCTTGCACGTTTGGAATATTTCGTCCAAACTGGCATATGTAAATCCCATATTACGTGCGGTTTCTTCATTGGGTCTTGTGGAATACACTTTAATTTTGCAGTTATATGGTCTAAGCATTTCAATTACATTTTTTGAAATCGCACCTAACGAAACAAGCCCGACTTCCTGCTCTATAAGTCCCTCGGTATGTGCATCCCACACCCATTTACCATTCTTTAAATCACTTGAATACCTCCCCATGTTTCTGAGCATAAACAGCATGTACCCTATTACACCTTCTGCAACAGAGCGCGCATAATATCTGTTTCCGCTGAGCACCCTTACGTCTGTATCAAAAACCCCCAAGTCAATTATTCCACCTACAGTGCCCCCTGTATGAGCTATAAGTTTTACATTTCCCAAATATTCTTTCTTAATTGCCGGCTGTCCCCAGCCTGTTATCAGCACATCTGTGGTGAGGAGCATATTTTTAAGCTCCTCACCAGCCAAAGCTGCGTTGCTTTCGTTGAATGTCAATTTAGAAATGCTTTGTAACCGTAAAATGATATCGTCGGTAATAAAGCTGTCTCTTACTTTGCCCTTTGGCAGATTTACAAATATGTTCACATCATGCCACCCTTTAATCAATCGTTTTCCCAGCTTGCTCATTGTGCAAGTGAAGCATCGTTAAACACAACAACCTCTTTAAGCTCATCGCTTCTGTATCTTAACAAAACTCTTGAATACGCGTTCCCATTGTGAACATAGTCGGCAATGTCATCATATGTTCCTGCATAAACCCTATGATTTTCCTTTACGGAAGGGTCATATACGGTAACAGGCGTTGAAGCGTTTATTTGCGCGTATAGTATGTTAGTTTTACTATCTTTTTTATCCCAATCAATGCCACTCGGGCGCACATTTATAGTTTCTCCAGATCCTCCGCTTGCATATACGAATTCGATTAAGCCCTCCTCGCGCGATTTAACATAACCATGGAATACATGAGTGCTCTGTTCGGCTTCTTTAACGTTGACAAGAGCTGTCTGTCCTTTATTGATATTATTCAGAGTAACAGTAACGGTATTATCCTGTTTGTTATATTTTACTACTGCTTTTGAACTATCAACATATACTAAATGTCCGAGATAATCCGTATCGTAACGTATAACATCACCCTGCATTAATTTAAGTCCTTCAAATGTGCTTTCATATTTTGGAGAAACCTTTACCTTTTTCATCGCTCCGTTTATTACACCCTCTACGCAGCTTAAAACCTCATTTGTATCTTCGTCATATACCTTATAAACTTTGTTGACGGTCAAAAATGTATGATTATAAGACATACCATACCCATTATATGTAATGATAAGTGCCGCATACGGTGATGAATTTTCAACCTTATATGCTGCAATGTTATATGCGTCGCCTCTAGTCATTGAAGTGGCACTACCATATGATAAATAATTATCATCTTCGAGATAAGCTTTGTCAGAAAGATTCGTTGTCCTTATGTTAATATGAATGGTTGTTGTGTCTATGGGAATTGAGAATCCCAAGCACCCGTCACTGCTGAAAACACTTTTGCTGCTTGAAATGTGTGTAAGTGAATTTACATCCTCACCAGTACCAACAGTCGGTGTGTCCAGTTCTGATATTTCGTTGTTATCATTGAGCTTATATCTTACAGGAAAAACACCGGAAGGCAAGTTGCTTGAACCTACCGTAACAGTCGCAACCATCGATAGTTTTGTATATGCCTCATCATAGCTTTTGCATTTTGTTCCGTCAATTACAGCATTCGGAGCAAGCGAATAAACCTCTGATTTTAAGCTGGAGCCATAGATTTTCATGCTAACCTTCCCGGATAGGCCTTTGTCTCTGTGGCTTGCTATAACAAGACCATACTGAAATACACCGGTATTGTTATTGCCTATATATGCGATATTTGAAAAAGCATCAAGGTATGCAATTATTCCGCTTCCTACACCGGGTAAGCTTCCCTCAGCTTTTTTATATACCCTGTATTTATCTGAGTTATCAAGAATAATTGTTGTTGTTTCACCTATTTGCTCAACCTCTGTTATAACACCGCTTATTTTACGGTCGGAGGCAATCAATTTTATTACTCTTGTCATGCATCTGTTATCGTTTGCCGCAACGGATATTACCGTTCCATTTACTAAATCTTCAATTACAGCCTGTGTTCCGTCAGCAAATGTAAGGGAGTATTCGTCAAAAAGGCTTTTGTCAATATTTATGGCTATGTTGCTGTCGTATTTATCAAACAAAATGCTGCTTTTACTAAGTACATTATTTACTACATAGGTTTCGTATGCAACAACCCTTAATACATCGTAATTCCCGTCGCTGTTGTTGTCAACCAATGATATCTCACCGTTCTTGTTGTCTAAAAATTCCTTAGTAAATGATTTTTTATCGGGATGGTATGTTCCGTTATATATAACAGAATAGTTTTCGTCAAGTCGCAGCACCACTTTCTTTTCATCTTCGTCATCGTAATACGAGATGGAGTTGTCAATTAAATCTTCTACATCGTCAAGGCTTATTGTTACAATTTCATTCATACCCTTATCCATTTCGTAGTACAAGCAAACTGATTTATCGAGAGCTTCATCATATCTGTAATATACCGTGGCATAGCCGCCTATTTCATTTGAAATATCAGTTGTGCCGCAGTTTAGGTTTATGTATTTTCCCCCGCTGTTTAATTGGATGCTGTTCTCCGGCAAATCAGATTCCGAATAAAAGGTGGTCAATGAATTTGCGACAATAATTCCTCTATGCGAAAATACATTATGCAATTTTTCCAGTATTGTTAAAGCTGTGTCCTCCTCAAAGCTGTTTGTCCCTGTAATATTTACAATGTTTAGCTTTAAAGAATTAAATAGAAGTGAAACCATATCACCGCCAAGCAGTATATCGTCATAGCCGCACTCCACACCCGACAGCAAGCGTTTTTTCGCCGCTATAGAATAATAACCGTTCGGATATCCTCCGGCTTCTTCGGCAAAATATGAATAGTCGGTTACACCAAGTATTATCCTGACTGCTTCGGATAATGTAATAGATTCATTGGGACGGAAATTTTGTTCATTTCCAAGCACGCCAAGCTGTGCCAAAAATTCAATTGCCGGCGCATACTCATTCGTTAATGAAACGTCGCTGAACACCTCGCCTGTTGCTTTGTACCCTTCAGGCATACCTTTAATGCATGCCGCCATCTGAGCGAAATATCCCTTTTTAATTTCCGCATTATAATTGAAATCAAATGTACCATCAATCATTCCCAAAGAAACAAGTAAATTTAAGACATTTTCACGTTTGCTTGAAACGGATATATTTTCTTTTTCTGTTGTCGGTTGCTTTTTTGCGGCTGCATTAGCATATTGCGAGTTCATAAAATTATATATCAGCTTAGCCGCCTCCGCACGTGCCGCAAGCGCCTTGGGTGCAAAGGTATTATCGTTCATGCCGTTTATTATGCCGGACGACTTTAAAGCGTAAACAGCATTTTTTGCATAATCGGATATTTCGTTATCATCATCGAACACATCATAATCCGTGACAGCCGTGTTGTTATCACTTATTATATTATAAAGTATTTTAACCATATCTTCCCTTGTTATGCTGCTGTTGGGATTAAAGTGATTTTTATCAATACCGCTTACAATACCTTTTTCATAAGCACACATGATATATGCAAACGCCCAGTTGTCTGCAGGAACATCTTCAAACACCTGCTCATATTCCGCGGACACATCATAGAAGGCTCGCACGACAATTGTTGTAAATTCAGCGCGCGTTATTTTGTTCGCGGGCATAAACTCGCCGTTGTATCCGATTATAACGGATTTCTCCGCAAGAAACTCTATTGCTTCCGCCGCCCATTCATAATTAGACAGGTCGGAAAATGTGCTCTCTTTAACAGGCTTTTCATCCCTGCCATCCGGTATCGTTACATTCATTTCTCCAGCTTTGCCTTTTGTGACAGAGGACGAGGGACCACCGACGGATGTTGACGAGAGAGCGAGCACTATTTTATTAAACTCCGCTCCCACATCGCCAATTGAACACTTGCTTTCCGAAAGCTTGTTTACAGCGGTCGCTTTCTTTGAAGCCGACAACGAGTTAAATTCGGATAAATTAAGTCCAATTCTGTCATAATATTGTGATAACACACTAAGCAAAAATTCAGAATTGTTATCGGCAGGATAGTTTATTGCCTGCAAAACAAGCTGCGACTCAAAGGCATCAACAAAAGCAGCATACGATGAAAAATTCTGCTTAGAAAGATTTTTCAACAATACCCCTTTCCCCTTTGAGGTTATTTTCTCTTTCAGCTCAAGTATATCGTTGGGCTGGGATAATGAAACATCCTTAACATCGCTTATTATGCCCTCGTTTAAAGCGGCAATCATAATGCTTTGGTTTATTTTTCCGACAACAGTTGTAAGGTAGCCTTTGTCATTTTCGTCCAATTCTACACCCTTTAATTGCTCATATGTTAAATCCCCTACAAAACTTTTCTTGGCAAGTGCATCATACAACGTTAAATTTATGCCAAAATATTGTTTGTTATCATTAATTATTTCATAAGTATTGCTTCCGTTTTGTGCCGATGCGACTTGCATTGCAATTGACATTCTGTATTCCATCGGTGCATAATATATAACAACCGGTTTTTCATTTCCAACGCACAACAAATACTCGCCCTTTTCGTCTGTATCGGACATAGCGATTGTATATTCATACCTTCCGTCCAAAACCTCAAGCTGCCTGTAATGTGCGACAGTATCGCTCAGATTTCCGCTGATGAAAGCGGCTTCAAGGTCTTCTACCGTTTTCTGCGGACGCAAAAGGTAAAGCATTATGTTATCATCATCCGAAGTGCCGCTTACTTTAATGCTGTTACCATCGCTTTGCACCATTGTTGAAACAGCGGCAAATGAAGTACTGAAAGAGCATGTGAGCAAGCATAATAATATTAAAACCAAAGCAATTTTTTTCATTCTGCCACCCCGATTTCACTTGCACTTAATGCCCTGTCATATATAGTAATGCTCTTGAGTGTAACAGATCCGCCGTATCCTTTGGCATAATCCGAAAGTGCTATACCGTCTGCAAGAGAGCTTGTGGATTTCAACTCTTTTGACGATAAGAGCGTTCCGTTTACATACCACGACATAAGAGAAGCTTTATTGTCAATTACTATGGTGTTTACACCACTTAATGCTTGCTGTGCGGTAACTGTCGGGCGCCACGATGTAAGCGCAGCACCGCCCCATTTTAGGTAAAGACTCGTTGTATTCTGCTCCTGATAAATAACAAAGCTTTCGTTTGGTGACGACATAATTGCACATTTTTTATCTTTCACAGCCGATATGTTCGCAAGCTCAAACTGAATTGTGCAGTTATAGGAATTAATTGCGTCACTAACAGGCTGCGGCAGATATGAGCTGGTTTCGGAATTTTCCGAGCCCCCCGTTACGTTCAATCCGTTGCTTACCCAGCTATTATACGAATTTATAGCCAACGGAATGTCGTTTCCGTATCCGCTTAGATCAGTCCATGTTTTTGCTTCGTTATCAAATTTGTTGAGTCCGGTATTATCATTATAATCAGTACGCAAAATTACATTCACATTTTCAATAGGACGCGGCTGAGGATTTGTGGTGCTGCAGTCTATAGTTATGGTGCGCTTGTTGCCGAACTGTGACGTTACATCTATCTTCACAATACCCGGAATATGTATTTTTTTAATATTTATCGCCGTTGTACCGTCCTTTGCGACGGCTTTTACATCCGCCGTAGGAGTGTTTAATTTAATAGAATAAGAGTTCTCGGAGTTTGAATAACCCTCAAGCCTTTTGCCATTTATTGTTATATATGCAATATCGGTTGAATTGGCAAGCAAATTTGCCGGCTTGATACATGCTCTTGTAATATCCGAAAAATCAAGGCAATTGGCAACAACCTTCAAGCCCTCCGAATTTATATCTATTTTTGTTGAAATCGGCTTGCTTTCTCCGGCATCCACAACAACTTTGGAGGTGAAAACATCTGTCATTATGCCTTCCTTGTAGCAGCCCGCTACAAGGAAAACACGTTTTTCTTCTTCTGATATATTCTTAACAGTAACGGTTGCATACACGTCATCTCCCGCTTTGGGAGAGTTTTGAACAAGTACGCCGCTTTCATTGACAAACTTAACATTGGAAAACTCCAAATCATCGGCATTTGCAATGCCGCATACAGCAAGCGTTGCGAACAATACCGCTATAAATATAATTCTTTTCAAAGAGACCACCCCTTATTTTATTTTAAATCTAATTTCCTTTATAGCGTTCCAATCACTAATATTACTTCCATTAGCAACATAGCGTACATATTTGGCGTTAACCGGCTGCTCAAAATCAAAGAGTTCCCAACCCACTTCTTCAAGACTTCCGTCACTGTTTCCGCTGTAAACGGTTTTAAATTCTTTCCCATCGGTAGATACCTGTATTTCAAAAACTGCGTTCCTTGAGTTATTCGGATTGAATAAAATTTCAGCAGCCGTCAAGGAATATTGCTTGTCAAACTCGTAATCAACATATCTTCCTTTGCCAAGTGCTGCCCAAATTGTTG
The DNA here is from genome assembly GCA_001604215.1 of Clostridiales bacterium Firm_18. GTDB lineage: Bacteria > Bacillota > Clostridia > Monoglobales > Firm-18 > Firm-18. The sequence goes on from LVAX01000001.1 coordinate 18,802, forward strand.
AGCCATCACCATCAATTGAGTTTTCAGCTACATTCCCACCATCAACAGGGTTGGGATCCGACTTAACCGACGCAAAGCGCGCGTAACCGGTTTCAGGCAGGGTGTAGTCCTCCGGCGGTGTCGTGACAAACGCCGTATTGCTGAATTTGTCCCATGTTACGGTACATCTGAAAAGCTCAGCAAAATCACGCAGCGGAACCATAAGCTCTCCGTCCTTTTCGAAAACAGCCGTCGTTAATGTTACATCGCCGTTATTTGAGGAAATCAAATTGGAATCTTTCGTTACTGTGGCTGTTATTTTGCCTCTATTCATCAATATGTTACCATCATTATTCTCACTGGTTATTTTCAAGTATTTTACCAGAGGCCCAAGCGGCACTGTCAATTTACCATCCACAATTTGAGGCTCAACCTTATTGAATACATAATAACCGTTTATTTTGTACTTATAGAATTCTTTATCGCCAAGCACAAGGGCTTCGCGGTTTTCTTCCTCCAGTTCATTATACGGCTCTAAGTATTTTGCGGTTATATTGCCTGTTGCCGCAAACGAAAGTACACCGCCCTCCTGTGTAGCAAGAAGTCGCTGTGTGGCTCCGCCGGACGTAACCTCCCAGCTTCCCGCCTTTACATCACATATTGTATATTTAAGCTCGCCTGCTTGCGGTGCCGGAATTGCAATTTCCGAATCAATTTCTTTTCCGCTTTTAGAGAAGGCAACCACCCTGTCGCTGATTTGCGCACCGTAGAGCAAATTGGTATCTATAAGCTTAACCTGCTTGTAGAACTCTTTATCGTTATCGCTTACCTGCATAATATTCAAGAAATAATCTGTATCCGCTTCTTTTTTTGGAGAAAGCTCAATTCGCCATGTGCTTCCCTCGTCAGTTTGCGTATTTGCAGGATATCCCGTATAATCGACACCGCGTACATTTGACCAGCCATCCTCACCGCCCACCTTGGTTATTACGGCATTATCCGCCTTTGGCAGCAGTGTATCAACCGTCATTTTGCCGTTATATGCATTTGCAGACACTTTACTTGCATATGTCCTTGCAAATATCGTCTGATTTCCGTTTATAACGGGTTCCTCTAAGCCGTGCAAAACCCACGTCTTTTTAAAGGATGGATTTGACGATACCACCTTATCAAACACGATTAGCGCACCCGGAACCTCTTCATCAAATAGATTCAAGAACATAAACGAACGTTTAAACTCCTGCACCTTTGATGTGTAAGCATTTGTAATATCTCCCTTTAAATATGTATAAGAAGGAGTTATCGGTGATGAAGGGTCAATTTCCTGTTTTTCAACAGTCGCCACCTGTGCATTGTGTTCAAAAGCACCATTTAGCGTTGAAAACTCGTTGCCATTATTTATCGCTCTTTGACCTCCATCGTTAATGTTATTTGGTCCCGTAGAATTTTGGAGAGGCTCAGACGGGTCGTATACCAGCATGCTATTATGAGCAATAGTCTTTCTCATATACATATTGAAATGTATAGAGCCGTAAGTTGTTCCGCCTTCTGACCTGTCGTTTTTAAGTCCCTGATAAACGCCGGAATCACTTGCCAAAATCCCCTTATAGTAAAGCTGGAAATGTCCCGCGTCATTATGCTGATGATTATTAACATTCATACCGCCAATCTTCATTTGAGCAACCACGCTGTCACAATCAACCCCATCTCCCCAGCCTGTGCGTGCAATACTCATTCCGGTAGGGTCGGCAAAATGACGGCTGAGTGGCAGATTATCAGGTGATTTTATAGGTACATCAGGGTCATTAATAACAAGCGTCATCACTGCGGAATCCTCGTAAAACCCCTTAAAATCCTTCTGCTGCTTTGCAAATTCACCTTTAAGATATGAATCTGCTCCTATGGCGCTGTCAAGGATATAGCTTGTAGAATTATCGGTCCAATAGGTCCACATTTTGTTTGTATCTGAATATGTATCGCCGTCACGCAAATACTGTCCGTCCGGACGGCGCATATAAAGCATACCATATGATACATTATATAAATCTTCGGTAATATAAGGGTCCGGAGCACCCATTCCCTTTATCAGAACATGTGACCAGCTGTCCCATCTATGTCTGTATAGTCCGTAGCTGTCCCCCTGCATATTGTAATGGCTTTTGTGAAAATATTTTCTGACAGGCACATATTCCTGATAAAATCTGCCGCCAACAACGTTCCATATATCAGGCCGCTCATCATAAACGGCAATGGCAAACGCAAGCATATCTCTTAACAACTGTGCTTCACTGCCATGCCCTACAACTGCGCCTTGCTTTGTAGGAGGCCATCCGATTTCCATACCACTGGCAAAGACCTCACAGGCATCAATTATTTTATTTTTCTGTGTGCTGGTCAGCAAATCATAACACCAATCATAAACCTCGGACACAACATATATAACCACGCCTGCGTTTCGCGTAAAATTGCCACTTGAGCCTTCAACATCGCAGGTGTCCAGATAGTTCAAAATTGCTTCAGCCGCAATACGACCGCTCTCCTCATTCCCGTTTATTGCATAGTCAAATGCAAACGCTTCGATTTTGTTAAGCATTTTAAGGTCATATTTATCAACAATACCGTCTACCGGTTCTGACTTCCTTTCATTAAGCCATGCAACAGCATTTAAGTTCTGCTGCTTTTTCATGTTTTCCTTAATCCGCGCAACATCGCTTTTGCGGAACAAAACACGCGGGTGTTCATTGGGGGGAGTGACGGGAGGTACATCATAATTTGCGGTTATCGAAGGTTTAGCATTCTTGCCATCCATGTTTCCCGTTCTGCCGACCGGCGTAACCTTTTGGTTGGTAATAATAATATTATCAAGAGAGGCGTTTGCCTCGCGGGAATACAGGCGCAGGACGTTTTCCACCCCTGCTTCAGTCTTTACCGCCAACATTTTAAACCACGCAAAACCATCCGTCGCAGTATAACTAAAAGCTTCGTATTTTCCGTTGTTCACTGCGACAAAAACGCTGTCCTGACCTCCGTCCACCGCGTATGCTCTTAGCCATATTGTATAAGTACCTGATTTTTCGCATATAAACTTAAATTCAACATGCCCCTGTGTTCCTGCGGCAGGAACATTTTTGTATTCGGAACGGCTGGCAATTCCCCTTGTGCAGGAAGCTTTTTTGTTTGATACAAACACATACGGCGAACATATCGTTGCGTCCTCCGCCTCAATTATCCCCGTATCTACTATAACAGGTACACTCTTTTGCTCGCTTACAACACTGTATAAGCTTGCTGTGGATTTAACCCACGGTTCAACACCTTCTAAATTCTCCGGCGGCTTACCTGAGCCTGATGTTATGTATAACGCATCTATCCAGCCGTTGTATTCAGAGTGGTTTATCTTGAGCTTGTTTATTCCCTTGTTTAAGCTTGCACTTCCAAGCTGTACCCATACAAATCCGTCCGGCGTTGCACCTGTTTCGGATTTGACCCACTCGTCCGAATTAAAACGATAAAAGAGGGCATCGTAAGATGAAGAAGAAAAATATGCGCGTAAAAACACATGATATTCAGTCGTTTCAGGTATATTAATAAGCCATGAAAAATCCTCTATTTTAATATTTTTGCTGTTTGTTATTGCTGCAGCAGTACTTTTAAGGTATGCACCCCCGCTTGCCCGTTTATCGGCGCAGCGAATTACAGCATTGTTTGTTAATGCATTCTCTGCTTCGATAACGGTATTTACATCAAACACCTGAACGCCTGCTGCATTGCAAGTGGTAAAGAGTATTGTAGCGGCAATTACAGCTGATAAAAATCTTTTAAATCGTATCATGTTTAAAATTCCTTTCGCATAGTGTTGGCAGAACTCAGTCGATATCAGTGCGTTACGCAACCAGCCAAGTTCTGCCACCGCAAGATACTACTGCAATAAAATATCACTTAAAACAAATGAATTGTTAAACATCAGGGCAGGCCTTAAGGCGTTCATATCCCAGACAAATACCTTCACAATAGTATCTGCCGGGTATACGCCGTTGCTTATACAGAATTCATTTTCTCCGTCTGCATAATCATGCGTTACCAATCTAATTAATTTGTCATTTGTATCGTACAATCCTATTATAGTTTTTAGTTTAGTGTAAGGCGTCGTAAAGTCAATTGCCGTGGTGGGTACAACGTATAAATCGTTCCCGTCATATGCGGCATAAATATCATTTAAAGATACAACTTGGTTTGACAAATCCCACTGCACCACTACCGGCATTAACGCTGTTGTTTCTGAAGTTTCGAAAGAACCCGGACCTTTTATTGTAACGGTTTCTCCTGCCTCAAAATGCTTGGTATATGCATATGTAAGCTTCGCATTACCCTTGACATGAGTATTATTTGAAATGGCGCCTGATATACCCGGATTAACAGTTCTTAACTGATTGTTTTCAAAAATAGAATCATTTGAACATATCCATTTATAAGCCATTGCAAAATAATCTGTGTTGGTGTAATCATTTTTATTTCTGGGCGAAGTAAATGTTGTTATACCTGTCGCAGCAGTTCCGTTGTTTGCAAGCGTCCACTCCTTTGCATAAACAGAGTTTTCGCTTGCCGGGATTGAAAGCATAACAACAACAGTGCCCGATTTTTCCGCTGTAAAGCTGAAGAATTCATCGGTGCTATTATACTTTTCAACACTACTACTCATCGAATGCCATGGAAGAACAAACATACTTGAACCTTCAAGAGATTCTGACGCATTGCCCATAGCATATATTCTTACACCTGAACCTATGGAATCCAAAAGTGTACCGTTGTCGTTGAATACCGCCGCACCGCCGACAAAGCTAACATTTCCTTCTGTAAATATGTTCGACTGCGTAAACGAGGTTAACCGTGGCTGTCTTGATTTAAAGTTTATTGTGTATGTTGTTTTTGCTCCAAGGGTATCGGTATACTCAATAATAGCCCTTCCCTCCTCGTTTTTAAGAGGTATTTTTTTGTTATTGGCAAGCCGTTTTATGCGCCACTGATTGGCAGCAGCGGCTCCCAGAGGTTGTGTATGGAAATCACCTATAAGACCGGCAGGGGCAGTTTCCGAATAATCAGACCCCGTCCTGTAAAAATCCTGAACCATATACTGAGCTGATGAGCCTACGGGCAATTTTGTATCAACAAACGCATAGAATGTGTTACTCGGCAGCGTTACGTTGTATTCGGTAACAGCAGGATTGAAGCCGGGAATTGTGTAATAATTCTCACCGTCTGCTGAGTATGATACAGAAATATCCTCTATCACTTCACCCCATTTAATCGTAACGGCCATCAGCGCCGTTGCTTCGGAGGTTGTAATGCAGCCCGGATTGTATATTTTAACCGTATCACCGGCTTTAAAGGTACGCCGATATGCATATGTAAGCTTTTGTTCGCCCGTAATATGAATATTATTTTCCAACGGTTCGGTTATGCCGGGAGATACCGTCCTGTATGCGTTTGTAGTATCATTACCGCAAATCCACTTGTAGGCAGTAGCGAAATAATCCACATTGGTATAATCATTATAATTGCGTGCCGTTGTGCGCATTGTAACATTCTCTGCCTGAATACCGTTATTTACGCGCGTCCAGTTATTGACATAATCGGATGTTACAGCCGCTGCTGGCAGTATTACATTTACAGTACCATCTGTATCCGCCGTAAACGAGAAGAACTCTCCGCTTGGGTTTGTTACCGCATAGCTGTTTGCTGAATACATACCTTGCCACGGCATTACAAACATACTTGAGCCCTCTAACTTCTTTGAGGCATTTGCCATTGTATAAATCCTTGCAGAATCGCCTGTGGAATCGAGAAGCGTTCCGTTATCGTTTGCGATTGCTCCGCCGCTTATAAACGAAACAGTTCCATCGGTAAAGGCAGGGTTCTGTGTAAACGATGTAAGCCTCGGCTGCTTGGATGTAAAGTTAATGGTGAAGGTTTTTTCTACGCCGCCGACATCGGTATATGTGGCAATGCACCTTCCCTGCTCGTTTTTGATCGGCACTTTATTTTCGTCCGCTGTTCTTATCAGTCCATACTGCACCGCCGAATTACTTCCAAACGGATTGGTTTGGAAACCGCCTAAAAGACCGTTATCTGTTCTGTAAATATCCTGAACGTTATACTTTACAGATGTTCCGTCCGGCAAAATTGCCTTCATATAAGCAAATTGAGTGTCGTCAGGCAATGATACGGTATAATCAGTAACAGATGATTTAAAGCCCGGAATGGTATGATAGTTTTTATCGTCAACTGAGTATTGAAGCGTAATATCGGTAGCCTCTAAATGCCAATCAACTATTATCGGCATAAGTGATGATGTTTCTACCTCAGGATCCATACTGCCGGGATTTACTATTGATACTAATTCCTCCGCTGTAAAATCCTTTGCATAGACATATGAGAACAATGCGACGCCCTTCACATGATCAGAGCCGCTCATTGAGCCAAATACTCCCGGATTGTCCATACGATATATGTTATTGCCCGTAGTACTCCCCGTACTATCATTAGTCACCCATTTATATCCCATAGCGAAATAATCGGTTTCGGAAAAGTTATTTACGTTTCTGGGGATATTATACCTACCAGTACCCTGAAGCCTTTCGGGAATAATACCGTTATTCACACACGTCCAACCAGTGGCATAAACTGATGAGGGGTCAGCAGGTCTGTCAAGAAGTACATAAACTGTACAATCGGTGTCAGCCTTGAAATCAACGAAATTCGGGTATGTTGCCACATCATTTACAGTATCCAGCGTATCGGCCCATGGCAGCATAATCAAGCTTGCGTTCTCAAACGCCTTCGACACATTGGCAAGTGTCCACATTCTGTTTTGAGAATATACGTTTGTATCGAGAATTGACTTATTGTCGTTGTTAACAGCCGCACCGCTTATGAAATTTATTTTGCCCCAATCTCCGCTCGGTTTTCTGGAATAGGCTGTTACTCGCGGCTGTTTTGAATAAAATCTTATTTTATATTGTTTCTCCGGTTGTCCCGGAGCAGTATATTTTACTGTTACACGCCCTCTTTCCAGCTTAACAGGTGCAGGCGTTGTGGGCGCAACCTCTTGCTCCATCTCGTACTGCCTGCTTGAGCCTCTGTTTAAGGATACGGTTTTAAAGCTGCCAAGCAAGTGCCCGGAAGTAACAAAAGCTTCATTTCTTTCGCCGATAAAAATAGAATGTTCATCCGGAATTTGAGCATTTACATATACTTGAAAAACATTGTCCGGAAGCTCTACAACACCATAGCCATCTGAACCAAAGATTGAAAGCGGAATATTCGTATATGTTTCATTATCAATCGAATATGATATTTCAAGTCCTTGGGGCTCTGCTATTTCGTGCGTGTTGTTCCACTGTACCATAACGGGCATTAAGGCTGTTGTTTCATCAGTAGTCATACAACCCGGGTTATAAATTTTTATTTTTTCCCCTGCCGTAAAGCTCTTTGAATACGCATATGCAAGCTTTACGCCTGCTTTAACATGGGTATTGTTAGTAAGCTCACCTTTGTTTATCCCGGGAGAGGATACCCTGTACTCGTTTGTGGTTTGATTTCCGCAAATCCACTTATATGCCATAGCAAAATAATCAGTATTGGTATAGTTGTTTTTATTACGCGGAGAAACCATAGATGTTATTCCATCTGCTTGTGTTCCGCTGTTTACACATGTCCAGCCCGCATATTCCGAAAGTGGGTCTGCAGGTTGAGCAAGCATAACTACCACCGTGCAGTCGGTATCTGCCACGAATGAGAAAAACTCACAGTCCTTTTCCGTTACAGCAGTGCTTGTTTCGGAAGACATACTGTTCCACGGCAGCACAAACATACTTGAACCTACAAGTGCAGACGACACGTTTGCCAAAGCGTACATTCTTTCCGCCGATGCAGCCGAATCCAAAATAGTGCCGTTATCGTTTGCAACCGCACCGCCGCCAATAAAGGTGACGTTCCCATCTGTGAAATCTGATGACTGAGTAAATGCTGTAATACGTGGCTGTTTTGATTTAAAGGTTATACTGTAGGTCGAAATATTGCTATTAGCGTCTGTATATACAACCTTCCCTGTTCCTCTTTCATTTTTAATGGGAATCATGCCGTTATCGGCTTCTCTCTCTAATGTGTACTGCGTCTTGGCATTTCCGTTAAACGGCTGATACCTAAAGCCCCCATGACGATACTTTGTCGAATCGTAATCGTCAACTACCTTATAAACGGACGAGCCATTGTCGGCAGTAGCCTTAAGTATAACATATGGTACATTGTCCGCAAGCTCGACGGTATAATTGCTGATAAAATACTGAAAATCGGGCAGCGGCGTAAAGGTTGTTCCGCCATCCACGGAATAGGATATGGCAAGATTATTGCTTGCCTGAGCAGTAGGCGTTACAATATATGCGGTATGAGACAATTCGTCCATATTTATATTGCCTCCAAACAGCTGTACAAAGCCATCAGGCTGAACCATAATCTCTCCGTTCTCCTCAAATACCTCAACCCCAAGCTCTGTTCCTCCCACAGAAGGATGATTGGTGGTGACAGATTTAGAGCCAAGATTCATAGTTGCCGTAAGCGTCCCGGCGGCTACATTTAATGTGTCATTATTTCTTGTAACACTTAAATTAAAGTGTTTTGAGATGGTGGAAAGAGGCATAACAAAATATCCACTTTCCTTTCTGGGTGTATTTTTATTATACACAAATTTATTGTTGATACGTGTGCTGTAGTAATCGTTTGATGTGTTTGTAGGGTTGTATGCTACAGGAGTACCGGATGAGCCTACATATGTCGCACTTACAGAGCCTGCACTTGCAGTGAAAGAAAGCACTCCGCCATCTGACGATGCAACAACATTTTGCGTTCCGCTGGCAGTTGTAACCGCCCATGTACCCGCTTGCATATCACACATTGTATATTTACGCGTTCCGCTTCCTGCTGCCGTAAATGCAGTAGTAGACGAAATTTTTCCGCCTGATTTTGAGAATGTAACAACACGGTCGCTGATTTGCGCACCGTAAACAAGCGGTGTGTCTATCATTGAAGTAGGCAGATAATTACTTTTGTCGTTATCGCTAACCTGAATGACATTTAAAAAATAATCGGTAGCACTATTGGTGGACGGTGAAACTTCAATTCTCCAGGTATTTCCTTCATCTGTTGGTGAATTGGCAGGCAGACCTGTCCAGTCCTTGCCATTGTCATATCTTCCATTAACTATTGAATACTTGTTGTTTGCGCCAACCTTTGTTATGTTAGGGTTAGTAGGCAAAAGTGTATTAACTGTCATTTTTCCGTTATACGCATTTTTATCATCGGCATATGTTCTTGAAAATACAGTTTTTGTACCGTTTATTGTAGGCTCCTCAAGACCATGCAGAAGCCATGATTTTTTGAAGCTTGCATTTGACGAAGTAACCTTGTCAAATACTATCATCGCACCAGGAACCTCTTCATCAAAAAGGTTTAAAAACATAAATGAACGTTTATAATCGCTTACTTTACTTGAATAAGCATCCGTTAAGTCGCCCTTTAAGTATGTATATGATGGTGCATTTGGCGTTATCGGGTCAATTTCCTGCGCCGCAACGGTTGCAACCTTAGAATTTGACTGAATTCCGCTTACCGTCTCAGGTGCATGGCCGTTATATGGCGTTCTCTGCCCTCCGTCACGCGTATATTTTCTGTTAGTTGATACACTTTCATAATACGGAAACCCTGTATTTACAGAATATTCGTCCGGATCGTACACCAACATTGTGTTGTGTGCAACGGATTTGGACATATACATATTGTAATGTTCCGAGCCGTATGCTGTTCCGCCTTCTGACTTGTCGTTTCTAAGTCCCTGATAAACACCGGAATCACTTGCTAAAATACCTTTATAATATATCTGAAAATGTCCTGCGTCAAGATGCTGATGGTTATTAAGATTTACCTCGCCCACCTTCATCTGTGCAACAACCGCCGGTGAATCGGCTCCATCCTGCCAGCCTGTCCTTGCAAGGCTCATTCCTACCGGCGAACCAAAATAGCGGCTAAGCGGCAGATTGGATATCGGCTTAGGGGCAAGCTCCGGATTATTGACAATTAACAGCATAATTGGTGTGTCATAATAGAAACTGCCGAAATTTTTAACCATTCTTGCATATTCACTTTTTAGGTAGGGATCATCTCCGATTGCAGAGTCCAATAAATATGCCTGAGAGTTTCCCCCCCAATAGGACCACATATCCTCGGTATCATCAAGGTATGTATCGCCGTCACGCATATATTGTCCGTCCGGGCGGCGCATATAAAGCATACCGTATGCAGTCTGATAAAGATTTGCACTGTTATACGGTGCAGAAGCACCCATTCCTGTAATAAGAAGGCTTGCCCAGCTGTCCCACATATGACGGTACAGACCGTAGCTGTCGCCCTCAAGATTATAATTTGCCGTATTGAAATATTCCCTTGCAGGAACATATTCCTGATAAAATCTGCCGCCTACAGCGTTCCATATATCGGGACGCTCATCATAAACGGCAATGGCAAACGCTAACAGGTCTCTTAAAAGCTGTGCCTCACTGCCGTGACCGGTAGTTGCGGAAAGACCGGTGGGAGGGTAGCCTATCTCTAACCAGCCCGCTATTGTTTCGCAATATGAAATAACAGTATTTCTCTGAGCCGGAGTAAACAGACTGTAACACCAATCGTAAATCTCCGACGCAGTATAAATTACCAATCCGCCGGCGCGCGTCTGATCACCTGTGATGCTGCCGGATGCGACATCCGAGCAGTACTTCTCAAGATAAGTCAGCAAAAGAGTAACCGCTTTAGCTCCGCTTGCCGGCTTATTGTTTATCACATAATCAAAAGCCGCCGCTTCAATTTTATTTAACCCGGACTCGCCCGTAAAGGAATCCTCCATCGCCATTGCCGCCAACGAATTCAATCTGTTTCTTGCCGCCGAGTTTTGCTCGGCGGACAGATTGGCTTGTATCGAAGCGACATCAGCACTTCTGAATAATACACGCGGGTGTGTATTTGAAGGCGGTGTAACGCTTGGCGTTGTGTATGGCGAGCTTATTGCTGCCTGTGCGATGATATTGTTCTGCGGCAGCATATCCGCAAGGGTGAAAAGCATCGCAAGCGAAAGAACCATTGACAACAGCCTTTTAAGTTTAAACATATTATATCTTCCCTTCTGTTTTTGCTTTATAATTTGTACCTATACTGATTATTGCTAATTAAGAATCGCACTTAGCAGCCGTGACGTTTTATCGGTGCGTGGCTCTAAGGCATCAAGCTTCCACACAAAGAACTGAACGTATGCATCTTCGCCATAATCAGCATTATTAAAGGTTAGTGTTGTTTCGCCCTCGGTAAATCTGCCCACTGCAACATCAATCAGTTCATTACATGTGCTGTCACTGTAAATAGCAGCAATTGCTTCATAATCGCAAGTCTGATTTGGCGACGATTTTACTACGATATTCGTTGCCGTAACCGATGTTTTGTTTGATGTTGATGATGCAGAAAGATCTGTTACTGTAACAGTCGGTTCGGGCAAGTGCCATTTAACCATTACCGGCATAAGTGATGATGTTTCTACCTCAGGATCCATACTGCCGGGATTTACTATTGATACCAATTCCTCCGCTTTAAAATCCTTTGCATAGACATATGAGAACAATGCGACGCCCTTCACATGATCAGAGCCGCTCATTGAGCCAAATACTCCCGGATTGTCCATACGATATATGTTATTGCCCGTAGTATTCCCCGTACTATCATTAGTCACCCATTTATATCCCATAGCGAAATAATCGGTTTCGGAAAAGTTATTTACGTTTCTGGGGATATTATACCTATCAGTACCCTGAAGCCTTTCGGGGATAATACCGTTATTTACACACGTCCAATCAGTAGCGTATACTGATGAGGGGGCAGCAGGTCTGTCAAGAAGTACATAAACTGTACAATCGGTGTCAGCCTTGAAATCAACGAAATTCGGGTATGTTGCCACATCGTTTGCATTATTCAGCGCATTGGTCCATGGCAGCATAATCAAGCTTGCGTTCTCAAACGCCTTCGACACATTGGCAAGTGTCCACATTCTGTTTTGAGAATTTACGTTTGTATCGAGAATTGACTTATTGTCGTTGTTAACAGCCGCTCCGCTTATTACATTGATCTTATTTGAGCCAACATTGGTCAATTTTCTGGAAAAGGCTGTAAGCCGCGGCTGTTGTGATTGAAATCTTATTTTATATAGTGTGTCTGTTGTTTGCCCTGGTGCTCTATATTTTACCGTTACACGCCCTGTTTCAAGCTTCAAAGGTGCTGGCGTTGTGGGTGCAACCTCTTGCTCCATCTCGTACTGATTGCTTGAACCTGAGTTTAAGCCTGAGACTCCAAAACTACCTAATAACGTAGATTTAGAAAAAACTTCATTTCTTTCGCCGATAAAAACAGAATGGTCATCCGGTATTTGCACATTTACATATACTTGATAAGTATTTGCCGGAAGTACTATAGTAACAACACTGCTAACAAAGCTTGAAAGCGGAATATTTGTATATGTTTCGTTATCGGCAGAATATGATATTTCAAGTCCTTGGGGCTCTGCTATTTCGTCCGTGTTGTTCCACTGTACCATAACAGGCATTAAAGCTGTTGTTTCATCTGTTGTCATACAGCCCGGGTTAAAAATACGGATTTTTTCCCCTGCTGAAAAGTTTTTTGAATAAGCATAGGTAAGCTTCACGCCTGCTTTGACATGAGTATCATTAGTAAGCTCACCGCCATTTATGCCGGGCGAAGCTGTTCTGTATGCGTTTCTTTCTGCATTGCCGCAAATCCACTTATATGCCATAGCAAAATAATCAGTATTGGTATAGTTGTTTTTATTACGCGGTGAAACCATAGATGTTATGCCGTCTGCTTGTGTTCCGCTGTTTACACATGTCCAACCCGCATATTCTGAAAGCGGGTCTGCCGGTTGTGCGAGAAGTACAGTTACCGTACAATCAGTATCTGCAACGAAGGAAAAGAACTCACAGTCTTTTTCTGTAACAGCCGTACTGGTTTCGTAAGACATACTGTTCCACGGCAACACAAACATACTTGAGCCGACAAGCGCAGACGACACGTTTGCCAGTGCATACATTCTATCTGCCGATGCAGACGAATCCAATATAGTGCCGTTATCGTTTGCAACCGCACCGCCGCCAATAAAGGTGACGCTTCCATCTGTGAAATCTGATGACTGAGTAAAAGCTGTAATACGCGGCTGTTTCGACTTAAAGGTTATGCTGTAGGTTGAAATATTGCTGTCAGAAGCGGTATATACAACCTTACCTGTTGCAATTTCATTTTTAATAGGAATCATGCCGTTATCGGCTTCTCTCTCTAATGTGTACTGCGTCTGCGAACTGCTGTTAAACGGCTGATACCTAAAGCCCCCATGACGATACTTTGTCGAATCGTAATCATCAACAACCTTATAGGTTATAGTGCCATCGTCGGCAGTAGCACTTAATATCACATAAGGTATATTGTCTGCAAGGTCAACGGAATACTCGTAAGTACCAACACCAAAACCGGTCAATGGAATAAAGTTAGTGCCACCGTCAACGGAATACGATATTGAAAGAATACCACTTGCCTGAGTGCTGAATGAGCCTATGCTCATAAGAATTGCCAGGGTTAGAGTAACACATAAAAACTTTTTGATTTTCATATTATTTCCTCCTTAAATTAATTATCCCTTTGCGCTATTTTATTCTGTTATAAGCATCGTTATAAATCTTTTCAATTTCGTAATAATTCATATTTGTTATTGTTTCAATATATTTATCCCATGTTGCGTCAACAGTTTCTACCCCCATAAGCCATTTTTGCTGCTGTTCATTCATAAAGGTTGTAAGGTTTGTGTAATATTGGTTTTTAATTTCGTTTTCTTCTTCGTTTAAGTTGAAAGGGGGGACCGGTGGAACGCCATATTTGTTGTTGCGGTATTCATTAAAGCCTTTTAGAGCGATTTCATTCATACCAGCCAATTCGGTAGCAAGCGAACCTACCGTTCCTATTTCAACCTGTCCTTGATTTCTCATATATGTAGGAATACCCTCTTTTGCGCTGAGCACTGTGTTGGTAAACACCTTTTCGCCGTCAACCACATTATAATGCAAGCCCTCTACACCATAACCATTGAGTGTTCTGCCTTCCTCACTCAACCAGAAATCAAAGTATTTAATTGTAGCTTCCGGGTATTTATTGTCCTTTGAAATCCCCCACGCCAAACCGTGCGTCAATCCTCTTACCGTTGTCTCTTTTATTACTCCGTTTATATCTGCCGGCGGTGTAATTGGAATAAAGTTCAACCCCGGTACAGTTTCGGCATACTTATCATTATAACTTGCTGTTGAAGAAAACCAATCGTGCGTACAGCCACCTTTATCGGTGCTTAAAAGCTGATCCCGCGCCTGAGAGCCTCTTGAAAATATTTCGGGATCGATAATGCCCTCTTTATACCATTTTGCAAGCTCCCTCATGGCGTTTTTATACGCTTCCTCTGTCTGTCCGAAAACGAGCTTTCCATCCTTATTAAGTCTCCACCCATTATCTGCATCAAACAGCTGAAGTATGTCAGAAATTCCGCCTGCTCTTTTAAAAAGCGGTATTTCGTCCGCCTCCCCGTTTCCGTTGGGGTCGCGCTGCTTAAATGCGAGCAGTACATCATGAAGCTCTTGTACCGTAGTTGGACGCTTAAGACCTAATTTGTCAAGCCAATCCTGGCGTATAAACCACCCCATAGCTGGAATTGCATTTTCATCTACTCCGGAAAGCGAACCCGGAATAAAGTAAATATGACCGTCCGGCGCAGTAGCCGCCAATCTTGCTACCGCACATTCCTCAAAAAATTTCTTTATGTTAGGTGCATACTTGTCAATTAAGTCATCAAGAGGAATTAAGCCTCCGTCCTTCGCAAGTGTCGTCAGAGATGGCGTTGTGTAGTGAATAATATCGGGCAAGGTGTTCTCGACAAGCATTGTACTGTATGCCTGACCGCTGTTCGATATTGTTTCTGAAACCGTACCTCTAAGCTTGATTCCTGTAATCTCCGCCGCTTTCTGGAATATCGGCCAATCCTCATCATATACACAATAATCAAAAAAGTGCATATGTATGGTAAGCTCCTCCGGTGTTTCTATATTGGAGGTCGTTGTGCCCCTACACCCGGAAATAAGTGCGGCAGTTATTGCCGTTGCAATAACCAATGAGGTGATTTTTTTGAAGTTCACTTAAAATCCTTCCTTTCTTTTTACATTATAAAATATTTTACCCTTTTATTGCACCTACCATTATTCCCTTTACAAAATACTTCTGTATAAATGGATATAATATTATCATAGGCATAACCGCTATTACCATTGTCGCGTATATCATTGTTTCGCGTGATGTTGTCGTATAATCTATCATACCCGCCTGACTGTTGTTCGCGTTCATTTCTACGACAAGCTTTTTAAGTACAACCTGCAGTGGTATCTTTGCTTTGTCTTTCAACAAAAGCATTGCCCAAAAGAACGAGTTCCAACGCCCTACAAAGTAGTACAGCGAAATAGTCATAATTGCCGGAACAGACAGCGGAATGAATATATCCCGCATTATTCTAAAATGGCTTGCACCATCTAATTTGGCAGACTCCTCAAGGGAATCGGGAATTGATTCAAAAAACGTTCGCATAAGCACAACATTGAATGTGGATATACAACCAATTAAAAATATAGCTATTCTTGAATCCAAAAGATGCAAATTCCTTAAATTAATATAATTGGGCATCATGCCCGGCCCGAACCACATCGTTATAAGGATAAGCCAAGTAAGAAACTTTTTTCCTTTCAGATATTTTTTTGATAGAGGATATGCCCCTAAAATCGTAAGCACCATGCTTAATGCCGTTCCACCTACGGAATATAAAATTGTATTACCGTAAGAGCGCCATATTGCATAATCGTCATAGCTCCACATTTGCTTAAAAGCGTCTAGCGTAAATTCCACCGGCACAAGCAGCACCTTTCCGCTGCTCACTGCCGATGTACTGCTAAAAGATGCTATTGTTACGTACCACAGCGGATATATCGATACAATTATTACAAGTACCATTAAAATCATATTACATGTATCAAACACTACCTCAGACGGTTTTCGTTTTATCATCCTGTTAATGCCTCCTTTAGAATAAGCTTGTTTCGGTAACAGCCTTTGAAAATTTGTTTGCAAGCAGTACAAGCATTAAAGATACAACTCCTTCAAACAAACCAACTGCCGCCGCAAATGAATACTGTGGATTAGCACTCTCAAGCCCAATGCGGTACACAAATGAGCTTATTACATCAGCTGTTTCATATGTAATAGGCTGATACAAAAGGATTATTGATTCCATACCTAAGCTCATAATGCTGCCAACTTTCAATATAAGCATTATTGCTATCGTCGGCATTATCCCGGGAATTGTTACGTGTAAAAATTGTTTGAAACGTCCTGCTCCGTCTATTCGAGCAGCCTCATACAGACAACCGTCTATAGAGCACAGTGCTGACGTGTATATTATTGCCCCAAAGCCTATTCCCTGCCAGCCGCCCATAGCAATATATATTGTTCTGAAATATTCCGGCTTTGCTAAAAAGTAAATTCGCTCCGCTCCGAATATATCTCGTGCCATGTTTATAATGCCGGTCGTCGGTGAAAGAAGGGAAATTACCAGACCTACAACGATAACCGTTGAAATAAAATGCGGCAAATATGATGCCGTTTGAACAATTGTTTTGAATTTCTTGCTGCGCAGCTCATTGAGTAGCAGTGCAAACACTATTGTTAAAGGAAATACAGTTATTATGCTATAAATGTTTATCAATATGGTATTTCTTATTACACGCCAACAATATGGACTTTGGAAAAAATTTATAAAATGTTTTATTCCCACCCATTCACTTGCAGTTATCCCCCTAAGCGGTTTATAATCCTTAAATGCAATTTGTATTCCATACATCGGCATATAATACATTAGTATATACCATATGAAAAAGGGTATCAACATATAATATAGCTGACGGTCACGCACTATCTGCGCCGTTGCACCCATTCTCTTTTTGATGCGTATGTAATTGATGTGACTACGGTCGCCTGCTATTTGTGCCGTTGTACCGTTCTTTTTTGTACTGTTCACATTTTATCTCCCCTTATACGTTGTGTCATTATACAAGTTCTTACACACATATTATATCTCTGTATCCAAGGTGCCGCAACGGCAATTATTTGATATCAAGGTCAATTTGTTGCCATTTTGGATCAATAGTTGATGTTTCTCTTATTTAATCGATTTTTAGCTTTTATTTTTCAGCGTGACATAACAAGTACAAACAAAGGAATTACTGTATTTGAGATGCCGCAACGTCAATTATTTGATATTAACAGGCAATTTTTTGCCATTTTGGGTCAATTGTTGATGTTGCTCTTTTTCAATTGACTTTTATTTTTACAACGTGATATAATACACACAAACAAAGAAATTACTCTGACTTTATAAGCATCGCATTCATTAAAACAGTATGCAATATTCTTTAGAGTGTGATGTATTATACTTACTATCACATCCGAGATAGTGTAAAGTGAGATATGAAAAACAGCTTTATGAAAAAATGAGCTTTATCGCTCCTTGAAAAGTGAAAAATCCTCGAAAGTTAGGTAGTGGATGTCGACCGCCACCCTTGACAGGGCAAAGCAAACAATGCTCTGAAGATATTGCCGACGGTGATGGAACTCAAAAACAGATAGTTGTAACCGTCGTATTCACAGCATTGTAGCATTGTTTTCTTCACCCAGTCAAGGGCAAGTCCCTTCGGGCTGGCTAGTAAGTTGCCTCAGGCTCAAGAATCTAAAAACAGATAAAAGCTAAACCATCTACTTTTTCTGCATATTTAGTATTGTCTGTTGACCAAGATAAATAAGCAACTGCCACTTAGCAGGCATGTTACCTGCATTAGTTAAAATGTCTAATTCATTTAGTGGTTTCCAGTAGTTATATGGATGAGGTCGAAGGAAATTATAATAAGCAACCCAAAGGGAAACGCCATAAAGAGCACCATTTTCGCTACCATAGCCGCAGGTGACACGGTAAGAGTATTTGAAGGTGCGGTTAAGTCGTTCTACTACTTGCTTCACCCAACGGAATTCAGAGGATACAGCATCATCATTGGTAAGACCGATGACTTGGGTAACATCAAAGTCCCATCCATTTACTAGTTTGCATTGCTGAGCAGCAAGAGGATAAGCACTATAGCCATCTGCAATAAACTTTAGAGCTTTATTGGGGAATTCCTTGAATTTTTTAAAAGCCATGCGCATGGCAAGAATACACGGACCTACGGCACGTGTATCAGAAACCTGATAACCCAAGATGGATTTTTTACAAGCATCCATGATGATCCAAACGTAATGCTTTAAGCCTTTTACCTTAATATAGGTTTCATCAGCAGCAAGAATGTTGGAAGGCTTATAGTCAAAAGTATCAGTAAAAGGCTTTATAACTGCAGCAGCAGTCATAGCATAGTTGGCTACCATTGTATGTGAGATGTTTATGCCGTGAACTTCTGCCAAAGCATGCGCAGTCTGCCTTGTAGAA
>LVAX01000002.1 GCA_001604215.1 Clostridiales bacterium Firm_18
CCTTGGATATCCTGTTCTTGGTCGCTTCATCTATCATGCAGATAGTATACCACAACAGGTATAAAATAGCTATAAATAAAGGAATAATTTATTAACAAATCCTTATTTGATCAAGGAAGCAGCTGCCTCAACCATCTATTTGAAACATAAAAATACACTTCAGAAGCTTAGAAATGCCAAAAGGAGCTCACATCAGATTACTACATGGCACAACCGAACTCTCCCAAGATCTCATATTCGAAACAGTCTATCCTTCTGAGACAATGAGAGAACCTCCAATGAGTCAATATCGATATCCGAAGGCAGCTTGTCCCTCAACACAGGTAGAACATATTGGCAATGAACCTCGGATACAATTTCTGTAAGCAAGTTAGTAATCTGATTCGAGTGAACATTTTCTATTTGGTCCTGTAGAATGAAATGTAAACAAGGAATATCAAGGCTATCTGCAAACTTGATATATGCCAAATCAAATGAAGCCATTTGACTCTTTTTGCTGCCAGTTCCGGGATTTCCTTCAATATTACTGACAGAGAATCGATATATTCCCTCTCGATTCTCCGTAGAGAGTATTGAAAGCTTCCCATCCAAGCGTTCAGAAATATCTGAGAAAAACCTATTGAACTGACTGATTCGCTCTTGGATCAATGTGTCTTTTGCTCCAATCTCATCATTAATACCTGCCAATTTTTCTTCAATCATCCGCAGATTCTGTTGGCTTGTTTCCCACGTTTTCTTCTGTTCTTCGAGATTGCCTTTCTTTTCATAAAAATCAGTAATTTCTGTAATTATATCATTTAATTCATCTATTGCACCTTTCTTCCGTATCTTACTTGTGAGGATTTTCTCGTACTTCAAGAGGTGCTGCAACTGACTTCCCAGACTTTTCAGCTCTTCGCTCAATGCCGGCAATTCTTCGGTGATAAATTCAATATTCTTTCCTATCATTGTATTATAAAAATGTACCGTTTCACTGAATGTTTTCTGAAGATTTGGAATGAGGACTTTAGCCTGCTCATAGAGTTTGCCGATTTGGGCAATGTCAATATCAGCAACGTCTCTTTCCAAGTTCTCCTTACTTTCATTGATTAACTCCTTTCGCAGCTCCAATCTAGATATTCTGCTCGAAGTCATAGTGATCTTTTGGCGAATTTGGTTTAACTCCGCCAAATCAGATTCATATTCCTCGTTAAGATTAAAAGAATCCTTCTTTCGTTCCAATTCAGCAATTCGATTATTCACAACAATCAATGATTGTCTTATTTGAGGCAGATTACTCTCTCTCCTTAAGCGAGTCTGGAGCCTTTCCTCAAGATTCTTGTCTCTTGTTAGTTTATCCTTTGATTGGTTGATATCAATGCCAAGCCAAAAAAGATGTAGGGTTTCATAGACACTGTCTGTGACAACATTGGGGGCTAGTACACGAATGGTATTAACCAGTTTATGTTTCTCATCTCGTATGTTCTTTGAAATCAGTTGTCTGAATGAGGGATGCTCAGAATCCGTCTTGAAAATCAATCGCTTGAGTTCTTTGGAGAAATCGCTGATGTTGTATTGTATACCATTAATGCTCTGCACCTTCCGTGAGCGGGCAAGAAAGTTTCTCTCTATTTCAATGGTCGGTGAAGTCTTATCGTCAATATCCTCAATCAAGGTGAGGAGGACGCTGACATTATTATCCTTGAGAAACGATTCTACGTTGGAGTTCGTCGTTTTGAACTCCGGGTCCATATAAATATTCTTGCCATCGCCATCGAGACAGTAGTCAATCAAACGTAAAACAGTGGTTTTCCCTACGCTGTTTCCCGATGACTTCCGGTCGGATGAGGATGTCTCATCTACAATGAGGTTTATTCCTTTTTTGAATTCGATATCCCGGATTATGATGTCGTCATTCTTGATTATTAGGTTTTTTAAGAACATGCAATAATACTTCCTTTTTTGGAAAGCGAGACGACTCCCAAGAGAAACAACCAAGTAATTGCAAGCGAGAAAAGATTGTAGGAACTACCGGTTGTATCCTTGCATTCTTGATACAAATCCAAAAATGCATATTCCTTGACATCATGTGCCTGCAGTAGCTTTAGAATTTGAGCACCAAGATAGTACACATCATTCTTGGGGTTCGTATCCCTTGACAACAGCATTACTTCGGCTCCTCCAAAATTTTACATCGAATAAAGGCATCAACCATTATCAGCTGGGCTGCAAAGAGCAGGTCTTCCTGCCAGTACTGAGTGTTTTCTGACCGAGAACAGATCTCTGAAAACACATCCTCATAGATAGTATCAGCGTTATTCCGAATAATTTCTAGCTCTTGTTCAATCCGCCCCTGCACATACTGTCCTTTTACTTTGAGATAGATTTCCCGAATATTTTGCAACAGCCTACTCTTCTTTATCGATCCATTTGCATCCAGTTCATCATACAACTGATTAATCTTCCCATGGTAGGCTTTGTATTCATGTATTATTGGCACGCTTGTCTTCAGCTCATTGTACTTGATCTTATCTTCAGGCGCATATGGGGCATTGCTTGAGTCCCACCGGCTGTTAGAAAAATCAAGCGAGGCGATAGCATTAATAGCATTACTTAACATCGAGGGTCTTTCTATGAGACGGATATTCATTTGTTCACCCTCGTGTGCTTGTTTCATCTCCTTAAGAAAGGCAACTGTATACTCTTCAGGATTTCTATCAATTTCATCATGATGCCGGTGACAGAGAAGAATAAGATTATTGTAGCTATTTCTTTCAGTGGGAGTAAGTGTTGGGTTATACCTTGGTCCATCTGAGTTTAATGCTTCTATGTGGCAAATACATGAGTTTGCAGCATTGTCTGGATTCACCATTTGTACCGTACATCCAGGAAAAGAACATTGATTCCCCGAAAGTGCGAATAGTCTCTTAATAGTCATGTCCGTATAGCTTCGAGTGATTTTTTCCATACCCAACCTTTCACTCAGACTATCAGCTCACATGTTGCTTTTCAAGGAAATTCCCTTTGATGTTAAGAAAATTCTGTACGCAAGAGCCATTATTCTCAGATTGTATTTCATAGGTATAAAATGCATTCCATTGAAACAGCCCGCCTCCCTTTGGGGAAAGCGGGCTGATTTTTTGTCTTTGTTTTCTGCTTATTTCACCAAGGAAGCAGCTGCCTCATATACCTTGTCTGCGGTGATGCCGAAGTACTCATAGAGCTTCTCGGCAGGGCCTGACTCCCCAAAGCTGTGCATGCCGATCACCTTGCCGTCAAGGCCGACATACTTGTACCAGTAATCAGTCCAAGCGGCCTCTACGGCTACACGGGCTTTTACTGATGCAGGAAGTACGGCTTCCTTGTAGGCGGCATCCTGCTGCTCGAAGACCTCGGGAGAGGGCATGGAGACAACACGAACGGCCTTCCCTTCAGAAGCAAGCTTCTTGCCTGCTTCAAGGGCGAGGGAGACTTCACTGCCGGTTCCGATGAGTATTACTTCTGGTTTATCTGCAGATTGGTAGAGAACATACGCACCCTTGGAAATCTGGGAAAGCTGTTCATCAGTTCTCTCCTGCGGCGCGAGGTTCTGACGGCTGAGCAGGA
>LVAX01000003.1 GCA_001604215.1 Clostridiales bacterium Firm_18
GGAAGGACGAAAATTTAACAAGGGCAGGGCATATAGGGTTCAACTCCCTTATGCCTAACAGTGGCAATCTTTTGGAAAGACGATTTTAGCTTTTATCCGTTCGGCTGCGCTTCTTTAAAAAATAGCTTAATCCACATATACAAATAATCAAGCCAAATAATGCCGGTTTTAGAACAGACATGCCTGCTTCGCCGCTAAATGCAATACTCCAAATAGATTTCAGCACAGCTGCACATATGATGGTACCTAAAAGCCATTTCCAGTTTCTTTTCCATGCTGCCGTAAGAAGCATAAAGAAAAACAGGGGTACAGCCAAACTCATCACTATTTTAGAAGCAGTCCATGCACTCTTAAGATAATTCATTTCAAAATCTAAAAATTCTAAGACCTGAGGACTGCTTGCGGCCGGAGCGGGGAACCAGAACATACTTGTAAACAAAGCAAATATTGAAGCGAATATACCGGTATAGCTTTTCTTAAATGCAAATATAACCATTGGTATTATAAACAAAGGCCTTATATACCAGCTTAATATGTTATGATGTCTTTCAAATGCCCAATTAAAAAACATATCGTTGGTCAGAAATAATACCAAAAATATTATAGTAGCAACTGCAAACAGCATACCTGTTATAAAATCTGTCTTCTTATTCACAGCAAGCCTCCTTTAAATTTTAACCGTTTTATATTTTGTTCCCGCAGTACGGGCAATACTGGAAATCAGGGGCAACATGCGAGGAGCAATGTGGGCAGATATTAAGGCCGTTATGCTCGCCGCATCGGATGTTTTCACTGTATATTTCAACCGGTTCGCCTTTGTCGATTTTCTGCCCGATGTCCTTATCCAAGGCACATTGCTTTTTGCAGCAATAGGATTGAATATAATACCGGACATTCCACCGCCATAAGGGTATAAAAAACGCGTGAAAATAGTTATATGACTTTATAACGTTATAGCGGCCGTATGCATTGCATATGGGGCAGATTATATTTTGCCTTTCCGCAATAATTTTATCCCTTTGCTCAATTCCGAATATGCTTATAAAAAACATAGTTATACCTCCGAAATTCTGTTTCTTTCAGTTTTGTTATTAGTTAATGTCCACTGAATAATTCTAAAATGCCCGCCGCAGGCGGCATACAGGGCATTTTAGAATTATCTAAGTGCAAGGTTTTTGAGCTTAATGTCTCAAAAACCTTGCACTTAGATTTTGCTTTTTTGTAAAAGAGCAAAATTCAGTGAGACATCAGGTAATGCCTGAATCGTTGAAAATGGGCTTATTACACCATTTTCAACGATTTCTATGGATTTTGCCATAGAAATAATTCGCGAAGCGAATTATTCAGCAGGCATTAGTTATATTATATTACATTTTATCTGAATTTGAAAGCGCTTGTTATATTGTTTTCTGATTTTTGATTTATGTATAGTGGTGGAAACAAACAACAAAAGGCAATTATCAACGGAGCTGTATTGTACAATTGATGCTGAAAAGCCGGTTGATATAATTTTATATACCCCGGTGGAATGGAATGAATGTATAAATGATTCGACAAGCCTTGCCTATAAAATACAAAAGGAGGGAATTTAGCTTTATGGGTGATAGTTTGAGGTATAAAGATCAGTTTTATGTCGAAACAAGGTATCCTGCCGATATTCCTGTGGACGTTGAAAAAGAAGAAGCTCAGGAATGCATCATAATCGCAGAAAAAATATATAATTTTTTAATTAGGTATAAATAACGTTTTTAATTCCCCGACTGCATATACATTTTTTTAAATGATTCGGGGGTTATATTCTCATATTTCTTAAATAACGAACAAAAATAGCTGGGGCTGCTGTAGCCTGTCGCTTTGCCTATTTCGGCAATGCTTTTTTTATTTTTTGACAATAATAATTCCTTTGCTTTTTGAAGGCGGAGCCGTGTTATATAATCAAAAATCCGGATGCTGTAAGATTCCTTGAAAAGCCTGCATAAATGAGCGGGGGTAACGCCAATTAAAGAGGACAGCCCTTCAAGCTCAATGACGCTGCCGTAGTTTTCACTTATATAATCTATTACAGGCGCAAGCCTAAGCCGTTTTTCGTGAATTGAGAGGGAATTGTCGACAGAAATGTATTTTTTAAAATTTATCAGCAGCGAGTACAGCATAACGGTGCTTTTTTCCGTCCAGGAATTATCCCGGGGCAAGCTTAGTATTTCAAAAAATAAATTGTCTAAAAGCTGCATATTTGTTATTTTAAATGTGCAGGTGCCTGTGTTTAAAACCTGTTGGACGCCGCTTCCGTTAAAGGTCAGCCAATGGGTTTTCCAGGGCTGCTTTGTTGCGAAATAATGGTGGCGTGTTTTTGGGGGCAGAAAAAAACCCGTTCCTTTTCCTGTTGCCTTTTCTTTGCCGCTTATTAATACGCGGCCCTCGCCCCCGGCACAATACAACAGTTGATAATCTTCCATGCCGTTTTTACGTATTATTTCAGTTTCGTTTTGGGTTATACCAATGCTTGTAACATAAAAGGGCAGCGCTTTTACCTCCGGGGTTATTATCGCGAAATAGTTTTTTGCCTGCATAATCATCACCATATCAATATATTTATATATACCGTCAAAATAATGTTATTGAACGGTATATTGTATTATGATATTATAATAATATAATTATATCAGGCCGATAACCGGTAAGTCAAGGAGGAATTATCAATGTCCGATAAAGTATTGCCCGATTGGCAGAATATGAATGTAATCCACAGGGGAAGGGTGCGGTCGCACAGCACCTTTTTGCCTTTTTCCGATTCTGAAAGCGCCTTGTCGCAGCAAAGGGGTATGTCCGGCTTATTTAAGCTTTTAAGCGGAGAGTGGAAGTTCTATTACAGCGAGGTCGAAGCGCTTTCGCCCGAAGGGTTTGAAAAGCCGGAGTATGACGTCAGCGGCTGGGATAATATAACCGTGCCGGGCTGCTGGCAGTTTTTCGGCTACGGTATAAAAAACTACGAAAATACAAGATACCAGTTTCCTGTAAACCCGCCCTTTGTGCCGTATGAAAACGCTGCGGGGTGCTACCGTACAGAGTTTTGCGTACCCGAAAAATGGGACGGAAAAAAAGTCAATATTGCGTTTGAAGGGGTTTGCAGCTCGTTCCATTTATGGGTAAACGGGCAATTGGCAGGATATGGCCAGGGCAGCCATTTGCCCTGCGAATTTGATATTACACCTTATATTAACACGGGACTAAATGTTTTGGCCGTCAAGGTTTATCAGTGGTCATATTCAACATACCTTGAAGCACAGGACATGTGGCGGTTTAACGGAATTTTCAGGGATGTTTATCTTGTGGCACGGGGTGAGGACAGCATAAGGGACATACATGTAAATACGACTTTTGACGATGATTATAACAATTGCATCCTTGATATAAAAGCCGAGCTGGTATTGAAAAACAATTGCACATTATCGGCAACACTGCTTGACAAAAACAAAAAAGTAATATATACCGAAGAAAAGCAGGCAGGCAATGAAACGTTTTTTTCAAAGGAAATATTGTCGCCCGAAAAATGGAGCGCGGAAAGCCCGAATCTGTATTCCCTTTTGTTAGAGCTTAAAAAAGGCGAGGTAGTTGAGGCGGCTTGCATTAACGTGGGATTCAGGCAGGTTGAAATAAAAAATTCAATGCTGCTTGTTAACGGCAGACAGGTTAAGCTGAAGGGGGTTAACCGCCATGACACAAACCCCGATTTGGGCTATACCGTTTCGCTTGACGCAATGGTTAAGGACATTACGCTTATGAAACAGTATAATATAAATACCGTCCGCACCTCGCATTACCCCAACGACCCGCGCTGGCTTGATTTATGTGATGTTTACGGTTTATACGTTATTGACGAAACGGATATTGAAACGCACGGGGCTGGGAATGTCGGGGATATAAACAGGATTTCCGATGACCCCGCCTGGGAAAAGCTTTATATTGACAGGATAGAGCGAATGGTGGAAAGGGATAAAAACCATCCTTCGATTATTATGTGGTCCCTCGGCAACGAATCGGGAAGCGGCTGCAATCACAGGGCCATGGCAAAATGGGTTAAATCAAAGGATACAACCCGTCCTGTCCATTACGAGAGGGCAGGGGAAGAGGATTATGTGGATGTATTCAGCAGGATGTATTCTACGGTTGATTATTGCAAGGAGGTTGGCGAAAGGGAAAACGATCCCCGCCCGTTTTTCTTGTGTGAATACGCGCACGCCATGGGTAACGGTCCCGGCTCGCTGCAGGATTATCAGGATTTATTCTATAAGTACGACCGCTTAATCGGGGGATGCGTATGGGAATGGGCGGACCACGGCATGAGAGCGGTTGATGAAAGGGGCAATGAATTCTTTAAATACGGCGGCGACTTCGGCGACTGGCCCAATTCCGGAAACTTTTGCATAGACGGGCTTTGCACTCCGGACAGGAAGCCGCATACGGGGCTTGTTAATTATAAAAAAGTCATCCAGCCCGTGAATGCGGATGATGTTGACGTTATAAACGGCAAAGTCAAAATTGCAAACAGGTACGATATTATCGGGCTTAACCATCTCCAGGGCTTTTGGGCTTTGACCCGCGAGGGTGAAATTATCGAAAGCGGACTGTTGGAAGATATAGACGTTCCACCGCACCAAAGCAAAGAAGTTACCATACCTTTTAACGGGGAAAACCTTGTAGGGGGCAGCGAGTATATGATTAATTTCAGCTTCAGGCTGAAAAAAGATACTCTATGGGCAAAAAGCGGCCATGAGGTGGCCTGCTCACAGATTAAGCTTCCGGTTAAAGCGGCCAAATCAAAGCTGTCGCTGGGTGATATGGAAAAAATTCAAGCATCTGAATCGAAACACGTGATTGAGGTAAAAGGCCATAACTTTAACGTGCTTTTCTGCAAGATTGAAGGCACCGTAAAAGCTCTTGCATATAACGGCGCTGATATAATAAACAAAGGGCCCCGCCTTAACGTTTGGTGGGCGCCGACGGATAACGACCGCGGATTCGGCGGACACATTGAAAAAAGCTGGAGGATGGCGGGCCTTGACCATTTAAAGCACTATGTCCGGGATGCCGGGCTTAAAGAAGTCAATGAAAAATATTGTATTGTTGAAATAAACGCAAGCCTTGCAACACCTTCGTTCCTGCCTGCCTTTGATGTTAAATACTCCTATACCGTTTTTGGCAGCGGCGATATAGTGCTGAAAACGGATGTAACGCCTAATAATATCAAATATAACGAGCCGCTGCCCGACCTTCCGAAAATAGGGCTGCAGTTGATGCTGAACAAAGGCTTTGATAATATGCAATGGTACGGCAGAGGGCCGCATGAGAGCTACAGCGACCGTAAGGAAAGCGCGCTTGTTGGGCTTTACGGCGGGAAGGCGGAGGAGCAGTTTGAAAATCATATAATGCCGCAGGAAAACGGCAACAAAACGGATGTACGATGGGTTGCACTCACGAATATCAGGGGGACGGGCCTGCTAATTGACGGCGAAGACGTGATTAATACAAGCGCAAGGCACTATACGGACGAGAATTTAACCGAGGCGGCCCATACAAACGAACTGAAACGGATTGATGAAATAGTTTTAAACATTGACCATTTGGTTTCGGGCGTGGGTAGCGGAAGCTGCGGGCCGCAAACCCTTGAGCAGTACAGGGTAAAACCCCGGCCGACAAGCTTTACCGTTCGTTTTCGCGCATTTTCAAAGGATGAATGGTCGCCGGGCCGCTTGTCAAAAATAATACCGGCTTTGTAAAAGGCTAAAATTTTAATTGCAGGTAACCGAAAGGGGGGGGAACATCCCGGCCTTCGGTTACCTGCGGTTTACATTTTTTTATTTGATTTTCAGCAAAACGGTATAGCTGCCGTAGTTATATTCATTATTGTTGAAAGCTATGCTTTTAAACAGGTATTTTAGCTTTATATAATCGTTTTCATAAGAATACTCCAGCGCGCTTGCATCCTGAAGTTCTTTATCTTTGTCGATTTTTTCGTATATCTGCGCCGCTATATCCTTCATTTGTATGTCACATATATTTTTTTCATCCTGCTTTATTGTTATTCCGTCTTTCGACAGCCGCTCTATTTTAACGTTTTCGCCTATAACAAAGCCGCCGCCTGTGTTTTCTTCCAAAACATAATCGTAACCCGACACGCCGATGTAATTGATTTCACTTCTGTAATGCTTGTATATGCTTGTTTGCGGGTCAAAACCCAAAACATCATTTAAATCCGCAATGTTTTCCGGAAAATATGCCGGTTTGTCAAGGTCGTTATACTGAATATATTGTATCAGCCCGACAATTTCTTTTTTATCCTCGTCCGGGATATCGGGATTTGGTATAATGTTATTGTCCTTTAGCATATTGTTTTTGGTCAGATAGCCTTCCAGCCTTTTTGCCTGGCTTTCGGAGGCAAGATTATAAGCGCTTTGCGGGCCTATGGCGGATGCAATACACACGGCTGCGATAACAAGGCAGGCAATACGCTGGTGTTTGCCGCTTTTGATTCTGATCAGAAAAATGCAGACAAGTGCGGCAATGCCTCCGGCTATAACAAGATAGCGGGTTACGGTTATGCCAAACAGCAATATTTGCCTTCCCGCGGCAACAAACAATACAATGACTACCGGTACCAGCACAAACGGTATAATTTTTCTTAGCGTAACCGAAAGCTTATTTTCAAGCGGCGTAATCAGTATAAGTGACGGGATGCAAACGGCCAGGAACGCTAAAGACACGCCGCCCGTTTCGCTTATAGGAAGGGAGCGGGTGATGATAAGTTTTATGTAATATATATAAAGCACCGCCGTAAAAACAATAATTATAGGCAGTATAACATAAGAAAAAAGCGCTTTTAAAGGCTTGGGATACTCCGAATTGTTATCCTTTTGCGGTACGCCGATAAAAAACATGGCGGGTAAAAAAATTATATAGCAAACCTGAACCGCCTCGATGTACCATTCTGATTCTACTTCGGCAAGGAGCAGGTCTATTCCGCCTAAAGTGGCGACCAATCCGACAAAAAATACGGATGAGAAAAATACCGATGCGGCAATACGCACAAGTATTAACGAGGCGTTTTTTTCAAAACCGGCACCGTTTTTTAAGTTGAGGGAAGTTACGGCAAACAGGCATGCCGCGGCAAGCAGCATTAGAAATTGTACCGTGCCCCTGTCGTTATCCCCGACGGCAATAAAGTAATATCCTTGGAGCATAAGATAAACGACGGCTCCGGCAATTATTCTAAAGTGCCGTTTTTTTGCGCCGAACGACTCTGTTACAAGCTGCGCCGCCGCAAACATAACAATACCTAAGATAAGGACAAATACCAAACGGAAAAATACGTTTTCGTCAAAAAGCTCGGCATGCTCGTGCAAATCTAATATGATAAAAAGCGCAATCGTACATACAAAGCTTGCGGGAAAACGCAAAAAGGCGTCATACAGCCTTCGGGGAAAATTTTTCAGCCAGTTTAACATGGCTTTAAACGGTTTTGTTTTCAAAAATACACCCCCTGTTTTATTCGGGCATAAGAGATTTGCAATACCCAAATACCATTATATACCTGTATGCAGAATTTTTCAATATAAAAAATTTTTTGGGGCGTAAAAAAAGTGTTCGGGTACCGCCTACCCGAACACAATATCTTTCAGCTTTTTAAAAACAATTCAACAACAGGAACGATAACGGGCGGTTTAACGTCGGGGAGTTCAAGGATAAGCAAATCATCCGCTTTTGTCCTGCCCGCGCTGAAATGCCTGCTTTCCTTTTCCGAGAATAATATTTCACTGCCGTCATGCAAAAACTGTGCATATTCAACCTTGCCCGCCATGCCTTTCATCTCAAGGAATTTATACGGGTACTCAATCAGGTGGACATACAGGCGTTTTCCGTCTTCGCTTTGAGTTAAACGGCAGCCTCTCGGCTCGGTAAATTCCGGCTCTGCCATGGTGCAGCCGTATATCGAGCGACTGTTGTATTTCATCCAATCGGCATATACTTTAAGCGCCGCCTCGGCCCGGTAATCCAAAAAGCCTCTTGATGTGGGGCCCACGTTCATAAGCAAATTGCCGCCTTTGCAAACCGTGTTAATTAGCATATTTATAAGGGTTTCGGGGGATTTCCAGCTTGTCTCGTCCCGGTGGTAGCCCCAGGAGCCGGAAAAGGTTTGGCATGCTTCCCACAAAACCAATTCGTTTGTGGCGGGGTCACGGAGCCAATCCATGGGCTGGTACTGCTCGGGCGTTACAATGTCCTGCTCGATTTCCGTCCGGTTGTTAATTATAATATGCGGCTGTAGTTTGCGTACAAGTTCGATAAGCTTTTCGCTTTCCCAGTCGTCTTTTCCTTTGCCCTTCATCCAGGGTTTATCGTTTACATCGGGGTTGCTGTACGAAAAATCAAACCATATAATGTCTATTTTACCGTAGTTGGTAAGAAGCTCTGTTACTTGATTGCGCATATACTCGGCATATTTTCGTATATCTCTGTCTTTGTTTTGCTCAAACGCGTTCTCGTCGTCCCTGCGGGGATGATTGCGGTCTATTGTAAAATCGGGATGATGCCAGTCTATAAGAGAATAATAAAAGCCTACGCGCAAGCCCTCCGCCCGGAAGGCGTCCACATATTCGCGAAGCAAGTCACGCCCTATCGGAGTGTTTACCGACTTGTAGTCGGTGTATTTTGAATCGAAAAGGCAAAACCCTTCATGGTGTTTTGCGGTCATAACGGCATATTTCATCCCGGCGGCTTTTGCCTGGCGCGCCCAATCCTTCGGGTCGTACAAATCAGGATTGAAATGCTTAAAATAAACATCATATTTTTCTTCCGAAATTTTTTCCATTGATTTGACCCATTCATGGCGCGCGGGCATTGCATACAGGCCGAAATGAATAAACATGCCGAAGCGGTCTTTTGTAAACCAGCCGGTGTCGCCCGGCGTTTTCTTTACGTTATAGCTTGACATTAAAATTCCCTCTTTCTTTTAATATTGAACTTTGATTTTTTGTGTGCTAAAATATATATTAATTAATAATACCATATCAAAAATGTGCTTAATATAAAATGTTTTTTTAAATATAAAATATGGAGATTCCGGTATGGAAATAAAAAAGAACAAAACCATAAGCAATGTTATGAACAAAATAGATTTTGAAATATCGGACAGCGGCTACGGAATTATCGACAAAACGTGGAAAAGCAGCGACGTTTGCTCTCCCTATTCAAGGTTGTATTTTGTTGAGTCCGGGGAAGGCTTTTTGCAGTATCGCAACACAATTATCCGTATGCGTGCCGGGAATATATATTTAATACCGGCAGGCTTAACATTCAGCTATTGGTGCGAAGGGGAAATGCAAAAAGTATTTTTTCATGTTAATATATACAGGCCCGATAAATATGATTTAATGCACGGCTGCGGCAATATAGCCCATCTATCCCGGGATGCGGGGTATATAAAACATATTAAAAACCTTTATAAAAGCAAAAAGTTTATTGACGCTTTGGTATTAAAAAAAGAAATATTTAAATGCATTGTATCCTGTCTGGATCAAATGCGTTTGTCGTTAAACAAGGAAAATTTGAATTATACGCCTTTGATACAGTCGGCAATGGATTACATCGAGCGGAATTTGTCTATAAAGCTAAGATGCCGTGATATTGCAAGGCATCTGTACATATCGGAAAGCCAGCTGTCCAAAAGCTTTAAAAGCGAAGCCGGAATTTCTATCGGAAAATACATTGACGATTTAATATTTTTCGCGGCTGAAAAAATGCTTATAAAAAGTAATGATTCATTGTATGAAATAAGTGAAAACCTTGGTTTTTGCGACCAGTTTTATTTTTCGAGAAAATTTAAGCAAAGATATAATGAAACACCTTTAAAATACAGAAAACGAATGAAAAACATGCAAACTTAAAAAACTTAAATATTCCGATATTGCCAATTCACGTACAAGGTATTCATTTAGGGCGGAAAACAGTATAAAAAGGCTGCTAACACAACCTTATGGAAGGGACCGGGCCTACACAAGTCCTGGGACAAAAATGTGAAACACACAGGTACTTTTAGGCTTGCGTAATCATATTATATAAAAAAAGATAATAAGGTTGTGATAAATATGTCCCGATATTCAAATGTACATTTCGCTCCTAATGCAATCAGAAAAGCACAGGCGGATTTAAATAATCACTTGCGAATGCTATGGGAGCAGCACGTTTTCTGGACGAGGCTGACTATTCTTAGCATAGTTTTCAATCTGCCCGATGTAGATTTTGTTACAAATCGTCTTCTCCGAAATCCTAAGGATTTTAAAGCTGCTTTGAAGCTTTTTTACGGAGACAGAATCGCATCAAGGTTTGCCGATTTGTTTACAAGCCATCTTGTCATTGCCGCAGAGCTTGTCAGGGCTGCCAAAGCAGGTGATAATGCCGCCGCGGCAGATGCTGAAAAGAGATGGTATGCTAATGCAGATGAAATTGCAGCATTCCTTGCCGGTATTAATCCTTATTGGTCGGAACGTGATTGGAAAGCAATGCTGCATAAACACTTGGCAATGACTAAGTCTGAAGCCGTTGATATGTTAACCGGAAAATATGCGGAAAGTAATTCGGTATTTGATCAAATTGAAAAACAGGCTTTGGAAATGGCCGATGTGATGACAAACGGTATTGTCAGGCAATTTCCCAACAAACTTTAATATGAATAATGATACAAAAATCCCTCAATATGCATAAAACATAATGAGGGATATGTTAATTACCTTATACGGTGTTTGCCCCGGTTATTGACAAATATTCCGAATTATAAAGGCATTTGGTAGATCCAAATGCCTTAACTTGAAATTATTAAATTTTAATTTTAAAAACCTTATTTTATTGTCAGTTCGGTTTCTTTATCAAACAGCAGGATTTTGTTCATGTCGAAGCAAACCTTTATGTCATCACCCGGTTTTGCAACTGTACGCGGGTTTACCCTTGCGGTAAAAGGTACGTTTTCAATAGTTATATAAAGATATGTTTCGGCGCCCATCATTTCCGTAACGTCAACATGCGCTTCCACAGTGCTGTCGGGCATGGTTGACAAGTATGCTTCTTCATCACGGACATGCTCGGGCCTGATGCCGGCAACGACCGTCTTGTCTAAATAATTGTCGATATTCTGCGGAACCCTGCCTGCGGGTATTTTGATTTTATATTTATTGTTGAAGTTGAGCAGGTATTCACCGCCTTCTTTAATTACCAAAGCATCAAAGAAGTTAATCTGAGGACTTCCGATAAACCCTGCAACAAACATATTGCATGGGTTTTCATACAGTACCTGAGGATTGTCAACCTGCTGGATAAAACCGTCCTTCATAACAACGATACGCGTACCCATTGTCATTGCCTCTGTCTGGTCATGGGTTACGTAAATAAACGTGGTTTCAAGCCTCTGATGAAGCTTGCTGATTTCGGTTCTCATCTGAACCCTGAGCTTTGCGTCCAGGTTTGACAGAGGTTCGTCCATCAAAAATACCTTCGGGCTTCGGACAATAGCACGGCCCAGCGCAACACGCTGACGCTGGCCGCCGGACAACGCCTTAGGCTTTCTTTGGAGCAAATGCTCAATATCAAGAATTTTTGCTGCTTCCATAACACGACGATTTATTTCATCCTTCGGAGTTTTTCGAAGTTTTAAGCCAAATGCCATGTTTTCGTAGACGGTCATATGCGGATAAAGCGCATAGTTCTGGAAAACCATTGCGATATCCCTGTCCTTCGGAGCAACATCATTGACTACTTTATCGTCAATATATAATACTCCTTCGGAAATTTCTTCAAGACCGGCTATCATACGAAGAGTAGTCGATTTACCACAGCCGGACGGGCCAACCAGAATAAGAAATTCTTTATCTGCAATATCAAGAGTAAAGTCACTTACAGCTGTAACTCCGCCTGGAAATCTTTTATACACTCCGTCTAATTTTAAACTTGCCATTTAATAACGCCCCCTAAATAAATAAAACAAACAAATTATGTATACATATACTATAACATATTTTTAATTCTAATGTCACTACCTAAATATACAAAATTAATTTTATTGTTTTAGGTATTTTGCATAAATGCACTAAAAATCACGCATTGATAGAGATATTCGTTTTCTATCGATATCAATGTCAAGAACTTTTACCTGTACTATATCGCCGACCGAGACAATATCTGTCGGGTGTTTTACGAATTTATCCGAAAGCCGGGATATATGAACCAGTCCGTCCTGATGGACGCCTATATCCACAAAAGCGCCGAAGTCCATAACGTTTCTTACCGTTCCGGTCAGTATCATCCCGGGCTTTAAATCTTCAATGTTCATGACGCCTTCCAAAAGCTGAACCGGCTTGATTTCATCCCGCGGGTCACGCCCCGGCTTCAGCAGCTCTTCCGTAATATCCTTAAGCGTGGGTACGCCGACGCCGCATTGCTTTGCAAGCTCGTCGACATTTTTCATAACCTTGTCATAAAGGCCGCTTAGTTTTTTGTTCTTCACGTCGTCGAGGGTGTAGCCCGTCAGTTCAAGCAGTTTTTTTGCCGCTTCGTAAGATTCGGGGTGTACGGATGTATTATCGAGAATGTTGTCGCCGTCAGTTATCCTTAAAAATCCCGCGCACTGCTCAAATGCCTTTTGCCCGAGCTTGGGAACCTTTAATAGCTGTTTTCTGTGTTTAAATTTCCCTTCCGTTTCCCGAAACGATGTTATATTTTTGGCAATGGCCGTGTTGATTCCCGATATATACGACAAAAGGGAAGCGGATGCGGTGTTAAGGTCGACACCTACGTTGTTGACGCAGTCCTCGACAACGGCCCCCAGTGCCTGACCGAGGCGCTTTTGGTTCATGTCATGCTGGTACTGGCCCACACCGATTGATTTAGGATCTATTTTAACAAACTCCGCAAGCGGGTCCAGAGTCCTGCGGGCTATTGAAACGGCGCTTCTTTGCGATACGTCGAAATCGGGGAATTCCTCGGCTCCAAGCTCCGATGCCGAGTAAACCGAAGCGCCCGATTCGTTTACCACGAGATAAAAAACCTTCCGGTCAATTTCTTTAATCAGCTCGGCTATAAACATTTCGCTTTCACGGGACGCCGTGCCGTTTCCGATGGCAATAAGCCCGACATCGTGCTTTATTATCAGTGCTTTTATTACAGTTTTTGATTCGTCAACCTTGTTTTGCGGCGGGGTGGGGAATATAACCGTTGTGTCAAGGACGCGCCCCGTTTCGTCAACTACGGCAATCTTACAGCCTGTCCTGTAAGCGGGGTCAAGGCCCAGCACAACCTTGCCCTTGATGGGAGGCTGCATAAGAAGGTTTTTAAGGTTTTCGGCAAAAAGCTTTATCGCACCTTCCTGGGAATCGTCCGTCAGAAGGTTTCGCAGTTCGTTTTCTATGCTTGGGGCGATAAGGCGCGTGTACGCGTCCACCGCCGCTTTTTCGACATATTCGCTGGTAATGCTTCTTTTTTGAGGTATAAGTTTTTTAAACAAATAATTTGTTATTCCGTCCGGCTCAACATCAATTTTTACGGACAAAAATCCTTCTTTTTCGCCCCTGTTCAGCGCAAGAATCCTGTGCCGGGCAGCCTTGCGGACCGGCTCGGAAAAATCATGGTACATTTGGTAAACGTCACGTTTCTTTTCGGTTTCCTCCTGGCCGGTCGAGCGTGAGGAGATCATGCCGTTGTTATAAGTATATTCCCTGATAAATTTTCGAAAATCCGCGTTGTCCGAAATTATTTCGGCTATAATATCCATTGCGCCGGACAGCGCATCTTCGGTCGTCAGTACATTGTTTTCCTCATTTATATAAGGCTTGCAAATGTCATCGATATTTCCTTCGTATAAGCTTTGCTCAAATAATAAGTCGGCAAGGGGCTCAAGGCCCTTTTCTTTTGCAATTGTTGCCCTTGTACGGCGTTTGGGGCGGTAGGGGCGGTAAATATCTTCGATTTCGGTAAGCTTTTCCGCTTTGTCGATAGCGGCGGCAAGCTCGTCGGTAAGCTTTCCCTGCTCGTCGATAAGGCGCTTTACCTCTTGCTTGCGCAGCTCAATGGAACGAAGGTACGACAGCCGATCATGCAGCTTTCTTAAAAGCTGGTCGTCAAGCTCACCGGTTGCCTCCTTGCGGTAACGTGAAATGAAGGGAATGGTATTCCCTTCATCAATCAGCTTAACGGTATTTTCAACCTGCCACATTTTAATATTAAATTCCTCTGAAAGCTTTTGCAGTATTTGCATGCTTGTCCCAATCCTCCTGTTACCAAATATGTTTAACTTTTGTATCGGCTTTATTTATAAAATAATCAGCGCTTTTTAAGCGGGAGCATAAATCCGTCAATTGCAACCGTCATAATATCCCCGCCTATTATACTGCCTTTGTGCATAAGTACATTCACCCTTACCCCTTCGGCGCCGTCGAAGTTATTTATGGCAAAGGTATATCGCACAACCTTTTTCCCCAGGTATTCCGTCAAATCAAAGCCTGCCTCCTTTTGTATCTCGTTATACTGCCGGTAAACGGCGTCAAACTTCGAGGGCAGATTAATTATGGCAATATCTATGGGGTTTTCGTCTATTTCCCAGCCTAACTCTTTTACATAATCCGCCGCTTTAAGGGAAAAGTCAATCGGCGTTTGGGCCGCAACAAAAATCAGTACTATGATTAAAACGGAAAAAATAATTGTTGTTATACAAACCTGTTTTTTCATTTTTTATTACCTCCATTTCACGGAGGCAGCGGCATGAGTTTTCATGCCATCCCCCTACTTAATAGATATTCCTATTGCAGGGGGTTTATTCTATCTGTATTTTGAAACGAACTTGTCAATCTTTTCAAGGGCCTTATTTATTGCGTTTATGGAATATGCGTATGAGCAGCGGATAAAGCCCTCCCCGCTGTCGCCGAAAGCATTCCCGGGAACTACCGCCACCTTTTGTTCAAGCAGCAGCTTTTCGCAAAAATCGTTAGAGGAAAGGCCCGATATGCCGATGTTGGGGAAAACATAAAACGCGCCAAGGGGCTCGAAGCATGACAATCCGATTTGCCTTAAGCCTTCAAGTATTATTTTGCGTCGGTAGTTATATTCGGCAGCCATTGCTTCAATATCGCCGTCACCGTTTTTCATTGCTTCTATTGCGGCGTACTGGCTTGTTGTCGGGCTGCACATTATTGTATACTGGTGTATTTTTGTCATTGCACCGATTATTTCGGGATGGCCGCAAGCATAGCCGAGCCTCCAGCCTGTCATTGCAAAGGCCTTTGAAAACCCGCTTACGACAACTGTACGTTCCCTCATACCTTCAATGTTGGCGATTGAAACATGCTTTGAGTTGTATGTAAGCTCTGCATATATTTCGTCCGACAATACCAATATATCGGTATCTTTTAAAACATCCGCAATCTGCATCAGGTCATCCTTTGTCATAATCGCGCCTGTGGGGTTATTCGGGTACGGGAGTATCAAAAGCTTTGTTTTGGGTGTTATTGCTTCTTTAAGAGCTTTTGCACTCAGCTTAAAGTTTTCTTCTTCCTTTGTGACAATCGGTACCGCAGTGCCCCCTGCAAGCTGTGTGCACGGGGTATAGCAAACAAAACTCGGTTCGGGAATTAACACCTCGTCGCCGGGTGAAACAAGGGAGCGAATACAAATGTCTATTGCCTCGCTTCCTCCCACTGTTATCAAAACTTCGTTTTCGGGATTGTATTCAAGGCCGAACCGCCTTGTGAGGTATCTGCAGATTTCCTCGCGAAGCTCCCCCAAACCGCTGTTTGATGTGTAGTATGTTCTTCCCTTTTCAAGAGAGTAAATGCCCGCATCCCTTATATGCCACGGGGTGACAAAGTCCGGCTCGCCCACCCCTAAGGAAATGGCGTCGGGCATGGACGATACTATATCAAAAAATTTTCTGATCCCCGACGGCTTCATATTGGAAACGACGGGGGACAATACTTTTTCTATATTCACAGAGTAATCACCCTTCTTTCGTCCTTTTGCGGTTTGTTAAATACAACACCGTTCTGCTTATATTTTTTCAGCACAAAATGAGTCTTTGTCGATATAACGCATTCCATGGGGGCAAGCTTTTCGGCTACGAAAAGCGCAACCTCCTTCATTGTGCGGCCCTCTATCGTAACGCCAAGGTCATAGCCGCCCGACATCAGGTACACGCTTTTTACTTCGGGATACTGGTATATGCGCTCCGCCACTTTGTCAAAGCCTTCCCCTCTTTGCGGCGTTACGCGAAGCTCAATTTGTGCCGTGACGAATTCCCTTTCGGTTTTTTCCCAGTCTATTAGAGCACAGTATTTTAGTATTATGCCTTTTTCAAACATTTCCGCTATCGCAGCCTTGACCTGCTCAACCGGAATGTCCAGCATTGTCGCTATTTGTTCATGGGTATAGCTGCTGTCGTTTTCCAGCAGACGCAAAATTTTTTCCTGCATATCCATCACCTTTCCTGAACAAAAAATTTAATATATATTGTATCTTACTATTAAATAAAATTCTTTATAATTGGAATAAGTATAACATAATTTGCTTAAAAAAACAATCAAAATTTGATACGGGCACGAAAAGAAATAATTTGATACAGGCACAAAAGGAAAGCGCCCCGCATATAATAGATTATACGTGCGGAGGTGCTTTTTATGATTATTGCAGCTGTATTTGAAGCGTTCAGACAGCTTTATTTGATGATATCTTATATTTCAAACGTAAATTCATTTCCCAAACCTCTTACCGCGAAGGAAGAGCAGCATTATATCCGCTTATACGAACAGGGCGACGTTAACGCAAAGAATATACTGATTGAGCGGAATCTCAGGCTTGTGGCCCATGTGGCAAAAAAATATTCGGCATCCGGCAAGGATGCGGACGATTTAATTTCAATAGGGACAATCGGACTGATAAAAGGCATAAACAGCTTTAACAGCAAAAAAGGCACAAGGCTCAGCACGTATATAGCCCGGTGCATTGAAAACGAAATACTGATGTTTATCCGCTCAAAGAAAAAAGTAAAAAACGAGGTATCGATCGATGAGCCCATCGGATTTGACAAGGAGGGCAATCAAATCACCTTTAATGACGTACTCGGCAGCAGCGACGAGGAGGTTATTGACGAGGTAAGCGATAAAATACAAATTGCAAAGCTGTATAGCGGCATAAACAGCACCTTGCAGGGGCGCGAAAAAACCGTTCTGGAGCTGAGATACGGGCTTAGAAACGGAAAAGAGCTTACGCAAAAGGAAGTTTCAAAAATTTTAGGGATTTCCCGAAGCTACGTTTCGAGGATAGAAAAAAAAGCTATTACAAAACTCAAAAAAAAACTACATAATAAAAACAAGTAGATATTACTCCTTGTTTTTTTCAGCTTGGTTTTTTAAATTTACGGGATTGACATGAATCATGCAATGCTTGATTTGAGGATAATATTCTTCAATGGCATCATGGGCCGTTTGCGCTATGGCATGGGTTTCGTTCAACGATTCGCTGCCGTCGGCAAGGATTTCGATGTCTACATATATTTTGTTCCCGAACTGCCTTGTTTTAATTTTATCTATTCCCAATACGCCTTTTTGCATCATTGTAATTTCCTTTATTTTGTCTACTACCGCATCGTCGCATGCTTTGTCCGTCATCTTATCGACAGAGTCCTTGAAAATGTCAACAGAAACTTTAATAATGAAAATACAAATAATAACGCTTGCAACGCTGTCAAGAACGGGGAACCCCAATCTTGAGCCGAGGATACCGGCAAAGCTTCCGACGGACGAAAAGGCGTCGGAGCGGTGGTGCCAGGCATCAGCCAGCATTGCGCCCGAATTTATTTTTTTTGCTATTGCCCTTGTGTACCAGTACATGGCTTCTTTTGTCGCGATTGAAATAACGGAGGCAAAAAGCGCCAGAAGCCCCGGAACGGGCAGCTTTTCATGCTCCCATGATATTATTTTAATTATTCCCTGATACCCGATTAATATGCCCGTGGAACATAAAATAACCGCAAGAAGCAGTGCGGCTACACATTCCATTCTTTCATGGCCGTAAGGATGGCTTTTGTCGGATTCCTTATGGGATATTTTTATGCCGATAATAACAACAATCGTGCTGAGTACGTCCGAAGCGGAGTGAACCGCATCGGAAACCATTGCCCCGGATTTTGATATTATTCCGGCAGCCAGCTTAAATGCAGCAAGGGCTGAGTTTATTATAATGGTGTTAACGGAAGCCTTTACGGCTATATTGTCCGTTGATTGGTCTTTCATGGCAAATACCTCAATAGTTTTTTTAATTTTATAGAAAATTGCGCAAAAAACGCGAAATTTCAACGCTCCGGCGAAATAAAATATGTTTTATTAAATATATCACATCACGATATTTTTGTAAATAAAAATTATGAATATTTTTCCTGCTTTGAATTCATTTATTAAGTCTATTCAATATTATGCCCGGAGCTTGTATAATTTACCACTTTTTGGCCAATACTTTAAATAATAAGCAGGTATATCAGGTTTTTAAAGATAATTTAGTCCCATGAACAGGAGGTTGTGTTTATTTGACAAGCAAGGAATATTATCTGGGAATTGATTTGGGCTCTGTCAGTACAAACGTTGTTGCAATAGACGAAAAGGGAGATTTAAAGGAAAAGCTGTATTTGCGGACGGGCGGCAAGCCGATTAGTGTTTTGCTGGGCGGGATGCGGCAAATAGAAAAGCGGCTTGGAAGCGGCGCAAGAATTAAAGGAGTGGGCACCACCGGAAGCGGCAGGCAGCTTGCGGGGGTTATAGTCGGTGCCGATATTGTTAAAAACGAAATAACCGCCCATGCATTTGCGACAAAGAACGTAGTGCCGGATGTGGGGACAATAATGGAAATAGGCGGGCAGGATTCGAAGATAATTTTTCTTAGAAACGGCGTTGTTTATGATTTTGCAATGAATACCGTTTGCGCTGCGGGCACCGGCTCTTTCATAGACAGGCAGGCGGCAAGGCTTGATATACCCATAGAAAAATTCGGGGAATATGCTCTCCGGGCCGATTCGCCGGTAAGGATTGCCGGAAGGTGCGCCGTTTTTGCAGAGTCCGATATGATTCACAAGCAGCAGACGGGGCACAGCATTGAAAACATAATAGCAGGCTTGTGCGAGGCGCTTGTCAGGAACTATTTCAATAACCTTGCAAAGGGGAAGGATATAAACCACCCGGTGGTTTTTCAAGGCGGGGTTGCCGCGAACGTAGGAATCGTGGCGGCATTTGAAAAGGAGCTTGGCAGCAAAATAATAATACCCGAATACTTTGATGTCATGGGAGCTTACGGTGCGGCTTTGCTCGCGATGGAAAAATCGGCGGGCGCAACAAATTTCCGCGGTTTTAAAAATGCAATGTGCAATTATCAGGCCAAAAGTATAGATTGCGGCGGCTGCCCCAATATGTGCGAAATAATCGAAATAAGCCAGAACGGCTCGCCGGTTGCAAGATGGGGCGACAGGTGCGGCAAATGGGCAACGGGCGCGCAAAACAGCGAGGTGGTTTAAATGAAAACAGGTTCGGTAACGGTGGGAATACCGCGGGGCCTGATTTTTTATGATCATGGCCGGTATTGGGAAAGCTTTTTTAAAAGACTCGGTATTAAAACAATAGTATCCCAAAAAACAAACAGCTTTATTTTAAACGACGGGGTGGTGTGCTGCACCAATGAAACATGCCTGCCCGTAAAGGTTTTTCACGGGCATATTTTGTCTTTGACGGACGTCGCGGATTATATTTTCGTACCGAGGTACCTGAGCGTCAGCGGCAGGGAACTGTGCTGCCCGAAGCTTTGCGGGCTTGCGGATATGATAAAATACAATATTGAAAAACAAGTGAAAACAATAGAAATAAACATAAATACAAGACACCTGAAAAAAGATACTTGTCAAAGCATAAGGCAAGCTGCCGAAACACTCGGAATAAATTATCATAAAATGCTTTCGGTATTTAAAGACACAATTGTGCAAAACGTATCTTTCGGTGCGCCTTATCACGCTAACCATGTTTCGGGCAATACCGGCAGGCCAATAGTTGTGCTTGGGCATTCGTATATGATATATGACGAGTACCTTAGCATGGGCCTGATACAAAAGCTGAAGAACAAAGGGTTTAGTGTTTTCACCCCCGCAAACCTTAACGGATATATTAAAAAAATGAATGCCGAGCCTTTTGTGGATAAGTTTTTTTTCAATACGGGGCTTGAAAACCTCGGCGCGGCTTTTAC
Organism: Clostridiales bacterium Firm_18; assembly: GCA_001604215.1. GTDB lineage: Bacteria > Bacillota > Clostridia > Monoglobales > Firm-18 > Firm-18. Next base: position 20,308 of record LVAX01000003.1, read on the forward strand.
TTATATGAACTTGTCCGGGATTTCGGGCGTTATATACCTTTCGCCGTTTGCCTGCGGCGTTGACTCGCTTACGCTGGAGTTTATAGAAAGGAAGCTGTTTAAAAAGGGGATACCTTTTTTAAAGCTGACGGTTGACGAGCATACCGGTGAAGCAGGCTTTGACACGCGGCTTGAAGCTTTTTTGGATATGATTGTCTGATTTGCATGAAAGGATGAGAGCGGTGAATATCACTTTCCCCCATATGGGGAACACATATATTCCGGCAAAGGTCCTTCTCGATTTTATCGGTGTTGATTATATAATTCCGCCCTTGTGCAATAAGAAAACGCTGGAGACAGGAGTAAAAATTTCGCCCGAATGTATATGCCTGCCCTTTAAAACAATAATCGCCAACCTTGTAAACGGTTTGGAGGCGGGGGCGGACACGATATTGTTCGGAGGCGGCTGCGGCCAGTGCCGGCTCGGTTATTACGGTGCGCTGATAAATGAAATACTGAGCGATATGGGATATAAATTTAAATATCTGGAGATAGATTTCGGTAGAATGTCCTTTGGTGATATAATAAAAGAAATTAAAACTGTCGCCGATATACCCGCAATAAGGATTTTTACAGGAATATGCCTGGCGCTCAGAACGGTTTTTCTAATTGACTCGTTATATAAAAAAGCGGGACATTGCCGCTGCAGGGAGCTTGGCAGGGGTGCAACGGATGCAGTAATGCGTGAATTTAAGAAAAATGTGCTTTCGGTTAAAGGCTTTGCGGAGGTAAAAAGGCTTATTAAAAAAACATTTAAAGAGCTTGAAAAAATTAAGCTTGACGAAACGGCCAAACCGAAGAAAATCGCCGTTATAGGGGAAATTTTTATCGCCTGCGAGCCCTTTGTCAATTTGGAAATAGAACAAAAATTGGGTACAATGGGGGTTGAGGTGCATAACCACTTGAGCATAAGCGAATGGATACACGAGCATTTTATTTTAAACCTAATCCCTTTTAAAGTAAATACCAGGGCACAAATCGCAGCCCGGGAATTTTTGAAAGCGGAAGATGTGGGCGGCCACGGCGTTGAAACCGTGGGCAATTCGGTGCTGCGCGGCAAGGATAAATTTGACGGCATAATTCATATTTACCCTTTTACCTGTATGCCGGAAATTGTTGCTCAGTCCGCATTTAAAGAAATACAAAAAAAATACGGCGTCCCCATAATGTCACTTGTCATTGACGAACTGACGGGTGAAGCGGGTTATATCACACGCCTTGAAGCTTTTGTCGATATGATTTAAAAACAGGCATAAGAAAGCCCGCGCCCCTTATTAAAAGCTGCTAAGGAGCAGGGGGGCCCAAAGCGCCGAATTAATCCCTGCTTCTTGCAAACAGCCTTAAAAGACGAAGGAAGATATTGATAAAGTCAAGGTAAAGCGAAAGAGCGCCCGTTACGCCGATTTTTCTTTGCAGCTCGGTATCGTTTTGCGTCAGGTAAAAAAAGCTTTTCAGCTTTTGGGTATCGTATGCAACAAGCCCGACAAACACAAAAAGCAAAACCACAGATATAAAATAGTCTATGGAAGAGCTTCCCAAAAACAAATTAACAAGCATGACAATAAGCCCGCCTATCAAAAGCATTCTTGCAAGGCTGCCGAAACTCGTTAAATCGCTTTTTGTAATATAGCCGTAAAGCGCCATAACCCCGAAGGTTGCGGCGGTTACGGTAAACGCCGTGCCTATCGAGCCTATGTCATAGACTAAAAATATAAAGGACAGCGTGATACCGTTTAAAAAAGAATAAGTTATAAACATTCCGACAGCGGCGCCGTAGCTTAGCTTGTTTATGCCGGCGGACAGCGCAATCACTAAAACAAGCTCAAGCAGCATTACCAAATATGCCCCATAGCCGAGCGAATACGCCAGGCCGCCGGCAGCAAAATAAAAAGCTGTAACCGCCGTGATTGCAAGCCCGGCAAACATTTTCCCGAAGACCTTTACCAAATACGCATTTAGCGCGGTACGTACGTCGAGCTGGTACTGTGTGGAATAATTTTCGTTTTGATACATACATTCACTTCCTTTCCAAAATACATATTGCCTGGGAGGATATACCCTCCCGCCTTCCTTCAAAGCCAAGCGTTTCGGTTGTCGTTGCTTTTACGGAAACCTTGTCCTTGCTTATTCCCATTGCGCTTGCAATACTTTGCCTGATTTGATCAATATATCCCGTTAGCTTTGGTGCCTGGGCAACTACAATGCAGTCTATGTTTGAAATGTCATATCCCTTTTGCCTTATTAAAAGACATACCTTTTGGAGCAGGACTATACTTGATATATCCTTATATTCTCCATTTGTGTCCGGAAAATACTTGCCGATATCGCCGAGCGCGGCGGCTCCGAGAAGTGCGTCCATTATCGCATGAATCAATACGTCCGCATCGGAATGCCCTAATAATCCCGTTTCATGGGGAATTTCAACGCCGCCCAAAACCAATCGCCTGCCTTTGACAAGCTTGTGAACATCATATCCTATGCCTGCTCTCATGCCCCATTTTCCTCTCTGTATGCTATTATGCCCCGCGCGGTGCATATATCATCTTTGTGTGTAATTTTTATATTGCTTGCTGTGCCTCTGACCATTCGAACCTTAACACCCATGCTTTCCACCAGCGCGCAGTCGTCGGTAGCGTCGTGCAGTGCCTGCTCGTATGCTTTGCGGATTATTTCACTTTTGAAAACCTGAGGCGTTTGTATTTGCCAGAGGCCGTTTCTTTCAATCGTTCCCGCAATGGTCAGGTCATCATTAACCTTTTTCAGAGTATCGGTAACGGGGCAGCCGAGTGCGGCGGCTCCGCACTGCGCGGCAGCTGCAATTGTAAGCTCGATATGCTCCGGCAAAATACACGGGCGTGCGCCGTCATGTATGGCAATCAGGCTGCAATCGCCTGCCGCCTCAAGGCCTTTTTTTACCGATTGGCTTCTTGTCTGCCCGCCCGGGACAATGCTGACCGCCTTTGTTATGTTAAAGCTTTTAATAATGTCCGATACAAACAGTATGTCATTTTCACGCGATACCACATATATTTCATCCACCGAGGGCGAATTCTCAAAAGCTTCAAGCGAGTATGCCAAAACAGGCCTGCCCAATATGTCGGCAAACTGCTTGTTTTCGTTATTCATCCGGGAGCTTTGCCCCGCCGCGGCAATAATTGCGGCAACAGTGCAGGGCTTGTTTTTTTCTTTTAAAAAACCAGACATTATTAAAGGTCCTTTTTAATTTATTTATTTTATAAAAGGTATGCTTCTATTTGTCATAATATCATTTTTTTGGTTTTGTGTCAATGTATACGGGCAGTTGTTTGGCTTGAAATTCACGCTTTTTTTAAGCAGATGCCAGGTAAACGAATGCCGTAGTCAAAATATTTTTCTCAATTTGAGTTTCCCCATTTTTTTGAATAAAAACCGTTACAACCGTTGCCATATGTGGAAG
>LVAX01000004.1 GCA_001604215.1 Clostridiales bacterium Firm_18
TTTTGGGAAGTGGCATCCGCCATTTCCCTTTCTTTGTGCCAATAATTATTTTACACTAAGGCAGTTTTTAGGTTTGTTCAGCAGACATTAATTAGTTAAGTGAACATTAATATCCGAAACATTCGTTGTTTCTAAATTAAAGCAGGAGACAAAACAGATATAAAGTCTTCAATTAGGTATTAAATACCTGTTGGAGGCGATTTTATAATGGGTAGAAAGAGCGGACAAGCGCTGAATATTATACTTCATGCTTACCGAGGTAAAATATTAGGGGCTGTGTGGAGGAATATAAACCTTGATAAAAAGCTGTTGATATAAAAATAGGATATTTTGTACCGTATGCGATATTGAAGTTCTGTAGTATTTGTGCTATAATGTATCAAATTAAAATAGAGGGTGATTTTTTTGAATGCAATGTTGGCAAAATTGAAAAACCTCTATGCAAGGATGGACGACATTGCAAAAATGTTGTTCATGTTTATGTCATTTATTATGGCTTTTGTGATTGTGTTCTTGTTTATTTTATATATCACATTTTCCAACATCCTAAAGAGTACGCATGACGACTACATGAAGCGTAATATCGACAGCTTTATTACAAAAATCAACACAACGAACATGAGCGTAAAAAACATGGCGTTGCAAATGTTTTTTGACAAAGAAGTGTCGGGCATCTTTTCCGGTATTTTAAGTGATGCTCAAAAAGGAAAAGACCTATATGACAGATTGAATTATTATAGAAACTTAAACCCCTATACGGAATCTATAATTCTATATAACTCGGTTCGTAATAAGATTTACACAAGCCGTAGCGTGACGGGATATTCCTTGGAAACTGCCAATATTTCTGAGGATTTAAAAGAGCTGCTTAAAACAGAAACCGGCAATGAGACGGTGTTTTTACTCAGAAAAAATGATGTCAGCGGCGACAAGGGCCGTGATATTTATACATACATTATCTATCCTTACAATAATTCCGATTACGCAATTGTGATGAACTATTATAAAAATTTATTTAAAATAGAAATGGGCAGCGAGGATATATTTCTTGCTGTGGACGCAAAATCCAACGTGTTGATCAGTTCCGACAGTACATGGGATGGGAAGAATATACAGGAAAAGGGCTTTGCCGCAGAGATTTTTCAAAATGGAGAAAGCGGCAGCTTCGTAACCGATTTTAACGGTCGAAAGGCTTTGCTGGTGTATAAACGGCAGAATTCCCTTACATTTATCAATGTTATTAGCTATGATGTCATAAATGCAAAGATGGTAACTGCTACGGTTATAATCGTTATTGTGCTGCTGCTTATTTTATTGGTAATGTTTTTAGTTCTGCTTTTCGAAAGCAAAATCATCTACGCCAAAATTTTCGGTATGCACACCCAGCTCAAGGAGCTTCAGCGGCACATGCATAGTACATGGCGAAGACGCAAATGGGAGTTCTTGCGGGATTTGGTACAAAACTCCGACAGCTATAGCCAACGACAACTGGAAAAGAATTTAGATTCCAACGATATGCAGATATCCATGCAAAAGCCATATTGTCTGGTCTTGTTTAAAATTGACCGCTTCCAAAGCTTTTACGCCGAGTTTTCCAAAAATGAACAGGACGCTTTTTTCTTTGGCATCGTAAATATAGTTGACGAACTGTTTTTAGAGAATTATGACGCAGAAGTGATACATATGAGCGACAGCGAAGTGCTTGCCATCGTTAATACTGATGTGGTGGATGAGCAGCTTTTGCAGAGAGTTCGACGCATACAAGCCGCCATTGCTGACAATATGGAATACAGTTTTTCCGCATTTATCAGCGGAGTATCCGAAGATGCGTTATCGATAAGCTCGCTTTATACTGATGTTCAAGGGCTGTTACCGTACCGTTTATATGAGGGGCACAACTGTATACTTGCATACGGAAACTATGATTTGCGAAACGAATTTGAGCAAAAACTTGTAGCAAGCCTTGAAAAACAGTTGGTTACCGACCTGCAAAGCGGCAATTTTGAGCAAGCAAGGGCCGGTCTGGACAGCGCCTTTACGGAATACCAAGATCTAACACCTGGCAATTTCCGCCTTTGCTTTATCCAACTTGCTATTTCTGTGAAAAGGTTAACGGAAATGATATTTTATTCCAGCGGTGAGTCGGAAGATTTTTTAATTTATGATATATTAAAGGATATTGAAGAGGCGGAAACAATCGAGGAAATGAAGGATACCTTCTATAAACTCTTCGATGCCATTGAATGTGTTGTCAGCATGTCGCGCAATAAAAAAAGCAGTGAATTTGTTGAGCAGGTATTAGAGATTATAGAAGCGAATTATGCCGATAGCGGCTTTTGTGTGGAATCTATTGCTCACCAGCTTTCAGTGTCTTCAAAATACGCGACGCAGCTATTTAAAAAGCATATGTTTAAAACAATATCCGCTTATATTGCCGATTACCGCATGGAAAAAGCGTCACAGCTCCTCGTGAATACTAATCGTATGGTAACAGATATTGCAAAGAGTGTAGGTTACGTCAGTGATAGTCATTTTATATGCAATTTCAAGAGGAAATATGGCGTTACACCTATGCAATATCGAAAAAATACCAAATATCGAAAATAAGAATAAACGGCAACTGGTGGTGATTTGCGATATCAGTTGCCGTTTTCATGATTGCCACCCCATTTCACTTGTGTTAAAATCAAGTTATAGTAGCAAAGGGGGCAGTTTTTTTATGAAACAAGAACGACTCGGCGGCAATAGATTTGTTGAGCAATTGCAACTCAGTACGATGGCGCTGCCGGCAGTTATACTGATCTTGATTTTTTCTTACATACCAATGTTCGGACTTATTATTGCTTTCAAGAATTACAAGGTCAACCTTGGCATTCTGGGCAGTGAATTTGTTGGACTGAAGAACTTTATGTTTTTCTTCCACTCTAATGATGCATTTCGCATTATACGCAACACCCTTTGTTACAATGCCGTATTTATCACGGTAGGGGTTGTGTTTTCTGTTAGCTTTGCAATAATGCTTTCTACAATTACTCAAAAAAAGCTGATTAAATTTTATCAGAGTTCTATGTTTCTTCCGTACTTTCTCTCATGGGTTGTGGTTGCGTACATGAGCCTTTGTTTTTTCAATTATAAAGACGGCATTCTGAACGGTATATTAAAAGCATTGAGGCAAAATGCTGTTTCATGGTATAGTGAGCCGAAGTATTGGCCTTTTATCTTAGTAATAAGCTATCTTTGGAAGACTGCCGGGTATAATGTGCTTATTTATTATGCGGCGATTATCAGTATTGATGAAGTTCTTTACGAAGCCGCATATATTGACGGGTGCACAAAGTTTAAATCCATCTGGCACATTACCATACCCAATATTAGACCTACAGTTGTTATTTTAGTCATTCTGTCAATCGGCCGCATTTTTTATGCTGACTTTGGATTGTTTTATCAGTTGACGCAAAATTCAGGTTCATTATATAGTGTGACGGATGTAGTGGACACATATGTTTACAGAACATTGCGTGTGACGGGAGATGTGGGTGTTTCTGCTGCTGTGGGCTTCGTTCAGTCCATTGTTGGATTTGCGCTTCAAATGACTACTAATTTTGTGGTTGGCAGGATTGATGAAGATTATAAACTGATTTGAGGATGGGTGAAAATGAAAAAAAAGTGTTTTGTACAAATCTTCGTCCCTAATTTCTTTTTGCTTTTGTTTGCAATCAGTTGTATTGTACCCTTTTTGATAGTGGTATCCATATCCATTACGGATGAAACAATAATAAACCAGTTCGGTTTTAGTATTATCCCAAGGATCATTAGCTTTAAATCCTACGAAATGCTGTTTGCAGCGCCTAAAGTTATTGTAAACGCCTATATGATAACCATTATTGTTACTGTTGTCGGCACAGTGCTCTCGATGTTTGTAATGATACAATTTGCCTATGTGCTCGCGCGCAGAAGTTATATATTCAGAAAACAGCTTTCCTTCTTTTTGTACTTTACGATGCTATTCAACGGGGGGTTGGTGCCTTGGTACATACTTATTACAAAATATTTGTCGCTGAAAGACAATTTATGGGCACTTATATTGCCTATGCTGGTCAATGCATGGAATGTATTTTTGCTCCGAACATTCTTTCAAGGCGTTCCCGTCTCCTTGATAGAAGCGGCAAAAATTGATGGCGCCAGCGAATATCAAGTATTATATAAGATAATTTGCCCTCTTTCCACAGGCGGAATTGCAACTGTTTGTATTTTCACCGTGCTTGTTTATTGGAACGACTGGTACAACAATATGCTCTTTATCAATGATAGCAGGCTCTATTCTTTGCAATATATGCTTTACAACGTTATGAGCAGGGTGCAATTTTTACAGCTTGCCAACGCGGCAGGCACGAGCACAAGTATGCAGATTCCACAAGAGAGCTTGCGTATGGCAACCTGTGTGGTTGCCGCCGGTCCGATGATAATGATTTTCCCCTTTTTCCAACGCTATTTTGTAAAGGGAATTACCATAGGCTCTGTTAAGGGTTAACCAAAAAAATGTATTATATTAAAAAATGTATTTTAGTTAAGGAAACGGAGGAACGAAAAATGAAACGAATTTTTGCAATGACAATTTTACTCGCGCTACTGGTAATTTGCGCAGGCTGCGGTACGAGTGTCGGTGTCGGAGGAGATAACAGAGGACATGTTACCTTAACATGGTATTTTGGCTCAGACCCGAGCAAGCCAAACTGTGAAAAGGTGTACGAAACGGCAAACAAAATCATAAAAGAAAAGATAAATATGACGGTAAATTTTAAGTCTTTGGACTTTGGAGCCTACGAAGAAAAAATTAAAATGATTATTGCCAGCGGAGAGGACTACGACATATGCTGGACTTCCAACTGGTATAACAACTATTTTCAAAATGTTTCAAATGGTGCATTTTTGCCCTTGGATGAACTGTTAGACAAGACGCCCAAGCTTAAAGAACTAATCAACCCGAATATTTGGGACGGAACAAGGGTGAACGGGAAAATTTACGGTGTTCCCAACTTGCAAATTATGGCGAGAAGTACAGGCTTGTTTGTTCCCACGGAGTTTTACGAAAAATATAAGCCTCTTTTGACTAACGTCAAAAAGTATGAAGATTTGGAGCCTTATATCATAGCCTTTTCAAAAGATTATAATGTACAGCCATGTGTGGGCTTCGGTTGGCAGGATATTTGTTACAGCTATGGAATTGAGGAAACGCTTGGCTTGTATATACCCGGCGCAGTACGGTTGGATGGCGACGAAAATGATATTAAAGTTTTTAACCAGTTTGAAACACCGGAATGGAGAGGGCTGGTTATGACTGCTAAAAAGTGGCATGATGCAGGCTACACAATGCAGGGGCTCGTTAGTCCGGAAGAGAAAAACAAGCCTAATATTCCTCCTATTGAAAATCCTTTTGGGATTGGTACAAGTAAGCCCGGAGGTGGTGAGGAAGCAAGCGTAAGAGCCGGGTACCCCATTACGCAAATTCAAATTTCGGATGCGTATTTGACATCACAGGGTATTACCTCTACCTTAAACTCCATAAGCGCAAATTCAAAGCATCCGGAAGAGGCACTTAAGTTTTTAGAGTATGTCAATACCGACAAAGAAATAATTAACCTTTTGACCTATGGAATTGAAGGGCAGGATTACACCAAAATTGATGAAAACACAATTAAATTGCCGGAAACTACAACTTTTGAAAACGCTAATTGGATGATGGGCAACTGTTACAACACCTATCTGACAGAAGGCAAGCCGGCAAACACTTGGGAAGAAACTAAAAGAATCAACGATAATGCGAAACGTTCCAAACTTCTTGGCTTCAGTCCGAATCTTGAACCTATAAAGCTGGAAATGAACAATTGCAAATCTGTGGTGTCAAGTTATATTGATGTCCTTTCCCAGGGTGTTGGCGACACACCTGCAATGCTTGATGAAATGCTTGCAAGGCTTAAAACGGCAGGATCAGATAAAATCATTACAGAACTGCAACGACAAATCGATGCATGGAAAGATACTGTAAAGAAATGAAGAAGATTTTTATTAAAATAGCATCATGTTTGTTGCTGCTTATGGCAGTTGGGATATCAGCGCATGCGGATGATACTCTCACGAATGTTGCTTTTTGGAAGCCTGTGATATATTCTACGGAATTTACAGGAGAATGCCCTATATGGAACTATGATGCTCGTAAAATGCCCAAAGGAAGCTATTTAACTGATGGCGTAATGCAGGGAGAAAACGTTTGGATACCGAATTGGATCGATACCGGTGTCGCAATTATTGACCTTGCCGCACGCTATGACATTAGAGCCATAGAGCTTTATCATAAAACATCAAATACTTATAAAAACACTTGCGCATCTTTAGGTTGGGGATACAGCGAGCTTACCAGCTACACAATCTATGCCTCTAATGACCCGAGCTTTGCATCGGGGACTGTAACCCTTGCAAGCTTTAGCGGAGCATTCACCGATCTCGGACGCTGTGACCGTTTTGAAATTGGACAAAACATTACAGCCGGCAGAAAATTCCGCTACATTAAGCTTGAGATTCCATGTGACTACTCTTGGGGGCACGAGGTATCGGAGTTAAGGGTTTATGCGCCGGAGGTGGATTATACCAATGTCGCTCTTGGCAGAGGCGCTTATACCACTGCCCAAAACTCCTATTTGGGGTACAGCTCTGCCATGGCGGTAGACGATAATCTGTCAAGCTTCTGGGTGTGGGGCTGGGGCTATCACACTTGGTGGCAGGTACAACTGGCGGAGCAAACAAAGATTTGGGGTATTCGCGCATATCCCCGACAGAATTATGACGATGGACAACTCAGAGACGGTGTAATTATACTTGCCGATAATGCGAATATGGGCAGTTATGATACCGATACGCCGACAAGCGCCACGACCTTGTTCAGATACGGCTTGGAATACGATTTAAATCAGCCGCGGATACCGATGAATTCCTATTTTGCCGTGTATACACCTGATACAGCTGAAAAGTATAGCTATATTCGTCTGAAAAAGCCTACTGTGAACACCGGCGTAGGTTGGGCAGAGGTTCAAATTCTAACGCGTGAACCACTGAGTATTGGCCCACTGACTTTTGTGGATATGTCAAACAATCATCCTGTCACATTCATTGAGCCACATAAGGAAATCGGCGCAAATGTTACTTTGGAAGCCAATTTTGATACCAATGAAAAAGCGGTTTTGTTTGTTGGGTTATATGACAACAGCGGCAGGCTGATAGGCTGTGATATGGCAGTTGGGTCTACAACGTTAGAAAATGATTATACTCTTTCTCTGCACGCAAGCGTAAATACCGGTAAATTTACAGGGGGATGTGCGAAAGCCTTTTTGTGGAAGGATAATTTTGAGCCTTATGTGCCTAATGCTGAGATTTTCGGCAGTAACATCGCCAAAGAATTTCACGTTTCGCCATTCGGAAGTGATTTAAACCCGGGCACCTCAGAGTCGCCCTTCAAGACCATCTCCAGAGCCATGATCGCCGTTCGTCAAGTCAATACTGACATGGCATGTGACATCGATGTTTTTTTGGACGATGGCGTTTATACCCTTAATTCAACTCTTAAATTTGGCGTGGAGGATGGCGGTAATAACAATTATCGCGTTAATTACAAAGCAAAGGAGGGGGCCAATCCTGTTATTTCAGGCGGCGTGCAGGTGAGTGGATGGACAGAAGGTGAAAACGGCATTTGGTCGGCAAGCTGTGATGTACCTTATGCAAGAAGCCTTTACATCAATGACCGCATGGCAATTCGCGCACGCACGGAAACCAAAATCAAGGGAAACGGATGGTATACGGACAGTTCGGGTAAAGTAGCAGGCATTCGGATAAGCAAGTCCCTCATCGGACAGCTCACAAACCCTGAGGACGCAGAGATACATTGGTCTTCAAGCTGGCGCTATAACTGCATCAAGCTTTCAGGCATTATTTCTGTCAACGCCGATGAGAATACGCTTTTGTGCTCCATCAATACAGATGACATTTTCACTTATGACAAAGCATTCACAGTGGAAAACGCATTTGAGCTTTTGGATACGGAAGGTGAATTTTACTACAACCGCTCTACCCGTACAATCTATTATAAACCGTATGCGGGTGAAGATATGACAAACGCTGTTGGATTTGTGCCGAGGGTGGAAACTCTGATAAAGATTTACAGCAATGACATGAATAATAAGGTGAAAAATATTAGCTTTGACGGCATCACATTTGCTTACGGCGCGTATACCCTGCCATCTATCTCCTCATATTCGTCTGTACAAGCGAATGTGTTAAATAATTCCGGATTCTTTAATCCGGCACCGGGTAAAAGCTTTACATCGGCAAGCATTCAGCTTAACGGAGCGGATAACATCTCCTTTACCAATAGCGTGTTCAAATGCTTTGAAAATGCTGCTGTTGGGATGTACAACGGCGTTGTAAACTGTTGCATCAGCGGTAATGTTTTTGCGGATGTGGCTGATTCAGCCTTAACTGTAGGATTGCCAACCCATAATTATATCACCAATTTAGACTATGCAGACCTTGCCTTTGGCAAAACAGCTACAGCAGCCAACAGCTATAACAGTTCGGTGACACCCGATGCGGTGGTGGATGACAACGGCTCGTCCGGATGGGCAGGAATGGGTTCAGTGGTGGTAGACCTTGGTGCGTCCTATCGTATTCATAGAGTTAGTATTGTGACCAGACAGGATATGGACGTTGAGGATTTGCGCAAAAATTTTGTGGTCGAGGCCTCAAACAGCAGTGATTTTTCAAGCTATGTCACTCTTGGCAGTCAGGGGAGTACAGCTCTGCCTTATAAAGCGACATGGAGCGCCGAGGTGACCGACACAGGTACCTATCGCTATGTGCGCGCAAGGAAAACTGACAACAGCTTTTTCTACGTCGCCGATTTACATGTATATAACTACGAAATGCCTTATGTGCCTTATGAGGAGGTATGCACAAACAACCGAATTGACAATAACATAATTACCCGTGTTGGCTCACATTTTTACGGAGCACCTGCCATCAGCGCATATTATGTTGACAGCCTGCAGATTGAGCACAACTATATTTACAACTTACCATATACCGCTATCTCACTCGGGTGGGGATGGAACAGCACCCCTGATTCCACAACCTGCAAGAACAATCTCGTGAAAAACAATCGTATAGAGAACTTTATGCAAGAATGCATGGATGGCGGCGGTATTTACACTATGGGCAATCAACCGGGAACGGTTGTCAGCGGAAACTTCATAAAGGACGCCAAAAATTTGGAAGGTCTGCTGTACCCGGATGAAGGCAGTAGATACATCGAATTTTCCGGCAATGTTTTAGAAGGCGGTCTTAAATATCTGCATATTTGGACCAATAGCATCTCCGATATTACCGTAAAAGACAATTACAGCGATACACACCGACTCACCAACGCCGGTACTAATATTACAATTACAGGTACAACGATTTATGTGCCAACACATCGTCCGCAAGCGGCACAGGCTATAGTTGACAACGCAGGTATAACATTGGCGTATGCGGGGATTGAGGAAAAGGTGCCGGATAGCATTCGTGTGAGCTTCGGCTTGCAACCTTATCAAAACGTAATGGATAACTATAGCAGCTCCAGATTGTTTGCGAATTATGTGAGCGAAGAAAAGTCCAACTTGCAAAGCTTTTATAACAAATGCGTGAACTCAGGTGAATATCCTACTTACGCACTTTCCGCTTTGCAAAGCGCAATCAATGACACGCCGTCTTCTGCGCTGTTTTTGTCACAGCAGCAAATCATAGACCACCATTTACGCTTAAAAAACGCATTGCTCGCATTTGCAGCGAGTAAATATTGATTCGGCGCATATAAGAAATGAAAGGATCGGAATAAACATGTTAAAAAAACTGCTGATTGCTTTACTCATTTGCACCAATTTTCTGAATTTGCTGAACGTATCAAGCTTTGCCGCAGAAAACCACTTATGGCGCGAGTTTTTTGTATCGCCTCAGGGTGACGACAACGGCGATGGAAGCGAGTCTGCACCTTTTCGAACGATTGAGAGGGCACAACAGGCTGTACGTGAAATCAACGGCAATATGCAGGGTGATATTGTGGTGAATGTTTCAAGCGGTGTCTACCATCTGAAGGATACCCTGAAATTTACCAACGAAGATTCCGCTACCAATGGATTCCGTATTACATACCGCGGGCATGATATGCCTATACTTTCGGGCGGTGAGCTTGTAAGCGGATTTGTCAAAAGCGACATCGGCGAAAACATCTGGCAGGCTAAGGTGGACGCTGAGCAGGTACGGGAGCTGTATGTGAATGAGAAGAAATGCTACATGGCCTCCGCTGAACGATTGGTGCAAGCCATCGACTGGTACCGTGACGACAGCACCATATATGACACTGACGGCATTTACGTTTCAAAAAAGGATTTCGGAATATACCAAAACCCAAAGGATATTGAATTGCAATGGACTATGGAATGGATTACAGCAATATGTCATGTGGAAGAAATTCTGCCTGATTCCAAAAACGCCGATCGCCTGATTGTACGCATGCAGCAAAGCTGGTGGGATTTTCAGACTCAACGCGGCGGACTGGGGCCATCGCCGAATCGCGGCTTTGAGGTGAAAAATGTCCTTGAGCTCTTGGATAATCCCGGTGAATTTTACTACGACAAAACAAAAAAGCTGCTATATTATATGCCGCGCAGCGACGAGGATATGACTGTCGCCACTGTCATCGTGCCAAAACATGAAAAGCTTATCAGGTTCACGGGAAAAGATATATACAACCGCGTACAAAACATAAGTATTGAGGGCTTTAAGCTTGCCCACGCCACGTGGTATGCTCCGGGTGAGGGCGATGTAATGACAAATCAAGCCCAAAGCTTTCAACTAACCAACGATGTACCTGTGTATGTGCCGGGCGCTGTTGAGCTTAACTGCACCGATAGTGTTCATTTTAAAAACAACTACTTTTTCGGATTTGGCTCCGTAGGCTTGGATTTGAAAAATGCCGTTTCCAACAGCGTTGTGGACGGCAATGCCTTTAGCGATATTGCTGACGCGGCAATCGTTGTGGGCAGGGACTGGCATCGCAGCAGGCAGGTTGCGGATGACGGCATTTCCGGTGTTTCCTCGGTAAAAGAAGGCCCGGTTAATCTGATCTGCGGTGATGGCGTGAAAGTGGCTACTTCCTATTTTGGCAGACCATCCCATTACATGGGCTCTCTAATCGGTGCAGAGGTGAGCGGTACATCGGTGATAATGAGTAACGCACAAGGCGATATTATTAACCCCAATATGAAATTTACAAACACGTGGAAAAACGACCCGTATGCTGCGCTAAAGGGTGAAAAATCATGGGTGCGCTACACTTTTGACGATGCTTATTCATTCGATAAAATAGTTCTGGGCTTCGATATAGATGTAGTAAGCGCCGAAGAGCAATCTAATTTCGAGGTTTTGCTCTCCAATGACAAGTGGTTTGAAAAAGATGTTCATACTGTCTCGGTGCAGAATTCAGCGGCACAAAGACTCCAGTATTACAATGTAAAAAGCAAAGAAAAGTACCGCTACCTTATGATTAGAACCTTAGGTGCAACCGACTTCGCCTTGTCCGGCGTGTGGGCGTTTACCAGCGATATTAAGCCCTATGTAAGATTTGAGCGCAACAAGAAAAATACAATTTCCAACAACTACATTACTCGGGTGTCAGATACACTTTACAGCGGGGCAGGCATCAACAGCTATTACTGTGAGGAACTAAGTATTGTCCACAACGAAATTTCCGACTTGCCATATACGGGCATTTCGCTTGGCTGGGGCTGGTCATCGGAAGCTATTGGCAGTAAAAACAACAGAATTTCCTATAACGCCATTTTCAACACTAATAATTTGTTGTCGGACGGCGGCGGCATTTATACTTTGGGAAATTTAGATAAAACCGAAGTTACCGATAACTATGTAAAGGGCATGTTTGGGGGGAACGGTGCCTATTACCCCGACGAAGGCACATCTAACTCCATTTGGAAGGATAATGTTTGCGAGGATGTGCTGAAAAACTGGCATATATGGACGGGCTCCATTATGAATAATCAGTTTTTGGAGACTTATACCATACATGACATTATTAACAATAATGGTAGTTCATCAAATAAATTTCAACCTGTGAATGTTTATACATATGGCAATCCACCGGTCAAAGCGCAGGAAATTATGGAAAACGCCGGACTTTCCAAGGACTATCAGCACATTAAAAATTGGGTGTATAAGGCAGGAATGCATATACCCGATGCGTCCTATCGCCTTTCCGCCGGTTCTACAGAGCAGGCCTTCGGCGGCATCAATAGTGTTATTCAGAGTATACTGAAAAAAGGCTCGTTTGGCAGCATGCCGGGGCAGTATCCTGCAAAATTCAAGTACTTGCTGCCCGAGGTCAGCGCCAGGTTTAGAACGGCCACGGGCGCTGACAAAATCGGATACTTTATCCAGCTCCGCAATCTTTTAAATGAAGCGGCGGCAAGCACGCACAGCCTTTCGTTTGCCGAACTGCTGCAATTAAGCGAGGACGCCCTTGACAGTGCGAAAACCTATACCGATAAGCCGGTGCAAAACGCCTATCCGAAAGCGGCGTATGACAGCTTTGCAGAGGCTGTTGCGCTGGCAAAGTCAGGAAAAGATGATTGCTCCGCACTTCTTACCCTGGAGCAAGCATATAGAGAGTTTGAATTCTCTAAAGTGAACCTGGATTTGGACAGCGTGTATTTGCATGGCGCAAGCGAAGTTACGGAGGATAAGGATACACTCACTGTGACGGCGGTGTTTCCCAAGAGCGTGGATTTATCAAATGTAGAGCTGCACATAACACCTTACGGTTCAGCACAGTTGGGCGACAGCTTCACCATAGCGGATTTAACCAAACCCCTCGCCGTTCCGGTTTATCACGAGAGTTTAGACAAATATGCCATATGGACTTTAGTCGCAAAAACGATGGAGGAGAATGGACAGTGGCATACCAAAGCTATGGAGGATAATAAAATTATCACCCTGCCCAACGGTAATGTCCAGCTTACGGCAAGCAATCTGGCTTATACCTGCGAAATGCCTGCTTATGAATACAATATTTCCTTTGTACCCCATAGTAATAGCCTGCAAAAGGGATTCAGCGTTCTTTTCGGCATTGAAAACACCAAAGCGTTCACCATGGAAAATGACCATTTCGAGGTGGAGTTTGATGATACAACCGCAACTTTATATATGATAAAAGATAATAAAAAAACATCCCTTGGTTCAGCATCCGTACCACTGCAATATAACCAGAAGAATGATATGTCAATTGCGCTGAGAAGTAAAGGAGGTAGCACAATTGTGAAGCTTGCCATCGACGGCGAAACGGTGTTTCACAGCCTGATAAGCGGTATGAGGGCAAGCGCGGGTTTTGGCTTTTACAATTCGAAGGCGTCAATTGAAATAATCAAATATAATTAAAAGGAGAGTTGAAAAATGAAAAAAACAGAAAAAATTTTATTTGTATGTTTGGCAGTTCCTGTACTATTGCTGGTCATAGCAAGCGCGGCAACGGCACAGTATTTGGACGATGCTGCACCCTTAAAGCCGGCCACATGGGCAGAAGGCGAAACCATAGGCTACTCAGACTACCCAAACTACAACCCTTCACTGTTGGTAGACGGCAACTTCTCAACCTATTGGGATGTGCCAAGAAATCTAAACCCTTATTTTATTTTGGATTTGCAACGTCCCAGAGTGATTCGTGAGTTCATCTTCTTCCCTGACCAAGGCGACGATTCATCAAGCCGCCTTGCGAATTTACGTGACTTTACGGTACAGGTGTCCAATGACCCAACCTTTTCATCTTATTATATAACTGCCTGTTCCGTTGGCTCTGATGTTCTGACCAGCAACGAACTATTCAGAAAAATAACCTCAGACCTACATGACGCGTACCGGTATATACGTTTGATACCGACAGCCAGTGAAGCGGCTAACTTCAGCATGGGTGAAATGATGGTAAACTGCGCAGACGCGAACGTAGCGCTCTTTAAGCCTGCCTCGGCAAGCTCAAGTCCGGGCCAATATGGTGAAGCCGTGTTACCCTCATTTGTCAATGACGGTGTAATTGCAAATGTAAACGGCTATACCGGTCACTGGAGGGCAAACTGGGAGGACGGCAGCCGTTATATATGTATCGACTTGATGGCGGAATATGACATCTATGGTATAGAAGTGTACCGCAGCACTGTAAGCGATGATTATTATGAACCGAATAAGCTGGAATACTACAGAATTAGTGGCGGCAATAGTCCTGATATCAATTACTCGCAAGAATTAGCGGTAAACAGCACTTTGCATCCTTATCCGGGCAGCAGCCGATATTACCCGGTATCCGGTGTAAATTGCCGTTACATCTTCTTGCAGATACAAGGTCCGGAGTGGACATGGGGACCTTGTATCGGTGAAATCAAGGTGTTTTCCAATGATACTCCCTACAAGGCAAACATAGCACTCGGCAAAAGCGCTTCCGCACAGTCCACCTTCACGGGGTTCGAATCCGCAAGTATTACCGACGGTGACCTGAGCACCATTTGGGCATGGGGATGGGGTGGCAGCTACGGATGGTGTCAGGTAGACCTTGGAGAAGCCTATGACATTTTCGGCGTAAATGCATATTCAAGATGTGATGTAAACCAACCCGGCACTCGTGCGCGTTATGAGATTCTGTTGTCAAACGATCCTAACTTTGCTACCAGTGTGAGTCTGAATAGCAGAACTGCCTATCCGGGAAGCGTAACGATTGCTTTGCCCTTTGGCTCATATTTCGGCGGATATTTGCAAAGCGATGAAAAATACCGCTATGTGCGTGTGCAGGTGGCAAGCCCCGAGTATGGTGGAGATATACAGATAGCGGAGCTTCAGGTATTTACAAAAGATGATGTTGGAAGCTATAATATAAACAGCTTCGGCTTTAGTACATCAAGCCTGACCGGCGATACGGCAGCGGCAAGCGCTTCTGTGGCAAACTATACAGTAGCGGACGGGCTGCCCGTATGCCTCATTAACGCGCTTTATAAGGATGGTGCATTACAAAATGTAATTATAGACAGCGCGACGCTGGGAGAAAACAAAGCAAAAGGACTCTATGCTCCATTAGGCCTTCCAAATGATATGACTGACGGCGTCTATGAGGCTAAGGCCTTCCTGTTTGACAGCATTTCAGGCTTAAGGCCATATACAGAGGATAAAAGTATTGCGGAATAATTATATACTTCGGCAGTGTTCCTTTTTGCGGAAAATGTGAATATGGAGAATTATAGATAAGTGGGGAAACTGAGGGCAGATGGATTACTGTCTGCCCTCTGTGATCAAATTTGAAAGGAAAGAAAGTATGCGAAAAACCAAAAATCTGCTTGCAATACCTATAATCTTGATAATGATCCTTCAGGTTTTAAGCTTTACAGCCTCAGCTCTCACGCCGGCAGAGGAGATTGCCGAATTTATACAGGCAAATCCCGAAAAAAAGGAAGTAACGAGTTTATCCGCCGTCGGATTTTCCGGTTGGACGTTTAATCCTCTTGCCAATTTGACGGATAACAATTACAGCAGTTATTTTTTGGGTGACGGTACTATGCCTATGACATTATCCTTTGCCTTTTCAGAATCATTGATAGTAAGTGATATTTTTGTTTATTTGGATTTAACCGGATACGCCAGATATTCGGACAGAAACAAATACGGTCCTCTGGACGATTTTAGATATATAAAAATTTATACTGTGGACGAAAACGACATCAGAGAGGAGCGTTATGATTGCGGTTTCAACCTTACAGAAGCAATGATACATATTACAAATGACAAGCCTATAAAACAAGTATTGTTGGTTAAACCCACTGTGGCTGAATCCACCGGAAAACCGGCAGACGATACTGTTCCCAACGCAATGGCGGTCAATGAGGTAAAGCTGTTCGCCAAAAAGAGCGACCATGTAAGTACTAAAAATGTTGCGCAGAATATGCCCGTCAGCTTCGCAAGCGACGTTACTTTTTACCCGGGACACAGCGAAAATCAACTGGTAGACGGCATTGATATAAACAGCGATACCAATAACTTTACCTATGTAAATGAAATGAAAGACGCATATTTGCTTGTTGATTTATTGAATACACATGATGTTGAAACCATTCAGGTAGTTGCCCGAAGCAACTATTGGGATGCGAATGATCTAAGTGATATTGACGTCTTGGGTTCCAGTGAATTGGTGCCGATTAGTCAGATGGAAAAGCTTGGATCATATTCCGGTGTGCCTGCCGGACAAACTGCCAATATCAAGCTGACAAACGGCAAAAGATACCGCTATATTGCCCTGCTCAAAACTACCACTTCGGCAATGTGTATTTCCGAGCTGCGGGTGTTTGCCAAGGTCACAGAGCAGTTCGACCGCTGGAGGCTGATGCAGGGATACACAGAGGTTACCGGCATCGTCGCGGGTTCAAGCTATACTGTAAATACCAGCGTAATTAACTATGTGGATGTTTCAAAACCCTATTACCTGATTGTAAGCGCCTATGACGAAAACGACGCAATAATGCATATCTGGACAAAAAAGATTACTTGTCTTGAGGACACAAAAACCACTGTGGAACTGCCTGTGACCTTGCCGGAAGGAACTAAACGACTCAGCGCCGTGCTTTATCATGATATTGCAAATCCGCGCATGGTGATTGATCCCGCAAACTATACGGTGGAAGGCTACACGAAACCTGAGCTATCCGCGGAGCTTGAAAACGGCAAGATAATAATAAATTTTTCTCGAAGGAGCGGTGAGCCCCCAAAACGCTTTGGTGTCTTTGTCACCAAACCGGGGTACAGTGTTACTAATGCCATGAACGATGATGATTTGCGGCAGGCTATTTGCTATGCCGATACTGTTTCCGGATTGAAGGCAGGCGAGGAGAAAGTACTGGTGTATAAGGTTCCGCGCGATGCGACTTTCGGAAAATATCTTGCCAAGGTGAGTACGACAAATGAGGACGGTAGTGCCGCAGACTACAGCCAAGCCTTCTATAATTTTAGTGAGGCTGATATGAACGCTTGCGTGGACGCTTTTAAAGCTGTTGACGCCTCGAACTTTTTTGCTGTTGTCAGCCAATACACTAATGACCAGACTCCCATGGTAAGCAAGGAGCATATCAGTGAGCTTGAAGTTGTGGCGGATGCTCTGGGTGAAAGTTTTGTTAAGGCAAGATCTGCCTTTGCACAAGGCATGCTGAGCGATAGCCTGACTGATATAAGAAGCATTGAGGACGTTAATACTGTTGTGAAGCTTGCGGTAGTTTTTTACGCGCTGAGTCAGCAAAACGAGGGATTGATTGCTTCCGCCTGCGCTAAATACGGCAGGTTGGCGCCTAAAATCTTTAATGAAAAACTGAATTATAACACCTTTGCAAATCTCGCAAAAAACGCGATATTTGATTTAGGTTCGGAAGAGTTTAGTAATCAAGTGCGCTTTTATAATGCTCTTAGTATAGTTAATAACGATACCAATGCCGACATAGCCTATGCGCTGCAAAACTATAGCGAGGAAATCGGCTATGACAAGGCAAAGGTAGTGGAATATAAACTGGATTACCTTGAAATCGCGCAACGTATTCGTGGCAAGGGCTGCAACGAAAGCAACCTAAGAGCCATGGTCAACGGCGCCATTGACGATTTGATAAAAGCTAAGACTAAGGCGGAGCCGAAGCCCGTAAAAAGCCGCAGCGGTGACGCTATTACAGGGATGAAAGTCGGGCCTATACCTACCGACCAAACGGTTTCGGCAACCTCGCAGGATTCTGAGCCAAACATGCCGTTTTCAGATTTGAGCGGCGTTCCCTGGGCAGTGAACGCCATTGAAACGCTGTACAATAAAGGCGTTATCGCCGGAGTTGGCAACCGACAATTCAATCCCGATTCGCTTTTAAAGCGAGAGGAGTTTGTCAAGCTTTTAGTGCTTGCCTTCGATGTGAAATCCGACAGTGGAGCTGCGTTGCAATTCAACGATTGCAGTATGGATGATTGGTATTACCCCTATGTCAGCGTAGCCTATGCAAATGGTTTGGTGAGCGGCATGTCTGAAAGCCGTTTCGGCGCAGGTGAAAGTATTGTTCGGCAGGACATAGCCGTTATGATTGCGAAGCTTATACAAAGTAAAAAGATAATTGTAAATAATATAGAGGAAACTGTCTTTTCAGACAGTGGACAAATTGACGATTATGCTAAAAAAGCCATGGATATGGTTTGCGGAATCGGCATTATCAAAGGCTTTGCAGACGGAAGCTGTCGTCCTAAGGAGGGCACCAGCCGTGCGGAAGCTGCAGTGATCATTGATAGGTTGCTTAAATTCTTAGCTAAAGGAGAAACAAAATGAAACGTAAGATTTCTTTATTCCTTTGCCTGATTTTGCTGCTTGGTTGTATTCCCATTACTTCTGTTTATGCTACTGTTAATGTTGCGCTAGGCAAGCCTGCCTTTGCCAGCAGCCAGTGGGATGCCAGCTATAGTCCGGAAAATGTGACCGACGGTAATTTGAATAGCAGTTGGTCTATGGGTACCCAACCGCTCACAGGCGCAAAGGCAGGTTATGAATATGTTGCCGTTGATTTGCAAACCATGTATGAAATCACAGGAGTGATTGTTCGTTCGCGCCGAAATCATGACGGTGGCGGTGAGCGCAAAGGCTGGATAGTTCAGCTTTCTAACGACCCCGAATTCTCGGATGCTGTCAACATCGGCAGTAAACCCGAGGAAGGCAGCTTTGGCAGCGATTTGGAGATTGAAATGGAACCAAGTGAGCCATACCGTTACGTGCGCGTGGTTGCACCCAACTACTTTGTTATTGCGGAAATTGAGGTGTATGGTGAGCGTTATAATCCCAACCAAAAGAATGATTATTCAGACCTGACTGATTTGCAGACAAAAAACAAAGTTGATTTTCTGGAGTTTTTAGGAATTGTAAACGGTGTTTCAAAAAAAGAGTTTGGCGCAAAAATGCTTATTCGCCGTGAAGAAGCTGTGAAGCTAATTTTACTGGCGGTTGGAATTGAATCCTCTACGCCCAAAGCCATTTTTAAGGATGTGCCTCTTGACGATACCTATAATCCCTATATTGCGACGGCGTATCAATTGCGCATGATAAGCCAAAGCGATTTATTCTACCCGAAAAATTATGTAACCACTACGGAATTTTTAAAAATTCTGGAATACTCAATGGGCTATGAGGTAAAAGTTGCGGCTTTGGGGGGATATCCATTAGGCGTGACGGCACTGGCAAGTCAACTGAATTTATTGTCTGGTGTGAGCTCCGTTTCCGATGAGCCGATTAATAAGCAAAACGCTGCAATGGTGCTCTACAACGCCCTTTTTACGCCAGTGTTTGAGGGTGTGTACCCTAATGAAAATTCTGTGGTTTATAAAAAGGTAAAAATCCTGCTGTCGCAGGTCTATGATATGAATCTGTACTACGGTGTTGTAACGGGTAATTCCGTTACCAGATTGGTTAATTCCAACGGGGTTTCAAGCCGTTCCATTGCCGTTGATGACATTGTTTATGCAAATGACGTTGGGATACTTGAAGATTACATTGGCTGTTCCATTGGATTCGTGATCTCAAATAAGGATGAAAATACGATTATTTACGCCTTTAAGCGCCATACTAATCAAGAGGTTTCCGTGCGAAGCAAGGATATAGTGAGCGCAAGTAAAGATGGGTTGAAATACTTGGATGAAGATGGACACGTAAAGCGTGTACACAGGTTTGCAGAAGACTTATATGTGCTAAAAAACGGTGTTGCTTACCCGCAATGGACATTCGACGACTTTAAACCCCAAGACGGATATGTACATCTGATTGACAACAACGGCGACGGAGATTACGAAATTGCAAAAATATATGAGCCTAAGGTGGTTGTAGTAAATTCTGTGCGAACAACAGATGAGCTGACAATCGGATACTTAAACCGTGCGACTATGGATCTTGGCAAGCCTACGTTTTTGCGAGTAACAAGAAATGGCAAATCTGTTGGTGCGGATAGTATCAGCAAAAATGATATTGCCTATGTATATGTTTCCGAAAATCGTTCCTGCGTAATCATTGATGTGTATTCAAACAAAAAAAGCGGCGTTGTAAGTCAAATTTCATCGGACGGTTTATCCATCGACCAAGAATTCCATGAGTTTTCTGATTATTACAAAGCCAATCCCAAAACCCTTTACATCGGCATGGAATCCAGCTTTTTGCTCAATGGTTTCGATGAGCTGGTATACGTAATGGATAGCAGGTTTATTGAGCAAAATGATATTTTGGGTGTGATTGTCGCATTTGACCGCGATAAAGGATTCCAAGCTCCCAGCTTTAAAATTTTCAGCCATAAAGGTGAATTTGTTACAATTAAAACAGCAAAGTGGCTTAAGGTAGATGGGGTGCGTTTGAGCTATGAGGATGTGAATAAATTGCTGGACGAAAACAAGGACTATTTTTTGCGCAAATTTGCAATGTTCAGCATTAACGAATCCGGTTTGATTACTGATATTGATACGGAAAACTACTTTCCGCAATCCGAAAGTGACAGTAATATGAAAAAAATAGATATAAACGTGAGTGGAACGGAATACACTGCAGCCTGTTATATACCCGCAGCAAACGGTTTCTATTTACAACAGACAATGCTGTTGCCTTTCATGGCATCATCCACCACATTTATAATTCCCACCACAGGCGACCAAATTTCGGTTGAACGCGAGCACGAAAGATATTATGAAGTGACCAATGCAAGCAACGCATTTGGCTCGCTTTCAAGAATCACATATCCGGTCAGCTTCTACAGCCTAGGCAAATTCGGATATGCTCAGTTTGCCGTTAAATATGTCTCCTATACCGTAGGAGATTATAGCAGCATAATACCTCCTGTGGACAGTGATGGCACAAGCACTTGCATTGTTAATGGAGTAAGCACCATTGCAGCTTCGGATGGTTTATATGCTTATAAAATTTCCGGTTATGATTTATCCAGCGGCAAGGAAGTGGCGTTAACTACAATTTCAGGAGCGGATTACGTCTTTGAGGCTTATAAAATTCAGCAAGAACAGTCAGACTGGCTTGGTGGTTCAAGATTTATTAGTTTTTCCAGGCTGGATAACACGGTAATCCATAACTACATTAGAAAAATTCAGGATATACATATAGGTGATGTGATTTTATATAAAAAGTATGGTGAAACAGTAAGCAATATGGAATTAATTTTTGCTAAGGACACAGGCGTCGAAACACTAACTAGTCTCGGCAGCTATTATTGTGTCGGTTCCCAATACCCCGACTGGCCAACTGCTACTCATCGCTTGACGTATGGCAAAGGCAGTGTGATTGAGGATATCTTAAATGTGGACATTTACAATGTCAATTATCCGGAAGTGATAAACTATTCACAGATACCTCATTTGTTTATTATCAGCGGAAAAAGAGTGCTAAAATACAGCGCACAAGATTTAGAAACCTACATTGGCAAATACCCAAATGTGCTGGTATATAGTTGCAACGGCAGCGCCAACGCTATAATTTTAAATATAAATGAGTAACATAGATAATAAATGAATATTAAAAGAAATAATTCTTCTAATCTGAACTGATAGTGAAGTATTAATTAATGTCTACTGAACAAACCTAAAAACCGAATAAACGCTATACTTTTACAGTGTTTTATGGTATAATCCCATATTTGACACTTGGAAGACAAAAAAATCCTGTGGGCCCTTGCCATAAAAGG
>LVAX01000005.1:0-1204 GCA_001604215.1 Clostridiales bacterium Firm_18
TATGCATCTGACAGGGGCCTCATAGAAGCCGTACTGCCCAGGCAGAGTGGCTTTCATAAGCCAGTAGTACACGAAGCGTACGGCATAGAAGGGGAACCTTTTATTGTCGTTGCCAATGTCGATTACGGTGCAATCGTAATGGACGCAGTCCACGACTTCAATCTGCGTAGAATCGAGCGCTTCGTCTCCTTGCTCCATGCCGATGGTATACAGCCCTTATTGATCCTCACCAAGATCGACCTGCTCTCAGAACCTGAAGCCTATCGTTTACGAGTCTTGGCACGATTTGCAGACCTGCCGGTCTTTCTGGTCGATTCAATCACTGCACATGGCATTGAATTCTTGTTGTCTTATCTTGTATGTGGTACAACCCTCATGCTGCTTGGACTCAGTGGGGCTGGAAAGTCCACATTGCTTAACTGTCTGAGCAACAGCATGGTGGCAAAAACCGGTGAGGTGAGAGCCCAGGATGGCAGAGGCCGTCATACCACTACGAGCAGGCAGCTCTATGTGCTTCCCAACGGCACTATCCTTATCGATACTCCAGGTCTTCGGGCAGTAGGAATGAACAGCAGCTCTGGCGATGTTTCCGAGTCTTTCTCAGATATTCATGCACTCGCTCTTCAGTGCAAGTTCTCTGACTGTACCCATACAGGTGAGCCTGGATGTGCTGTACAGCAGGCACTGCTTGCAGGAGAGATTGAGCAGGACAGGTTTCTTAATTTCTTGGAATTGCGGGGCGAAGCTTCGAGTTTTGAAGAAGTCTTGGCTAGACGCAAGCAGAAGGACAAAGCCTTGGGAAAGCTGTTGTACCACTATAGAAGAGGAAAGAATGAATATGACTGAGTCAGATGATTTTATCTGCATCCATTGCGGCATGCCTGTCTCCGGTTTGGCGTGGGGAACCAAGCACCGCAATCACTGTCCTCATTGCCTGCATAGCAGGCATGTGGACATGCGGCCTGGAGACAGGGCATGTCTTTGCAAGGGGGAGATGCAGCCGATCGCCTTGTGGCAGAAAGTCGATGGAGAACTCATGATCCTCCATCGCTGTACTACTTGTGGAATGATCAAGGCAAACAGGGCGGCAGGGGATGACGACCTGTCAGCCTTGGAGGCTCTGCTGCCGAAGGTTGTGGGGTGATTGTGAACCTTCATATTTCCTTCAAGTATGAAGATATGTGGAGTTATGTGAAATCCTATT
>LVAX01000005.1:1249-5186 GCA_001604215.1 Clostridiales bacterium Firm_18
GAAATTCTGTAGCGCCGGTAAAGCAGCTGACCAATTTGGAAATCCTGAAAAGACGATATGCAATGGGAGAAATCTCCAGAGAACAATACCTATTGATGCTTAAAGAATTTGAGTAGGAGGATACACAATGTTTCACACCATGTTTTGGAATACCGGAAGATTAGCCGGTCCTTGTTTCGGGTATGGTTGGTCAGGTGGCATGCCCTGGGTGATGGGCTTGGCATTGCTTGCACTGGTAGCCGCACTTGTCCTTTCCATCATCGCTATTGTCAGGACTTCAAAGTCCAAGAAGCAGAATGATACTTCCGAGGCCCTGAACATCATTGGACAACGGTATGCCAAGGGTGAGTTGACCAAGGAAGAGTATGAGGCGATGAAGAAAGATCTACAGTAGTTTCTGTACTGCACTGGTGATATCCCGATTGGAGAGCCTTCCAACCGGGATATTTCTTTGTTGAGTCAGTTAGTCTATTAGTATAGAAGAACCTTATTGGCAAGATTGCATTTCAGCAAACTTGCTTTCGAGGTTATGTAGACACTCTTGCTAGTCTGTATATGCCATGAAATAATTACCTATCCACGATTGTTGATAAGCAATCCACATGGGAAAGGTAGGTGACTGTATGGAATACAGAAGGCTTGCGGCTATGGTACTTGTGGCACTGGTTCTCCCGTTCTCCTTCACCTCTTGTCTCTTGCTTGAAGAAGCTCTGCTCACTCCATCCGAGGCAGAAACAACAATGGCAGTGAAGGATTCCGCTCCGATGGGGCCAAAGGTTGACTGGTTGCTTACAGCCGAAGGGTTGGATGCATCAGTTGGTCAGCGAGTTACCTTGAAATTCCCTCCCAATGGCCAGGTTTCAAGTGTGTGGGGTACTGGAATCTACACCAATGATTCAAGCATTGGAACTGCTGCCGTTCATATGGGTTTGCTGACATTTGAGAAGGGTGGCGAGGTGACCATTGAGATTCGAAACGGGCAAGCCTCATATGAAGGATCGGCTCGAAACGGAGTCTCAAGCAGTTCCTATGGTGAATGGGGTGGTAGTTTTGTGTTTATCGACACATATGGGAAAGAGGTAATGGTCACTGCAGTACAAAGTCCTGCTCCTATTGCTCCTGAACCCGCTCCCAAACAAGTAGTTCCTTCACCAAAACAAGAACCTCAAGTAGCAATTGATTGGGGCACCGATGCTTCCAAATGGTCGGCAGAGGTGGGCAAGCGATTCTCCCTTACTCTTCCAGCTGGTGGGGATGCACGAAGCATTTGGGGGACGGGAGTCTATACCGATGATTCCAGTATTGGAACTGCAGCAGTCCACATGGGCTTGATTAACTTCGCCCAAGGCGGCAAGGTGGTGATAGAAACTCGGGATGGCATGGATCGGTACGAAGGATCGTTGCAGAATGGGGTGTCTTCATACTCCTACGGTGCCTGGGATGCAAGCTTTGTCTTCATCGATGCAAAGGGCACTGTTGTAATGCCAAAACAAGCTTCCATGACTACAACTGAAATTCCCGCAGCTGATTGGCGAACCACCGCTGCTCAATGGGAAGTGAAACCGGGAGCACGGTACTCCTTGGTCCTTCCTCCTGGAGGATCAGCAGGTCCAATATGGGGAACTGACATCTACACCAACGATTCAAGCATTGGAACTGCAGCGGTGCATGCCGGCCTGATCACCTTCAATTCAGGAGGAAAGGTAACCCTTGAGCTGGTTGAAGGAAAGCCCTCGTATGAAGGGTCAACGAGAAACGGTGTCACTTCCAGCTCCTATGGAAATTGGGGAGGGAATTTCAGGTTTGTGAGATGAACGATTGCCGGCTACGCTATGGGATATTCCGGTAGCGTAGCCACATTGAGTATTACCTAGTCCTGAACAAGGTGAAGGTGTTTCAGCCAAGCGGAGTATCACCACTGAACAATCTTTAGATTGGTTGAAAAACACCTTGTGTAAATGTTTTACCGTTCAGAGGACCTGATCCTGAACAGGATATGCTCAATTTACCATTATTTAAAGTGAACGTTATCGTGATTGGCAGATCTAATCCTGAATCATCATTGTCTTCTGGGGAGGAGTCTTCAAGGTTGTAGTCATACGTGCCTGAAATCACTCCGTTTGCATATGTCCCATCACCCCAACACCAATATGAATAGGTTCCCACTTTCCAACCAATGTCAGCTCCGGTGGCGTCTGGGAGAACATATGCAGTGATTTCAGTATATCCACTTTGATCGGGAAAATTCCAAGTCCCCTCGATATCGGTAACGCTAAACGATGTAGCTTCATCACACCCTGCAAGCACAACAAGCAGCACACTGATAAAAAGCGCTAAAAAGATTCTCTTCATACCCTAATTCCTTACAAAACAAGTCAAAGGGCCACGCCAATGAGTAGCCTCCATGTCCTTGTACCAAGAAATGGAAATTAAGGTTGGTTGTTATTGAAGATGGGTTTTCCTTTGGAGGAACGATGGTGAGGGTCTGAAAGCGTGTTACTCCGATTGTTGCCTGATTGCTTTCATTACCTAGCCGATGAGAGGTTGATCAAGATTGGTTTATGATGGATGGAAAGATGTAATGCATAGTTGCCTCCAGACACATCCGTATATTTGTAGTATAGAATATGCCTGAAGAAATGCAAGAAGTGAGCCCTTTTGGAGCTCACTCTTCAGTAGATAACTGTGGATGGACTGGTCTTATTCAGGTGTTCCCGGCTGTAATCCTTTGATGGTGAGAGAAGCAAGAGGACCTTCACCCGAGAACAGTAAGTTGAGGCCAGTTTTCTCATAATACATAGCGGCTATGGTAATCGAGTATTCTTTTGTATTAACCAGATATTTTCCAGTGATTACGTTCTCAGAAAAAGAAAAATCTGATAGAGAAAAATCACTCGTACCAGAATCAGACCAAGAAAGACTGGCTCCGTAAATATCTGGATCTCCATGAATGGTGAATGAAGGCTTATTTGCTGTGCCTTCACCCCATAGAATGCTCATAGCGCGAAGCTCTGGTATGGAAAGATACATAGGTTTTTCCTCACACCCAGCCAACAGCAGCACAGCAAGCAACACCAACAAGGGAACACCTTTTTTGTTCATGAGAGAGTCCTTTTATCACTTTGATTTGGGCAACAAAAGTAGTATAGGGGATATTTTTGGAAATACAAGTATATTTTCAGGGGGTATGGGCAATATTCATCTGAATGTTCGCCCTGTTTGATTCTCTCGTACTGTATGGCAAGAGGAGAGCCCCTTTCGGAGGCTCTCCATCGGCTCACATCCTGATTTCCTTTCTTTGGAACAGCACGTAGGCAAGTGAAAAGAGCAGGATTATGGTGGCGAGGAAGGCGGTCAGATGAGGCCAGATGAGCAGCATGCTCTGACCAAAGGGAAGAGCACTTCCCATTATGGCTCCCTGTAACTGGGAGAAGAGTACGATGCCCAGTGATCGGGTTGAAGGATTGAGGATTGCGAGGGCCGATTCTATGTATAGACGATAAGGTGAAACTCTTCCGAGTACTACTTCGAGCTTGGCTGTAGTAAAACTGTCTCCACCACCCAGGGCATAGGCGAGCAGCTGAGCTATCATGGGCCAGAAGATCATGAAGAAGAGCCACAGTGCTATTGCCAGTAGTGCTGACACAGCACTTTGACGGAACATGATCGAGGCAGCCATACCCACCATGTACCACAAGAGTGAATACAAGAGCGTTACCACATAGAAGGCCATGGCCCTGGCAATCTGTTCACCCGATGGCGGAACACCCAAAAAGAACATCGCGCAGCCGATTACCAGCAACCATAGTGCAAGAAGCATGACTGCCATGGCACTGACGGCACCAAAAGCCTTGCCGAAGAGCAGGACATCGCGATAGATCGGTTGAGAAAGAATTCTCCCTAGCGTCCTATTCTGGTACTCGCTGTTGATCGCATC
>LVAX01000006.1 GCA_001604215.1 Clostridiales bacterium Firm_18
CGGAAGGACGAAAATTTAACAAGGGCAGGGCATATAGGGTTCAACTCCCTTATGCCTAAGCGTAAAAATATATATTATAAAATAAACGCTCCGGCAAGATTTGATTTGCCGGAGCGTCTTTTTTAACTTATTTGTCGTTATAACCGTTCGGATGTGATTTGTGCCAGTTCCATGCGGTTTCGATTATTGTTTCAAGCTGCGCATATTTCGGTTCCCAGCCAAGCTCCGTTTGAGCTTTTTCACTTGACGCGACCAAAACGGCGGGGTCGCCTTGCCTTCTCGGTGCGACAGCTTCTTTTATGTTGCGTCCGGTAACCTCCCGGGCAATGTCTATTACTTCTTTTACGCTGAAGCCCTTGCCGTTGCCGAGGTTGCATATTATGCTTTCGTTTGTCTTTTTTAGCTTGTCGAGCGCAAGTATATGGGCGGTCGAAAGGTCGGTAACATGGATATAGTCCCGGATGCACGTCCCGTCGGGCGTGGAATAATCATTTCCGAAAATGCTTATGGCGTCGCGCTGCCCCAGCGCAACCTGCATGATAATGGGTATCAGATGAGTTTCGGGGCTGTGGTCTTCGCCGATATTCCCGCTGATATGGGCGCCCGCGGCGTTAAAATACCGCAAGGATGCATATTTGATTCCGTAAGCGTTATCCGCCCATTTTAAAGCCCTTTCTACTGTTAGCTTTGTTTCCCCGTAGGGATTTGTAGGAAGTGTTCTGTCGCTTTCTAAAATCGGAATATTTTCCGGCTCTCCGTATGTTGCGGCGGTGGAAGAGAAAACAATATATTCTACGCCGTATTTTTTCATGTTTTCAAGCAGGCAGATCGTTGAGGTAACATTGTTATGATAATACTTCAAAGGGTCCGAAACACTTTCCCCCACAAGGGAATATGCCGCAAAGTCAATAATACTTTCTATTTCGTTTTCGGTAAAAACTTTTTTCATAAACTCACTGTCGCGCAAATCACCTATATAAAGCTTTGCGCCGCCGACAGCGCTTTTGTGCCCTTTTTCCAAATTATCGACAACAATGACGTTTTGGCCCATATCGATTAGTTCCAAAACGGTGTGGCTTCCTATATACCCGGCGCCGCCGCAAACCAATACAGCCATATTATTTAACCTCCCTTGCCCCGTCACCTATTTCACTTATATAAAAGGATGCGGGATAACCGATTTTTGATTCATAATTTTTGCCCACATCATTGATAAATTTATCAATGGCTTCTTCCCTGACAATGCTTACCGTACATCCGCCAAAGCCTGCGCCTGTCATGCGTGTGCCTATAACGCCGTCAATTTTAAGCGCTTCCTCTACAAGGGTATCAAGCTCTATGCCGGTAACCTCGTATAAATCGCGAAGTGAATTATGCGACTCGACCATCAGATGGCCAAAGGTTTTAATATCATTGTTTAGCAGGGCCTGTATGCTTTTTAAAACCCTGTCGCATTCGTATACCACATGACGGGCCCGCTTCTTAGCGGCGGCGTCTTCTATGCTGTGTTTATACTTTTCAAATTCGTCAATAGTTATTTCACCCAAGTAATTTTTTTCGGGGAGACTTTTTTGCAAACTGCGCAAAGCAATATCGCATTCGCTTCTTCGCTCGTTGTATTTTGATGTCTGCAGGCTCCTTTTTTTATTGGTGTTTGAAATAACTATTTTATAGCCGTCGATGGCAAGGGGCACAAGTTTATAAGACAAGTCCTTGCAGTCTAAGAATATGGCATGGTTCTTTCTGCCCATTGCGGAAGAAAACTGGTCCATAATCCCGCAGTTTACCCCAATGTATTCATTTTCCGCCTTTTGGCCGATTTTTGCTATTTGTATTAAATCAACGTCATTCTTTATGCCTTTCTTTTCGTTTGAAAAGGTTGCCAGTGCAAAAGCGGCTGCAACTTCAATGGCGGCGGAGGAAGAAAGGCCCGCACCGTGCGGGGTGGTATCGTCAAAGAGCATGTCGCAGCCTGTTATTTCAAAGCCTTCTTTTTTCATTGTATAAGCTATGGCAGCCTGGTAGCTGCCCCAGCCGATATTTTTATAATTTGCAAGGTTGTCTATGTCCAGACTGACGCGGTCGGGCAAATCCGTCGCGGCAAGGTTAATGGTGTTTTTCCCGTTTTTTCTTGCTATTATAAGAGTCCTCATTGTCAGTGCGGCAGGAAAGACATAGCCGCCGTTGTAGTCGGTATGCTCCCCTATTAAATTAACTCTTCCGGGAGCGGCAAAAAAACGCAGGTCGGACTCGTTGCCTCCGTATAAATCAAGAAATACTTTTTTTGCCTCGTTCAAATGCATAACCAGCTTCAATCCTCTCTTGTTTTGTTTTGGCATAAGGGCCTTATGCTTACATTATTTTAACACTTTTAGCCAGCAAAGTAAAGTCCAAATAAGTAACGATTTGCAAATTTAAAACGTAACACAGCCGAATAATATTACATATGTTAGTATAGGAAAAGAATTTTTTCTTTCGTTTATTTAATTAATCCGGAGGTTAATATGAAAAAAACATTTTTACCGCTTAATGATTTGCCGATAGGCAAAAAAGCCAAGGTTAAGCTGCTTGCTTGCAACGGTCCTGTCCGCAGGCGAATGCTTGATTTGGGGATGATAGCCGACACAGAAGTGGAGGCTTTGCAGAAAAGCCCTTCGGGGGACCCGGTAGCTTACGGTATAAGAGGTGCCGTTATTGCTTTGCGCTCCGAGGAGGCGTCGAAAATTTTGGTAGAAGCAAATGTATTATAACTTTATCGTTTATTTAAAGGGGATTTGATTTAATGGGTTTGACAAGCAACCAGGCGGGAAGGTGCGTTTTTGCAGGTAAAACAACCATAAGCCGCAGCAACAATGCCGGCTGTAAAGTAATTGCACTTGCCGGGAATCCGAATGTCGGAAAGAGTACGGTATTTAACAGCCTGACGGGACTAAAACAGCATACCGGGAACTGGCCCGGGAAAACGGTCAGCAATGCGGAAGGAAGATATAAGCATAAAGATAAAACCTTTATTATGGTGGATCTTCCCGGAACTTACTCGCTTATGGCAAATTCAATGGAGGAAGAGGCTGCAAGGGATTTTTTATGCTTCGGCAAGCCTGACTGTGTTGTTATAGTTACCGATTCAACCTGCCTTGAAAGGAATCTTAATTTGGTTCTTCAAATAATTGAAATTACCGGCAAAGTTGTGGTATGTGTTAATTTGATTGATGAAGCAAAGAGAAAAAAAATAAAAATCAATTGCAGTGTGCTGTCAAAATGCTTAGGGGTGCCGGTAATCCCTACTAACGCAAGAAGCGGCTGGGGACTTATGGAATTAATGGATGCCGTTTATGATGTTTCCGGTGATGTTGCGGCTGTGGCCCCTGTCAATATTTCATACGATGAAGTTATTGAAAATGCAATAGCAATGATTCAGCCGAAAATATACAGCCTGATTGGTAATAAGATAAACAGCCGTTGGGCTGCGCTTAGGCTTTTGGATTCGGATGATACTTTTATAAAAGTGCTGGAAAATTATCTTGATTTTGAGTTGTCGGACAATGCTCAGCTGCTTGAAGCCATAAAAGCGGCAAAAGAGTACCTTGCAAAAAATGATATCTGTCCCGAACGCTTGCACGATATGATAGTGTCAAGATTGGTTCAAACGGCTGAAAGTATTAGTAATGCCGCCGTTATCTATGAAAACAAGCATTATAGCAGGACCGACAAAAGAATTGACAATGTTTTGACATCCCGGTTGTTTGGGATTCCCATTATGCTTTGTTTTTTGGCTATAATATTCTGGATAACCATTGTGGGTGCAAACCTGCCGTCCCGTTTGATATCGGACTTTCTTTTTGCAATAGAGGATAAGCTCACGGATATTTCCATGTCGGCAGGCTTGCCAAAGTGGCTTTATGCGGTTACCGTTCAGGGAATATATCGTACCCTTGCATGGGTGGTATCGGTTATGCTTCCGCCGATGGCTATATTTTTTCCCTTGTTTACATTGCTTGAAGATGTGGGGTATTTGCCGAGAATTGCATTTAATCTTGATAATTTTTTTAAAAAAGCCTGCGCTCACGGCAAGCAAGCCTTAACAATGTGCATGGGTTTCGGGTGCAATGCCGTGGGAGTTATCGGCTGCCGGATTATCGACTCGCCAAGGGAAAGGCTGATTGCCATTTTAACAAATGTTTTTGTGCCTTGCAACGGGCGTTTCCCGACTTTGATTGCCGTTTCGGCTATTTTTATCGGGGGGAGGTTTGGCGGTGCATTTGCTTCTTTTGCTTCAACACTTGCCCTCACCGCAGTAGTTTTGTTTGGCATTTTAATGACGCTGCTTATTTCGTATATATTGTCAAAGACAATATTAAAAGGGCTGCCCTCATCCTTTGCATTGGAACTGCCGCCGTACCGCAAGCCGCTTATCGGGAGAATTATTGTTCGTTCGGTGTTTGACAGGATACTGTTTGTATTGGGCAGAGCCGCTATAGTAGCTGCTCCCGCAGGCTTGGTAATTTGGATTATGGCAAATATTACGATAGCAGGTACAAGCCTTTTGGCTTTTGCCGCCAATTTTATTGACCCCTTCGGCAAGCTGCTCGGAATGGACGGGTATATATTAATGGCTTTTATTTTAGGCCTGCCCGCAAATGAAATAGTTATTCCCATTATTATAATGAGCTATATGTCGGCAGGTTCAATGCTTGAGATAGAAAGTCTGGAGGATTTAAGACAGCTCCTGATATCAAACGGCTGGACATGGCTTACGGGAGTGTGCGTTATGCTGTTTTCACTTATGCATTTTCCATGCGGTACAACGCTTTGGACAATAAAAAAAGAAACCCGGAGCGCCGGGTGGACGCTTGCCGCGTTTGCAATCCCCACCGCTGCGGGCATTATATTATGCACTGCGGTTGCCGGTATTGCCAGGCTTTTGGGGTTGGCTTAATATTATTATATCAGCGGGTAAAGCACCGTTTCTTTAACTTTTTTGTTTAAAAGACGGGACAGGCCTTTTGCATAAAACTCTAATTGCTTTTCATATTCCGCCCTGTCGGAACGTCCGGTTTTATAGTCAATTATTACAAGCTCGCCCTTCTCAACAAAATAACAATCAACAATACCCTGAAGCAGTATTATTTCGTTTTTTACGTTATCGCCGAGGGCTTCGAATATTTCGTATGCGGGAATTTCAACAAAAAATCTTACCTCGCGGTGTACTTCTTCGGCTGCCCTCATGCGTTTTCCGATATCACTTGCAAAAAATGCGGCAAGTGCTTCGGGGCTTATAATATCTTTAAATTCGCTGTTTAGCATGCCCTTTTCGACCATTTCTTCAAGCTGTCTTTTTATTTCGTTTTCATTGCCTGTTTTATTAATATCAATGTTTTGCAATATAAAGTGTATT
Organism: Clostridiales bacterium Firm_18; assembly: GCA_001604215.1. GTDB lineage: Bacteria > Bacillota > Clostridia > Monoglobales > Firm-18 > Firm-18. Next base: position 5,396 of record LVAX01000006.1, read on the forward strand.
ATTGTTCCTTTTAAGGCGGCGGACATTTTATCCCTTTTTTCGATAAATACAGGCTTTTTCAGGTTAATTTCATATTGAACCTGTCCTATGGCCTTGCTTACCGGCAATTTTGTGGGGATATTGGCGGCTTCGGCGTAGGGGTATTTATATTCAAGGCGGCGGGCAATCTGCTCCGAATACTTTTCAGCGGGAATGCCTTCTGTAAAGTCATTTATCTTTACATTCTCCCTGCTTTGGATTAGTATGTCGCTCGCAGTATGGAATCGGGCAGTTTTATCTGCTTCATTGCCGAGCGCAATGCCAATCCAATCAAGAAATGTATTGTACCGGGAAACCGTATAGGCAAGAGTATCGCTGCTTTTCCATTCGGCTGCTTTTTTTTCCGGATTTGGGCAGCTACCGACAATATAAAGCATATCTTTTGCCCTGGTCAGTGCCACATAAAGCACGCGCATTTCTTCCGAAAGAAGAGAAAAATTCTTTTTTAACGAAACGGCAAGCTTCGATATGCTCGGGTATTTTATACCCCTTGATATATCGATAAAGTCACAACCTATGCCAAGGTCCGCATCGTATTGAAGGGTTGAATTTAAATCGGTTTTGTTAAATTTTTCGCCGCAGCGCACCAAGAAAACCACCGGGAATTCGAGGCCTTTGCTTTTATGTATACTCATTAGACTGACAACATTATCGTTTTGGCCCGTAGTTTTTGCCGATGAATAGCCGTAAGAATACTCCTGCATTGCATCAATATAGTTTAAAAACTCAAAAAGGGATTTATGGGTATCAGCTTCGAACCGGCCGGCTCTTTCACATAAAAGCCGAAGGTTTGCAGCCCTTTTTTCACCGTCCGGCAGTGTGGAAACAAAGGATAAATAGCCGGTATCGATTAAAATTTTCCTTATTAAAAACTCGATTTTTTCCTCGCCTGCCAGGTCACGGTAGTAACTGAGCAGCGATAAAAAATCTTTGCATTTTTTACTGTTACATTCACATACGGCATGATAAAACGACAGATTACTTTTTTGCCTTATTTGCGCAAGCTCTTCCTCGGTAAACAAAAACATCGGGCTTCTCATAACCGCAAGCAGGGGAATATCCTGCAGGGGATTGTCTATTATTTTCAAAAAGGATAGTATGGCAGAAATTTCCTGGGAAATAAGATAATCCCCGGTTTCGTCCTCGCAATAAAACGGGATGCCATGGGCGGAGAGCTGCTCGGCGAATATTTCCGAAACTCCCTTGTTTTTTCTCGAAAGGATAGCTATATCCCTATATTGCAGGCACCTGGATTTTTGCTCTTTTTCATCATATATAAGGGGTTTTTCCACTTCAACCAATGATGCTATCCTTTGGGCGGTAAACATTGCCTCCCTGGCAATTTCATCGGTAAGGAGTTCTTCATCCGTATATTCGTCGCCCTCTTCAAGCTTTTTGTCGATAATATGCAGTTCCACAACCCCTTCGGTATCACGGCTGCCTATCAGACGGTGTTCTTCTGTATAATCCAGCCCCCCGATATTGCTGCTCATTATTTTGGAGAAAATATTGTTAACAAAATCAATAATATTTTTACTGCTTCTGAAATTATGAGAAAGTAAAATTAATTCCCCGGCGTCCGGATTGCTTTTATAATCCTTTGACTTGGCTGTGAATATTGAAGGCTGTGCGTTTCTGAAGCCGTATATGCTTTGCTTGACATCCCCAACCATAAACAGGTTGTCGCCCTTCGATATTGCTTTGAAAATAGCTTCCTGGACTCCGTTAGTGTCCTGGTATTCATCAACCATTATTTCATCGAATTTATTTTTAATTTCTTGTGAAATCTCCGGGTCAAGGGCAAGCCGGAGCGTAAAATGCTCTAAATCGTCAAAATCCAACAAATTTCTTTCTCGTTTAAGTCTTGAATATGTATCGGAAAAATCCGAAACAATACTGCAAAGCTCCCCCACAACTCCTGCAAGCATTTGATTGTCGTTTTTTATCTCATTTTCTGTTGCATAAAAAGTATCCTTGATTTTGGATATTTGTTTTTTAATACTGTTTCTTATTCCTTGAACGTAAGCGGCGGCGCTGTCGTCTGCATCCTTGCTTTTTCTCGGAAGGGCATCAAAACGTATTTCGTCTAAAAAGCTTTTCATTTCATCCCAGGTGCCGGAGCATTTTTCAAGCATTACGGAAAGCATATTATGCTCTGCTGTGAATGATTCAAGATATTTGTCTATGCCGGTGCTGCTTTCAATAACTGTTATGGCATTGCCGTATGCATTAAGCATTCCGCCAATTTCATCTTTGAGCGAGTTTAATATAAACAGGCTCCATTCGTCAAATCCTTCGCAGTAAAATTTATTGCGTGCGCACTTTAGCCAATGCCCGGGATTAGCAATGCTTTGCGTAAAGTTGTATAGTTTTAAAACAATTTCCGAAAGCAAATTGTCGCTTTGTTTGCCGCCAAAGCCGTCCACAAGGGCTTCAAAACCGCTTGAAGGATTTTCGTATCTTTTTTCCAAAACCTCGTCAAGCGCCATTGTGCGCAGTATCGAAAGCTGTGTTTCATCTCCGATTTCAAAATTTGCCGGTATGCCGGCCTTGTAGAAATAGTTTTTCAAAAAGTCCTTGCAAAAGGAATGTACCGTGGTTATTGTTGCACGCGGAAGAAGTGCAAGCTGTTTGGCGATATGAGGGTTATCGCTGTTTTTATCAAGCATTTCCCTAAGGGCTTTATGTATTTTAATTTGCATGCCGCCCGCTGCCGCATTGGTAAACGTTACTATCAGCAGCCGGTCAACCATAACGGGTTTTTGCTCATCCGTTATTGCTTTAATTACACGCTCCACAAGCACGGCGGTTTTTCCGGAGCCTGCCGCTGCGGACACCAAAATGTTTTTCCCGTGTGCTTCAATCGCACGCTGCTGCTCATTTGTCCATACTATCGACATGGCTGAAAAACTCCTCCTTGCTGATTTTTTTAAAACTACGGTATTTGTTCCCGGTAAAAGATGTGTCAAACCGGCAAATACTGCCGTAAGGGCAGTTGTCGCAAGCCGCGCGGCCGGATACCCTTAAAGGGTTGATATTTATATATCCTTCGGATATTTCCCTGAAAGCTTTTTTAAGCCGGCGGTATGCGGCAGCGCAAATTTTGTCGATTTGCTCGCTTGTGGCAGCCGATTTAACGGAAAAAAGCGTTCCGATACCCTCTTCAATTTTTTCCGTCTCAAGAGTTATACCTTGCATGCGGAGCTTTTTCATAACCTCCGCCCATATCTCCTCGTCCGATATATTTCGGCCGGCCGAAATTACAGGTGCGTCAAACTTATAATAAAGCATGGCGGCAGGCATTGTCTTAACAGAGTCTTTTTTGGATAAGGCTTCACAGACTGCTTTGATATAAATCGGAAGCTGTATTTGAATGCCGCACAGTATCTCGGAGTAATCTATATTTTTTGAACTTGATTTGTAGTCAACAATGCTTATATAATTACCCTTTTCGGTTCTCCATACATCCGCCCTGTCCACCTTGCCTCTGAGGAGAACCTTTGTTCCGTTTACCTCAACCTCAATCGGCGGGAAAACCCCGTTCTCGTCAAAGGTTATTTCATAGCCCAGCGGCACAAACGATGATTTGCGGTAAAACTCCGAAATGTTTTGGGCGACGGTTGACATAATATTTTTCAATTTTTTTGAAAGGTAATTAAAGCGGGTGGAGGAGGTATATGTTTCGCTTAAATATTTGTTTAAAACGTTGTCGGTAATTTCCTCCGTCTTTTTCCGGCATTCCTGAGCCGAAATATTGTTCCAGCCGATTTCGGAAGCATAACGCGAATAAGATTCAATGATTTCATGCATGAAAATCCCGGCATCATCGGGCCGGATGGTATGTTTTTGCCGTGGCATGGCACCTAATCCGTACTTTAAAAAGTATGCAAATTGACACTTATTATAAAGTTCTGCCCGGGAAATGCTGCCGCGAAGGGTTTTACCGAACAAAGCCGATACACTGCCGGGTGAAAGCCGGCCCGGCAGATTTGAATATTTTAGTGCCTTTAGTGCACGCTTTAGCCTTTCGGGTTGGTTTTCGGCAAACCACAGCATAATTTCCTTATATTTTTCCCTGTTGGTAAGCATCTTGTTAAAGGAGGGTAAATTGCCCTCCGTCAAAGGCAGTATATCGGGATTGTCATAAATATTGTCCTGTTGGCGCACATTCGGGAAAATTGTTTTTATCCTGTCGACAATTAATGAAGGATACAATGCTGCGCCTTCGTTATCTGCCGCAGGATAAAATATAAAAAGCTTTTGTGTGGGGGCCGTTATAGCGGAATAAACAATATAATTCTCACCCGCCTGCCTGAGTATTGAAGAGTCCGCCATTTCCAGCCCTGCCGAGGCAAGCGCGTCACGGTCGTTGTCGGATAGAATACCTTCGTCCGTATGGCTTTTCGGGAAAACACCGTTCGATGTACCAAGAATTATTACACATTTTTTGTCACGGCTTTTGAAACGGTCAACCGAGCATACCGATACTTCATCGACGGTTGGGGGAATTTCACCTGTTTCGCATCCGCCAAGCCCGCTTTTTAAAATAGCGTAATACTTTTCAAATGTTATATAATTGTCCCCTAAAACGGATACAAGGGAATCAAGCGTTGACATCAGGGCGTTCCAAACCGAAGAAAGAAGATTGCTTTTTTGGATTTGTCCGTTTTGCCTGTAATGATTAATTTTTTCGAATACTTTTCTTTCCGCGCCCGACTCGCAAATAAATTCGTAAAAAGCTTCGGAGATTTCACGTACGGTTTTTCGTCCTTTGAATTTATCGGTAAAGTTTATTATAGGAGGGAGAATACGTTTTTTCGTATCATTTATTTTTTCAAGGACTTCAGCGGTATAACCCCTGGGCAAAAAAGTCCAGTCGTCGGGTTTTCTCCAAAGTGCCGGGGTACTGCCGCATGCAAGGACATAGTTTTCCAATACAAAAAGGTCCTCTTTGTTTACATCGCAGTAATCTGATTTAAACCAGGTAAAAAGCGCTTCGTAGCTAAAGTTATGTATTACGGCGTCAAACAAAGACAAAACAGACCTTGTAAAGGGATGTGCCATTGCATTTTGTTTTTCGTCAATATGATAGAGTATTTCATATTCTTCAAAGACATTTCGAATAAGAGGCACATAAATATCCATTGCCCTTGTTATAACGGCAAAATCCCGGAAACGGTAGTTTTCTTCCCTGCAAAGGCGCAGGATGTTTATTGCCGCAGCTTCCGTTTCTCCATAATAATTATTGGCTTTAAACAAAAGAATATTTTCGGTGGGAGTATTATAAATTTTTGCGGGATATTTAAAATAATTTTGTTCGAGAAATTCCAGTTCTTTATTTTCAGGGTACTTTTTGCACTCACCGGTATATATATTCGGTAAAACCCTGATATTATCGGCTTGCGCCATATCAAACAGCCGGTTTGCCGTTTTTTTGGAATGAAAAAAAATATCCGCGATTGTTTGCGGCGGCATAAGGGAATCGGTGCACAGGGAAACGGTGACGCTTTTAGCGCGGAGCATAAATTCCCTGACAACCGAAAGTTGCAAAGCTGAAAAGTTTGTAAACTCGTCGAAAATCACATGTACATTTTTGTACAAGTCGTGTTTGATTATTTTTTCGAGTGCAGCCGAAAGACTATCCTCATTGTCGGCATTGGGATATACGATCAGTTTGTTGTATTCTTTGTAAATAACAGCCAAATCGGCAATTTTGAGTTTTAAGGGGCCGGATACCGAATCAACCGCTCCCATCAGCATATCATCGGATATGTTATGCCGTTTAAATTCATCCGCCATATTTACCAGTACATTGCAAAAACCTTCGGTCTCCGCCGCATCGGAAAAAAACACGAGCTTTTTTTGAACCGAAATTAAAGCCCGGTGCATCAGCATCAATTTTCCGGAGCTGTCCAAATAATTGCTGCAGATAGGCCCGACTTTGGAAAAAATACGCTGGGACAGGCGTTCAAAGCTCAGAACGTCTATTTTGTTTTGCGAAAAGCGTTTGATTATTTTGCTTTCTGTTTGCAACGAAAGCTGCTCGGGGACAATATATAAAATATTCTCGTCACCGCTGCCAAGATGTTTTTCAACAATATCAAAGCAGCATTTCGTTTTACCGCTTCCGGCCCTTCCATACACAATTTGAATTGACATATAAACCACAATTCCTTGTTTAAATGTTTAAAGTGAAAAAACCTGTATAAAAAGCAAGGATGAACACTTATTGTGTCCACCTTTTATTTAATTAATGTTCACTTTAATCAATAAAAAATTCCCTTAAAAACTCAAATAACACATTGTGCATCGGCAAGTTTTCAAGGGAACTTTTTAAAAACATCAATAATTATTTGCCACGCACAACACAATCAATAAAATTTTTAAGCAGCTATACTAAAAGCATCTTTGATAATTCGATATGGCAAACAAATTATTCCGCTGACGCAGAAGACTCGGCAACATCGGCCTCTTCTTTTATTTCTTCCGCTTTTGCTTTTGCTTTTACATCTTCTTGTTTAACTTCTTCCAAATCTTTTATTTCTTCATATTTTGAAATAATGGCATTTTGCAAAAATTCTCTTGTTTCCGCGTTAATGGGATGAGCTATGTCTTTAAATTCCCCCTCCGGAGTTTTTCTGCTTGGCATAGCTACAAACAGTTTTTCCTGTCCTTCGATTACTTTAATATCATGCACAACAAATGAGCCGTCAAATGTAACTGAAACAACAGCCTTCATTCTTCCTTCCGAATTAATTTTTCTTACTCTGATATCGGTAATTTCCATGCTTTGAGACCACCTTTCGCTTTTTTAAATTATGATATACACATATATTACTACATTTTAAATAAAAAATCAAATTTTTTTTTGATTTTTTATTTAAAATAACATATAATATATTTAGGGGAAAATTTTAAAATATTTCCTTTTGTGTGAAATATTGACTATTTATAAGGCTTGTGCCGTTTAACGATAGAAACTAATCAATTTATTAAAGATAAAAAAATTTTTTTAAACATACAAAATAAATGCCCCGGTTTTTAAAATTATACCAAAATGTGGTTAAAGAGCATTGTAATTTTCGTAAATAATGTTTTTATAATATACTATCATATAAAAGGAGATGTAATTACCTTGGCAATAAAAGAACTACATAGTGTGCATTTTATAGGAATCGGCGGGATAAGCATGAGCGCACTTGCACATATACTTTTGCGTGAAGGTGCTTTTGTAAGCGGCTCGGATTGTGTTGAATCCCCAATAACATCGCGTCTTGCCGAGGCCGGTGCCGACATTAAAATCGGACATTCGGAAAAAAATATACTAAGCCCCGAACTTGTGGTTTATACTGCTGCCATATCGGAGGACAACCCCGAACTCGTCAAAGCAAGGAAAATGGGAATAAAGACACTTGAAAGAGCGGACTTTTTAGGCGAAATGATGAAAAGCTATAATTTCCCCATTGCGGTAAGCGGAACCCATGGAAAAACAACTACAACCGCAATGCTTTCCTGCGTTCTTTTAAACGCAGGTCTTAACCCTACCGTCTTAGTGGGCGGGGAACTTTCAAGAATAAACGGGAATTATCATGTCGGCAGCACCAAGTATCTTGTTTTTGAAGCGTGTGAATATGTAGACAGTTTCTTAAAATTTAATCCCTTCGCTGCAATTGTGTTAAATATTGACGAGGACCATTTGGATTATTTCGGCGGGATTGACAATATTGCCGAGTCTTTTAAAAAGTTTATGCAAAAGCTGCCCGAAGACGGCTTTGCAGTATTAAATTCCGAAGATGAGAATATTATGAAAAGTGCGAGGGACATCTCATGTCGCAAAGTGTACTACGGCTCAAACGGTGAATACAAAGCTTCGGATATAACGGTATCGGAAGACGGGACAATTGGTTTTACCCTTAGGCATGAAAAATTTACAAAAGACATAAAGTTGGGTGTTAAGGGGCTTCATAATGTATCAAACGCACTTGCGGTATTCGCAGCGGCACATAATTTGGGGCTGGAGCCTGATGATATTGCAAAAGGCATAGAAAGCTTTAACGGAACAAAAAGAAGGTTTGAATATAAAGGAGAGGTCTTCGGCGCATCGGTGTATGACGATTACGCACATCATCCGGCTGAAATAGAGGCAACATTAAATACGGCACGAAATATCCGGCACAATAAAATATGGTGTATTTTTCAACCCCATACCTATTCCCGCACAAGGGCTCTTTTTGACGGTTTTGTCAACGCCCTTTCCAAAGCTGACATGGTAATAATTACGGATATTTATGCGGCAAGAGAGCCGAGTGACGGAAAAACCAATGCAAAGATGCTTGCCGAGAAGATAAAGGGTGCCGTTTATATCAGCGATTTTTGCGAAATCGCGGAATATATTAAAGCAAACGTATCGAAAAATGATATAGTTTTAACCATGGGCGCGGGTACGGTTACCGACATATCCCGGCTGCTTGTTTGATTTTTTCGAGAAGGCTGTACGGAACGCACATGTTTCCGTGCCCCGTGCCGATAAAAGTTCCCTTTCGCCGGGTTCCGTGAAAATCCGTGCCTCCGCTTTTGAGCAAGTTGTGTTTTTCCGCAAGGCCGGCAGCGATTCTTTCCATATCGGGGGTATAGTCGGAGTAGAATGCTTCTATTCCGGCCAGACCGTACTTAGTAAGGCGGCGTACAATGGCGTCAAGTTCTTCCTCACTTTTTTGCAGGTAATTGATATGAGCCAAAAAAGCAAGCCCGCCGGAGGCGGTTATTGTTTCAATGCCTTCTTTTTCTCCGATTTTTTCTCTTTTAACATATGCTGCTTGTCCGGGTGATATATACTGCTTGAAGATTTTTCTGTAATCACTTACTTGCCCTTTGATTTCAAGGGCTTGTGCTATATGCAGCCTCCCCATATTAGAAGCGCCGGTTATTTTTTTAACCTCGTCATACGTTATATCAAAGCCTGCCGATTGCAGTTTTTCTATCATTGCTTTATTGCGCAGTTCGCGCCACTCCCTGAGTTTTTTCAGCATGCTTTCAAGACGCGGATTTTTATGGTCGATATAAAACCCCAAAATATGAATATCGTCGGTTTCGCCTACTCCTATTTCAATTCCGGGTACAACTTCGATGCGGGTGTCTTTTGCTGCCATAAGTGCTTCGTCAATTCCCCCCGTGCAGTCATGGTCCGTTATTGCGATAGCGGTAAGACCTGCTTTTATGGCAAGCTCAACAAGCTCTGAAGGTGAAAAAGAGCCATCCGAAGCAGTCGAATGAACATGCATGTCTATGGCACATTTCAAAATTTATTTCTCCTTTATAAGTTTTTTAAGTTCTTCCATGAACGAATTAATATCTTTAAATTGCCTGTAAACCGATGCAAACCGAACATAAGAAATCTCGTCGATTGTTTTCAGCCTGTCCATCACAAGCTCACCGATTTCGGTTGTGGTTACTTCCCTTGCAAGAGAGTTTCTTACAACCTCTTCAACCTCGTCAACTATTTTTTCAAGCTGACCAATGGAAATAGGACGTTTTTCGCATGCTCTCAGCAGCCCGTTAAGCAGCTTGTCCCGATTAAACGGTTGGCGGGTTAAGTCCTTTTTGACAACAATAAGAGGGATATTTTCGACTCTTTCATAGCTTGTAAAACGCCCCCCGCATTCCAAACATTCACGCCTGCGCCTGATTGAAGTGCCGTCCTCCGCAGAGCGCGAATCCACAACTTTGCTTTCGAGATGACCGCAAAAGATACATTTCATTTGCAATACCCCCCATACAAAAAAATACACTGCTGAAGTAATAGTATTATATCCTAACCGTCGCTTAAATTATGCGGCTTATTATTTACTATTATTATGTCGTCGCCTATTTTGCAAATGTTGCACCATGGGATAACGCAATCCTCTGTTTTTCCGAAAATGCCGGCAAAGCCTTTTCGCCCGGGTACAACAATTGCTATAATACGGCCGTTACGGATATCAACCTCAACGTCACATACAAAGCCAAGCCTTCGTCCGTCAGACAAGTCGATAACTTCTTTGTTCCGCAAATCCTGAAACCTATCCATACTTTATCACCATTTTTTGCCGGTTAAGCATAAGGGAGTCAAACCCTGTCTAAAAAGCTCGGCTCTCCTATGCCTGCACGCTGCGGCAAATAATCATATTATATAATTTATATATATGATACATGGGCGATAAACTATTCTGAAATTTTTGATATTTCTTTGCTTAAGTATTTAAACAATATGTATAATATAAGTATTTGAAGCCCCGCATATAGAGGAAGGGTGACAAGCTTGGATATTAACACAGCCTTTATCGCGGTGCCGTACAATATATTTATCCAGACTGCGTTTACCAAGAAATCAAGGAATACAACCGTTGTTAAAACGGCAAGAGTTACACCTGCAAGATTCTTTGGTTTTTTATATAAAAACAGCCCGTAAAGAATACCCTTTGCAATTGCGCTTGCGGTAAAGCCGGGGAAATATGTACCGTCCTGTTTTATTAAATAACCTATAACATCCGACAACCCTCCGATAATTCCGCCCCATACCGGCCCTAATACGGCAGAACCTATTGCCGAGGGAATAAAAGAAAGGCCGAATTTTGTTGACCCGAAGAGAAAAACTGTGGCATATACCTTCAAAATTGTTGTAAGAGCTACAAATAAAGCGGCATAAGTTAATTGTCTGATTTTCATTTTTACCTCCGTTTTTAGTGTGTTATGCTCCGCATTACAATATTTTGATGAATCAGGGGTGCAAGTTTAAAATATGCCTATCATACGGAAAACGGTATTACAAGCTGTTTATATATTGCAAAATCGGATTAATTGATTTTTCATCGGTAAAGTCTACACTTTTGCCGTATGTGGCGATAATTCCTTTGGTATCGTCGTCCCAGTCTTCGGTTTTTTTCATTTCAATCGTTTTTTTAAGGCAAAACATAAGGAATTTATCAAAGGGTTTCATTTTTTTATAGTCTAATGCTCCCCGGAGAAAAAAGACTTTTACTTTTTCCTTCATTTCATCGCTTAAGTTGCGGTTTTTTATTTCTTCTTCGGTTTTATCCGGGTTTAATGATGAGCCTACGGCAAATACCACTACATTTTTGTTTTTAATTAATTCATAATTTTTTTTAATAAATGAAAAGCCAAGCAAGCCCCCGGCATATAATCCGCCGCCGTAAATAATAGTGTCATAAGAATTAAGCATTTGAACGCTGACATCTTTTACATCGAACAAATCGGCACCGAGGCTTTGCGAAATCCAATGCGCATATTTTTTTGCAGAGCCGTATTTGGTTTTGTAAATAACAATTGTTTTTGACATCAAATCGCTTTCCTTTCTGCATATTTTAAAAAAAGGACCGATTTTTGCGTCGGTCCTTTTCAGTAATGCAAAAAATTATTCTACGTCAACCTTGGCAGCGTAATTTACAAGGTCAATAACTTTGTTTGAATAACCCCATTCGTTGTCATACCATGCAACAAGCTTAACAAAATGATCATTCAAAGATATGCCTGCATCCGCATCAAAAATTGATGTTCTCGGATCATGGATAAAATCGCTTGAAACAACGGCATCTTCGGTATAACCGAGTATTCCGGCAAGTTCACCCTCGGAAGCTTTTTTAACAGCGTCTTTAATCTGGTCGTAGGTAGCAGGTTTTTCAAGACGAACTGTAAGGTCAACAACGGAAACATCGGCGGTCGGAACCCTGAACGCCATTCCCGTCAGCTTGCCGTTGAGTTTGGGGATAACTTTTCCGACGGCCTTTGCCGCACCTGTGGAAGACGGAATTATATTAAACGCAGCTCCCCTGCCGCCTCTCCAATCCTTTTTTGAAGGACCGTCAACCGTCTTTTGTGTGGCGGTTGTGGCATGGACAGTAGTCATAAGACCTTCGACAATACCAAAGTTGTCGTCGATTACCTTGGCAAGCGGTGCAAGGCAGTTTGTAGTACAGGATGCGTTTGAAATTATTTTCATATCTTTGGTGTATGTGTTATGGTTAACGCCCATTACAAACATGGGAGCATCCTTGGAGGGCGCTGTTATAATAACCTTTTTTGCGCCGCCGGTAAAATGGGCGCTTGCCTTTTCAATTGTGGTATATATTCCGGTTGCCTCTATAATATAATCGGCACCGGCGCTGCTCCATTTGATATTGTTTGCGTCCATTTCGGCAAAAACTTTAATTTCTTTGCCGTTAACAACGATCGAATCTTCTTTTGGCTCAAGAGTTCCTTTGAATTGACCGTGAACGGTATCATATCTTAGCATGTAACACATGTACTGTGGATCGATAAACGGGTCGTTAATGGCAACAATATCAAGAGCTTCGCGTTCTATAGCCGCACGAAACACCAAACGACCTATTCTTCCGAATCCGTTAATTCCTACTTTCATTGTTTCTACCTCCTGCAAATTGTTATTTTTTTCACTTGCATATATTTTATATTATATTAAATTCAAATACAAGCATTTTTTTAATTTTTTAAAATTTTTATTAATATTTCCTATACATATAAATTAAAACGTCAATTTTTTGGCTTATTTCATCATTATTAACACCGAATTTTTTATGCCAGGCCTCAAGTGCGTCAATGATGCACCCGGGAATTTGTGCATCATTACTTTTTTGTATGCTAAGCAGCAAATACTCCGCAGCCTTTCTGAGCTGCCACACAAATAAATCTGCCTTATCACATTCTGTGCAAAAATAATGCAAAATATTCGCCGTGGCAATAGGCGTTTTTTCGTTTGCCCTGACAAAGCTTCCGTTTGCCCGCTGTCCCTTTAAAATTTTCAGGTAATTATCCATTTTACCCCTTTTTTTAGGTTTTTCCCGCATGGAAAGCATTGGCGGTGTCCAGCCAGAGGGCATCATTGAGGGGATAACGACATCAATAATCTTTTTTGTTTCCCTGCTGTCAAAAAATAATACAAAGGCGGTCTCTTCAGAAAGTATACCGGCTTTGAGGGATAAACTGCATATTCTCTTTTTTATTATATCACTTTGGATATCATTTGCTGTGTGTATTAACCTAAGATGATCTATCTGCTGCTTTGCTAAGTAATAAAAAAGCTCCTTTCCGGCTTTTAACGGGTGTTCAAACATTACTTCCATTATACACTTATGATTTTTCAGCTGCCCCGAAACGGTAAGGCGTTTTGGCGGCGTCCCGCTGAATTTTGCCGCAACGATAACTTTTTCACCTGCATGGATTTGCTTTATATTCCTGGGTGTGATTTCACTTGCCGGAACGTCAAAGCTTACCGAAGCATTTTTTATGGTGGGTGCGGCAATTTTGTTAAACGAACTTATTATTGCCTCGTCAATCCGTTCTTTAGGTTCTATGAAACGTGCCGCAGCGCCGCTTATTGCGGCAAGCCTGGTTAAGAACTCCGTATTTTGAGCGGTATCTATTCCAAAGGTATAAAACAAAGTGCCGGGATGAGAGGACACATAGTTTAAGATGTCCTCGGCGTTTGCTATTTGCCCGTCCGTAAAAATGAGTGCGGTGACATTCTTCCCTTCGCTTGCCAATATAACCGGGCGCATCAGCTCGGTTCCCCCGCAAACTTTTTGGGATTGAAGCCATTTTCTTGCTTCGCTCAGCGTTTTATCCTCAAATTCGACAGCAGTTTGGGAAAAACGGTTATATGTGGAGTTAAAAGTAATTATATTAAAGGAATCACCTTTTTGCAGGCAGCCTAAGGCTATCAAAAGGGCGTTTTTTGCCTGCCTGATTTTTTCGCCCTCCATTGAGTCGGATGTATCTAAAATAAAACAATATTCACGGCCGGTTCGCTTGTATATATCTATTTTCGGAGTGAAGGAATAATAGGCTATGTCTTTGTAATAATACATTATCGGTCTGTTTTTGCCTTTAAGCGTTATGTCTATAATAATATCCCTGTTTGCACTTTCTTCTCCCGCAAAGCAAATTCTTGCACCGTAAGAATCCATTTCCGTAAAAATTTTATGTGTGGGCGAATTTATGCTTAAAATATCCTTGCCCCTGTATATCATGTCAAGTTTTATAGTATAGGATGTTTTCGCCACAACATTTTCAAGTGCAATCTGTTTGCCGTAGGCAACATATCTTGGCGCGATAACGGTCGGGATGATAAGCCTGACGGCATTGCTTTCACTGCATATGCTGCATAAATATTTTATCGTCACACAAATCTCACACTTGGGATTGACGGCACCCAAATATGCTTCAAGCGTGCCGTCCGAGTGCATGGAAAGCATGCCGCTGCCGTTGTTTTTGCTTGTTAATTTTGATGCACTGCTTTTATCCGTTAATTCCGAAGAAATTTTTTTACCGTTTACCAAAGCGTAAAAATCCGTTACAGCACCGCCTTGAGGTATGGGAAATATGTACCGCACCCTGAGAGTTGTATCCGTTTCATTATAGTAACGCTGGGTTAGCGTAAACAGGCCGAAGCTTTCGGTAACTTCGCCGCTGCACGATAAATCTTTCAATGGCACCTCACCTGCGTCAAGTGCAACCAGCCCGCACGACATATCATACACTCCTTATGTTTACTATGTATAAAAGAACCAAGCCCCATAAGGAGTTTGCCTCTTTTATGCCTAACCACATTATACTAAAACAATACATTTTTTTCAACATGTGTTGCAATATTCTCCAATAAGTGCTAAAATTACATTGAGGTGATTTAGTATGCAAAGCAATAATAGTTGTTTTATAGATAATTTGGTTCTAATTGCCCACGAGCTTCGCAGGCCCATTGATATTATATCAAAAAGTGCCGAGTTGGTAAACAGGGCGCAGGAAAAAGGGAACCTGGAAGAAGGAAAACTGTGTGAGATAATGGAAGGCATTATAAATAGCTGTCATCGCATGAGCCTTTTAACTTCACAGATTATGAGCATAGCACAAGCAGAAAAAAATACCGCAAAAATTATTGTTGAGCAGCAGAATTTCGAAGATTTTTTAAATGCCGTAAGACAATTATTGACTCCGTACGAAACCTTGCTTAATATGAAAATTACATATAAAATTAAGCTTACGGAACCGTGTGTTGTATGTGATTTTAAAAAGATTGAAGGAATATTGCTCAATCTTATTTCAAATGCCGTAAAATTCAGCAAACCGGCCGCCCGAAAAGTTACGGTAAAGGCATGGGACGATGAAGATTACTTTTATTTTTCCGTAAAGGACTGGGGCATCGGAATGGATGACTCGGAGGTTGACAAAATATTCAATGAGTTTTACCGAATAGAGGATTTCTCCACCCGACAAACGGAGGGATGCGGCTTAGGGCTTTCGATTGTAAGAAATTACGTTAATTTATTAGGAGGCAGTATATCGGTTGAGAGCAAACCGGGCCTTGGCAGCGAGTTTACAGTTAAAATACCGAGGGTTCTTAGCAGCAAGTCCAATCCTTCGAAGATAGTGGAAGCAACGCAGGTATATACTCCTTTTAAATCCACCGTTGATGAGATTTTTGCCGATATAAGAAGACCCGATTAATTTAGTAGTTTTTTTCCTTTAGTTAATCCCCTTGAATTTAAGTTTTTTATTAATTAAACAGTTGAATGTCCGGTTGATATTGGTTATAATATTACCAAAGGATACATTCTTTTGAAAGGAAACATTTTGTTTTGTTATGAAAAAATTAATGGTATTGGATGGCAACAGCATAATTAACAGAGCGTTTTACGGCATACGCCTTCTGACAAACAGCGAAGGTTTGTATACAAATGCGATATATGGGTTTGTAAACATTCTGCTTAAATACACCCAGGAAGAAAAGCCCGATTATATTTGTGTTGCATTTGATGTGGCAGCCCCTACCTTCAGGCATGAAAAGTACGATAAATATAAAGCTCAAAGGAAAAAAATGCCGGAAGAATTGGCCGTGCAAATGCCCGTTTTAAAAGAGGTTTTGTCGGCTATGAATATAAATATGCTTACTTGTGAGGGCTATGAGGCGGATGACATTATCGGCACCGTTGCAAAATGCTGCGAAAACGAAGACATAAGCTGTGTAATTTTAACGGGCGATAAGGACGACCTTCAGCTTGCAACGGATAAAACAAAGATAAAGCTTATTACCACAAGGGGCGGGAATACCCTGACGACGGATTATTACGCGCAGGATGTAAAGGAACAATACGGGATAACACCCGATGAATTTATTGACCTTAAAGGGCTCATGGGGGATCCGTCCGATAATATCCCGGGTGTGCCCGGAATCGGTGAAAAAACCGCGGCCGAGCTGATAAAAAGCTTTGGGAGCATTGAATTTATATATGACAACATAGATAAAATAAATATTAAGGATTCCGTAAGGAAAAAGCTAATCGAAGGAAAGGAAAGCGCATATTTAAGCAAACATCTTTCTAAAATAGACAAAAATGTGCCGATTGATTTTTGTATTAACGATTGCGCCACAAGCAGCTACGACAAACATCGCCTTGCTTCTATTTTCAGGAGGCTAAACTTCAGCAGTTTGATTCAAAGGCTGAATCTTAACGAGCAGCCGCGCCAAATCGAGTTTAACACTGCTGCCGCGGGCGATGCCGGCGCTATAAAGAAAAAGATTATCGAAGCGAAAACCATGTATTATTATTTTGGTGAAAGGGAAATTGCGGTTGCCTCCTGCGAAAATGACATAACTGTTATCGAAAAAAACGGAGCCGATTTTTCCGACCTTTTTGCGGACGATACGGTTAAAAAAATCGGACATGATATAAAAAAAGATTTGGAAAACGGCATTAATATTAATAATATATATTTTGATACTTTTATTGCGTCATATATCATATCACCGTCAAGGAGTTCCTATGATATTTCCTCTCTTGCATCCGAATATTTAGGCATTGATACCATGGGAGAAACGCAAAATATTCTTGCCGCCATTATATCGATGCACAGGTATTTGGATGAAAAAATAACCGAATACGGGCAGAGCAGGCTGTTTTACGAAATTGAAATGCCTCTTGTAACGGTACTTGCCGAAATGCAAAAGACAGGAATATCGGTAAACAGTAAAAAGTTAGGGGAATTTTCACAAATGCTTCAGGAGAGGGCAAATCTGTTAACCGAAAAAATATATGCCCATGCAAAGTGCGAATTTAACATAAATTCCTCTAAGCAGCTATCCGAAGTGCTTTTTGAAAGGCTTGGGCTTCCTGTAATTAAAAAAACAAAAACCGGCTATTCTACGGATATTGATGTGCTTGAGAAGCTTAAAGGAAGTCATGAAATTATTGACCTTATAATGGAGTACCGCCATGTAATAAAGCTGAAAAGTACTTATGCCGACGGGCTTCTTGCGGTAATAAACCCTGATACGGGAAGGATACACACAAGCTTTAACCAGACGGTAACGGTTACGGGAAGAATAAGCAGTACCGAACCTAATTTGCAAAACATTCCGGTCAGGACCGAACTTGGAAGACAGTTTAGAAAAGTATTCCAGGCCGAAAGCGACGATTATATACTTGTGGATTCGGATTATTCACAGATAGAGCTTAGGGTTTTGGCGCACATATCGAATGATGAAAATATGATAAACGCTTTTTTAAACGATGCGGACATTCACACACAAACGGCATCCCGGGTTTTCAAAGTAGCGCCAGACGAGGTAACGGACGAGATGAGAACACGTGCCAAGGCGGTTAACTTCGGCATTGTTTACGGTATAGGCGATTTCAGCCTGTCACGCGATTTAGGGGTAACGAGAGCACAAGCAAGAAAATACATTGAAGATTACCTTGATACCTTCCCCGGGGTGAGGGATTATATGAAAAACATTGTAATGCAAGGCAGGGAGAACGGATATGTCACAACCTTGCTAAACAGAAGACGATATATACCCGAACTTAAAACAGGCAATTTTGTTACCCGTTCATATGGCGAAAGAATTGCGCTTAACACTCCGATACAAGGCAGTGCCGCGGATATAATAAAAATTGCCATGGTTAAGGTTTATAACAGGCTTAAATCGGAGGCCGCCAGATCGCGGCTTATACTTCAGGTGCATGATGAACTTATAGTTGAAGCGCACAAGGATGAGATGCAGCGTGTAAAGGAAATATTAAGAAGTGAAATGGAGCAGGCATATAAGCTGAAGGTTCCTCTTCGCGCGGATATAAGCACGGGCAAAACATGGTTTGACGCAAAATAAATTGTTGAAAAGGGGCAGGCAAATGCTTATAGGCATAACGGGCGGAATAGGAAGCGGGAAGTCGGTGCTTTGCGATGTCGCAAGGGATATGGGGTTTTATGTTATCAGTGCCGACAAAATCGGGCATGACATTCTGCGAAAAGGCAGCAGTGCATATAATGAGGTAGTAGAGATTTTTGGAGAAGGAATATTAAGTGAAAACGGTGAAATTGACAGAAAAAAACTTGGCAGGCTTGTGTTTTCCGACAAGGAAAAGCTAATGCTTTTAAATAAAATAACACATAAACGCATAACCGAAGAAATTTGCGATATAATCAGCTCGCGCCGCGGCGAGGTTATAGTTTTGGAGGCCGCGATCTTGCATGAAAGCGGGCTGAGCGAAAAATGCGATGTTGTTATAGCGGTTGTTGCGCCGGAGAATGTAAGGCTGCAGCGAATTCTGAAAAGGGATTTGCTTTCCCAGCCGGAGGCGGTCCAAAGGATACGAAGCCAAAAGAGCAATGACTTTTACCGGAAAAATGCTGATTATACAATACAAAACAACGGGGATATGGAAAAACTTATTGCCGAAGGAACTAAAATTTTTAAGGAGGTGGCAAATGGAAAGGTTTAAAAATATCATCCCGTTTGTTGCCGCATTGTGTATTTTGATACTGGCCGGAAATGTTGTTTTAAAAAAGATTTACCCGCTTGGATATATAGACGTAATCAAGGAACATGCAAGCGATTATAATATAGACCCGCTGTTTGTGGTATCCGTAATTCGCGTTGAAAGCAGGTTTGCTGCCGACGCCACATCGCACAAAAACGCCAAGGGATTAATGCAAATAAAGGATGAAACCGCTTTGTGGTGTGCCAAAAGGTCAGGGCTTGAAGACTTTACCCCCGAAAAAATATATTACCCCGAAATCAATATACGCTTGGGGGTATGCTATTTAAATTATCTGCTTGACGAATTTGACGGAAACTACAATCTTTGTCTTGCCGCATACAATGCGGGTATGGGAAACGTTAAAAAGTGGCTTGCAAACAGTGATTATTCGGATGACGGCATTAATTTGAAAGAAATTCCGTTTCCCGAAACGCAGAGGTATATAAAAAAGGTATTAAATAATTACACCGTATACAAAATGCTGTACGGAAAAAAAGTTTAGGAGGAGTATATATAATGGAAATAAAATATCAACCGAAAAACGGCTGGGAAACAATCAATAGCGAAGAAAAGCAGAATGTATTTGCGTTTTGTGAAAAATATGCAGATTTTTTAAATAAAGCGAAAACCGAACGGGAAGCTGTCCGCGAGACTGTCAGGCTGGCAAGGGAAAACGGGTTTGTGGAATTGGAAGAAACAAGCAGGCTAAAAAAAGGCGACAGGGTTTATGCTGTTAACAAAGAAAAAGGGGTATTGCTTGCGGTTATCGGCAGCGATACGGAGGCGGGCATGAATATAATAGCCGCGCACGTTGACTGCCCGCGGCTTGATTTAAAGCAAAATCCTCTTTATGAAGATACTGATTTAGCCCTGTTTAAAACGCACTATTACGGCGGTATAAAAAAATACCAATGGACTGCCCTGCCGCTTGCCATTCACGGGGTGGTTATAAAAAGCAACGGTGAAAAAATTGATATCAGCATCGGGGAAAATGAAAATGAGCCTGTTTTTTGCATTACCGATTTGCTCCCCCATTTGGCGGATGAGCAAATGAAAAAAAACATGAGGGAAGCAATAACCGGTGAAGGCCTTAACATATTGGCCGGCAGCATGCCCGGCAAAGAGGAAAAGGAAAAGTTTAAGTCGGAGATTCTGCGGCTGCTTAATGAAAAATATGGTATTGTCGAAGAAGATTTTTTAAGCGCCGAGCTTGAAGCCGTACCTGCCTACAAAGTCCGGGATTTAGGCTTCGATAAAAGCATGATAGCCGCCTACGGGCAGGATGACAGGGTTTGTTCATATACTGCCCTTTGCGGCATATTGGAAATAAATAGCCCGGAAAAAACCGCTGTGTGTGTGTTGGCGGACAAGGAAGAAATCGGGAGCGTGGGCAATACCGGAATGCAATCGCGATTTTTTGAGGATACCATTGCGCGTATACTGGCGTTGGAAAAAAACAACTACAGTGACTTGTCAATCCGCAAGGCATTTTCAAATTCCCTTTGCCTTTCTGCGGATGTGGGTGCCGCGGCCGATCCAAACTTTAAGGATGTGTTCGAGGCCCAAAACGCCCCGAAGCTCAATTATGGTATACTGCTTACAAAATATACGGGCTCGCGCGGGAAATCAGGTTCCAATGACGCAAGTGCCGAGACGGTTGGGAAAATCCGCAGGCTGTTTAACGATAACGGTATTGTTTGGCAAATGGGCGAACTGGGAAAGGTTGATGCAGGAGGAGGAGGTACTGTTGCTCAGTTTGTCGCAAACCTGAACATTGAAACAATAGATTGCGGAGTCCCGCTTTTATCTATGCATTCGCCTTTTGAAGTCGCCGGGAAATTGGATATATATATGGCATACAAGGCATATAAGTCTTTTTTGCAAAATTTATTTTAGGATGCTTTTTGTAAAACTATACAGAATTATGCCGGAATAAAAAAACGTTTTGGCAATATTAACAAAATCTTCAATGAAAAATTGTTATAATTTTTTAAATCTTAGTATTGATATAAAAAATAATATATGTTAAAATGTATGTAATTAAGTATAGGATTTGCAAGCTTAATGGGGGTAGGGCATGAAAATAAAGGAAGGCTTTATATTAAAAGAAATAGCCGGTGAAAATGTTGTAGTCCCCGTGGGAGAAAATTTGGTTGATTTCGGTGCCATGATTGTACTCAATCAAACGGGAGTTTTCCTGTGGAAACTTTTACAGGAGGATAAAACCGAATCACAATTGCTGCAATCTGTTTTAAGCGAATATGACGTTGACCAGCAGTCCGCAAAGCAAGATATTCGTGAATTTATTGATACATTGATTGAGAAGGATTTGGTTGTTTCCGATAATGACAAGGCATAAAACGGTAAGTATAAAAGAGCTTTATCCGGTTATAGAAAAAATGCTCGTCAGCAATCAAAGCGTAAGACTTGCTGTCAAAGGAAACAGTATGTACCCGCTGCTTCGCAGCAATACAGATTGGGTTGTTTTAACCAAAAAGCATAAGCCTTCCAAATATGACATATTGTTTTATAAAAGAGATAACGGAGAATACATACTTCACAGAGCGGTTCGGAAAAAAAATAACTGTTTCTATATGGCGGGCGATAATGAAACAACGGTTGAATACCCCGTATATGAGCAGCAAATACTGGCATCGGTAGAAAGCTTTTATAGAAATGGCAGGCAATATTCCTGCAATAGTTTTTTATATAGGCTGTACAGCTTGTTATGGGTTTTACTTTTACCCTTCAGGCATCATATAATTAATGTGTTTAAAATGCTGAAATGTGTTTTTGCAAACAAAAGGCGGATATTGATGTGAAAAAAAATACCACCGCGCTTAAATGGCTGTATCAGCAATCGAAGCTTTTTATCGGATATATAATAATACTGACCTTGCTTGGAATGTTTCTTTCATTTTGCTCGGTAGCGTTTGCATTAGCGTCTAAAAACGTCATAGACGCAGCAACGGGCGAAGCGGCATCCGGTATGGCAAGGGCCATTGTAAATTTAGCAGTTTTGGTTGTATTGCAGCTTATTTTGCAAATATTGTTTTCAAAAATAAATATTATAGCAACCGGCAGGCTTAATATGTTTTTGCAAAGACAAATTTTCGACAGCCTGCTGGACAAGGATTATACAAAAATAAGTCAATACCATTCGGCTGAACTGATTAACAGGATTAACGCCGATGTGCGTGTTGTGACAAACGGGATTACCGGTATAATACCCGACGGATTGTCATTGTTTGTAAGGATTTTGCTTAGCTTCTGGGCGCTGTTTATGCTTGAGCCGCTTTTTGCACTTATATGTTTGGTTGTCGGAAGTATAGCATTGCCCATATCCCGTATATACCGGGACAAAATAAAAACGCTTTACCGCAAGTGCCAGGAAAGTGACGGGAAGGTACGGGCGTTCATGCAGGAATGCATTCAGAATATTTTAGTCATAAAATCCTTTGGCAACAATAAAAATATAATCGGGCACTCTTCGGATTTGCAAAATCAAAATTATTGTTTAAATATAAAAAGAAATAATATCAGCATAGCGGCAAACATACTTTTTTACTTAGCGGTTATAATGGGTTTTTATTTTGCATTGGCATGGGGCGCGTATAAACTGTCCCTCGGGTTAATTTCATTCGGCACATTGACCGCAATGCTGCAGCTTGTAGGGCAAATACAAGTTCCGTTTAAAAATATTTCTTCGATAATGCCGCAATACTTTGCAGTTATTGCCGCCTCGGAAAGAATTACGGAGATTATCAATTTGCCCAAAGAGCCTTACATAAATAAAACCGATTTTGATTGTAATGCTTTATATGAAGATTTAGATTCGATAGTATTTGAAAAGGTATGCTTTGCGTACGACAAGACTGATATTTTATTAAATACCGATTTGACTGTTAAAAAAGGTGATTTTATTTTAATTTCAGGCAGCTCGGGTATCGGGAAAAGTACTTTTTTAAAGCTGCTGCTCGGAATTATTCAACCCACAAGCGGCAGGATTTATTTAAAGCTTAAAACAGGCAATGAAATTGTTCTGGACAAAAAAGTAAGAAAACTGTTTTCTTATGTGCCGCAGGGGAATATGATTTTATCCGGTACAATACGTGAAAATATATGCTTTTTAAGTAATACGGACGATGAAGATAAAATAATTCAAAGTGCTAAAGCAGCTCAAATATGGGATTTTATCGAATCTCTTCCGGATAAGCTTAATACTGTTCTGGGTGAAAAGGGAATAGGTCTTTCGGAGGGACAGGTTCAAAGAATTGCTGTTGCAAGGGCACTTTATCATAATGCTCCCATATTGCTTTTAGACGAGGCAACATCCGCTTTAGACGAGCAAACAGAGGTAAAACTGCTTCAAAGCATTAAAAGCTTAAACAATAAAACATGCATAGTTGTATCCCATAAAAAAGCAGCATTTGAAATTTGCCGAAGGTCGGCATCTATAGAAGATGGCAAGTTTAAACTGCTTAACATATGAATAAAAATATTTTATATGAATTATTTTATATGAGGGGGAATTTTAATGAGAAAAAAACGAATGCTAGCCGCAGCGACGGTATTTGCCATGTTAGCGGTATTTACTGTCGGTGCATCCGCAGCAGCAACTCATGAAACGAGTACGACGTATGTTTTGGGAAGTACGCAGTATGTTGAGGTGACATCAACGATAACCGGCGTTGACCCCGGTGAGCAGGTTACTTACTTGGCGTATAATACGTCAAAAGGAGAAACTCCTTATGCTGAAGCCGGCGATTCCAATATTGTTTATATCGATCAGGAATTAGCCGAAACCGAAACTGTTGAGTTTTATTACGTTGCCGACATAGACAAAATTGGCACAACACTGATTAAATTCGGTGCCGAAAGAACTGAGGACATTCAGCCGGTCGCAGGAAAAAATACCATTAATACATATGGTATAGAAGCTGTATTCAATGATGAAAAAGGCAGCGTTACATTCCCTGAAAATATATTGCCCGGTTCCGATTGCACCTTTACAATTACCCCCAATTCCGGGTATGAAATTGCTTCAATAGAGCGAAGCGACGAGGTATCGGTTGATCTGTATGAAATTATTATACCAAGCGATGGCGGCTGCTATTACACAGTAGAAAATATTACCGAAAATTTCACACTGACAGTTAACTTTAAAGCGGCTAGTGAACCCGATGTTCCTACCATAACGAAAGGGACACGATTCGGAACACCTAAGCTTAATAAAACCGGTGATGATACCGCTCAAAACAATCTTACCGCATTCAGTACTGTTAAAGTACCGAGCGATATTACTGACGTAGAATACGGTATATTATTTGCTCTAAAAGACGATCCTACATTTAACAACGGTGATGGCATCACCGATTGGTCAGCCAATATAGCCGGAAACTATAATGACGAAAAATTAACGACGACATCCGGTGTTATTAAGTTTAAGGCATTAGGTAAGGGATATGACGGCAAATATGCCGTTAAGATTATAGACGGCGGAAGCGGCTTGTTGAAAATGGCGGATGTTTACTATATAAGACCGTATATAGTTATAGGCAGCGATTATGTAAACCTCTATACCGAGGCAAAAGGAAAAGGTGTAATATACGGCGATACGGTAACCTTTGCAGCCGAAAATTAAAAAAGGAGGGTGAATTAAATGAAAAAGTATGAAAAGCCTACTCTTGAAGTAGTTCAAATAAGAGTTGAAGAGAATATTGCCAACAAGGGAAATACAACTATTTATAAATTGAGTCCGACCGGAGAATTTGATTTATCCCATGATATATTGAATTTAATGGGCGGTGCTTCGTGATTTAACTGTTGCACAATGACTATTTTAATAAGTTTAAAGTCAAGGCTTGCCTTGGCTTTAAACTTTTAAAGGATGTAAATTTTATTGAAAAGTTATAAAATTGCCGATTTAATATTAAATACGGAAAATTTATCCTCGGATTATTTTGAACAGCGTATGAGCAAATATAAAATAAGCGATAGAGATGATTATGATGTGCTTGTCAGATACCGGGAAAGGGATAATATTGATTTGCCCGAAGGGAAAGTAATAAAAGGCGCCCACAGGTGGAATTGGATAGAATCAACATGCGGAAAATACATAGCGTTTCAGCAGCATCCTGTCACTAAAAAAACTGTATCGCTTATTACAGGCGATAAAAATTGGGAAATATGCGATTTGCAATTATGCGAGTTTGAAAACGAATGCGGTTTAAATAACAACCTAAGAAGCTTTGTAGGTATCGGCGAAATCTTTGCAAATGCAATATTAAAACAAAGCGGGTTTATACTGCACGCATCCGCAATTGATTACTGCGGGAAAGGAATTTTGTTTTCCGCTCCTTCGGGTACCGGAAAGTCGACTCATGCTTCGCTTTGGGAAAAATATTATCCCGGTGAGGTAAACATAATCAACGACGATACGCCCGCAATAAGATATATTGCTGACCGG
The DNA here is from genome assembly GCA_001604215.1 of Clostridiales bacterium Firm_18. Taxonomy (GTDB): domain Bacteria; phylum Bacillota; class Clostridia; order Monoglobales; family Firm-18; genus Firm-18. The sequence continues at coordinate 30,734 of LVAX01000006.1, forward strand.
CCTTTTGTTTACGGGACTCCGTGGAGCGGGAAGACACAAATAAACGAAAACATTCGTGCTCCGATACACGCCATAGTGTTTATGGAAAAGTCATGCGATAATAAGATAGCCCGGTTAAAGGGGGCAAAAGCGGTGTCTTTAATGCTTGGGGAAACGCATAAATCGGTTTATCCCGAAATGATGGAAATAACGCTTGAGCATATAAACAAGATTTTATCCCAAGTCCCGGTTTACCGGCTATCGTGCAACATATCAAGAGATGCCGTTGAATTGACTAAAAAAGCTTTGGGCATTTAATTTTTATACGAATGGAGCGTTTTTATGTTTAAAAAAACTATAGGATGTATTTTAAGCGTTTTTATGATTTGTTCTTTTTTTAGCATTGAAACAAATGCTCAAATTGAATTTCCCGATTTAAATTCGTCTCATTGGGCTTACTCGGCTGTTTTAAACCTTGTAAACGATGGCACCGTCAAGGGTTTTGAGGACGGTGAATTTAAGCCGGATAAAACCGTATCGCGTGCCGAATTCGTTAAAATGATGGGAAAAGGTGTAAGGAAAAGAGAGTATGATTACAGAGATGTAAATTCATCTCATTGGGCTTACGATTATATAATGCATTCCGAGCTGGAAGGAAAAGATAATGTATTCAGTCCGGATACCGCAATAACAAGAAACGACTGCCTGAACTTAATCTGGATGAGAAACGGAAGCAGCAAAGACAGTGTTGCACCTTCTGTTATCACAGCTCAGGGGGAGAACCCAAATGCTGTTGCATGGGCTTATTCAAGAGGAATAATGATTGGAGACGACGGCTTGAATTTAAGGCTTGATGATTCTTTGTCCCGGGCTGAGGCGGCTGTTTTGATTGTACGTGCACGCAGTTTAGGCAAAGGGACACAAGTAAACAATTTTATTGATACCGTGTCGCCTAAAATTTTGGAGCGAATATATGACAGCATAAAGATATTTGATAACGCATCATATAATGAGGGCAATACCATAACTTACGGGGAATTGGCCCGGGCTGCTCTCCGGCTTGGTGCGGAAAGGTTTGATCTTATTTATAACCAGCGTTACCCGGAAAACATATTTGCGCATAAGTATGCAAGGGAGCTGTATGTTTTGGCGAATGAATGTCTCGGGCAGGAATTTTTCAGCGAAGATATAATAGACAAGCCGGCAACAGTTCAGGACGCTTTAGTTGCTTTAACGTATAATATGATTAAAAAGTCCCGGACGCCCGTAAAATACGGAAAAACAGGCAGCTATTATGCAGATGTGAAAAAGCCTGCCTTTACCATGAGTGATATTTGCATTTCATATTGCTTTGAAAACGGTGTAAGACTATACGGCAATTCAAACATAAATCCCGACAAGCCGGTAACTTATAAAGAGCTTGCCTGTATTTTGCTGCAACTGGATTACTTAATAGGTGCAAATTCTGAATTTACAACAGATTATATAAACAGCATACATGTTGCCGGCAATTCGAAAATCAGAAAAAACCTGAGCAATTATCCGGAAAATTATGCGGATTTTGCATTTATTATGGAAAATGTCCCAAATGAGGTTTACACAACTCCTTTTGCGGATAATGATATCGGCGCGATTGCGAAGGATTCATACAATTTCTGCAGGGATTACGGCAGCATTTTCGTTAATATGCTTACGGGATTAAAAAATAAATTTGAAAAAAGCTCCAATGCAAAGCTAAGGTTTACATTTTATCCGTCATTGGTTTGCGAAAATAATAACGGCGCAACGTTAAGAGTGAAATGTGAAATTCTTGAAAATAAAGACAATGCATCTTTATCCGCTATTTTTCTGAATAATACGCAAGGGGCTGATTTTCCGCAAGCGGTGCCGGGACTTACCCTTTATGTCGATATTACAACAGGGCAGCAAGTAAATGATGTTTTGCTTTCGGCGGATAAGTGTGTTATAAAACAAATAGTTTATATTAAATAATAACGTTTTTTTAATTGCAAGTACCTTTAGTCGGAGGATATAATGAAAAAAACAATTAAAGTGCTTGGAGCCGTTTTTATTGTATTTATAATTGCTGTGTGCGGTTTGCTATTCTGGCAGAGACATAATTTAATGTCTCTGCTGACTGCAACGCAGTATTCATCGGATGAGATAGCGGAAAAAATCGAGAGCAATAAAACAGCCGTAAAGCAGCAGCTTAATGCTTTTATGCAGGACGATATTATTGAGCTGACCCATGAGGATGAAGAGCGTATTAGAAGGGGCGAGGTCAGCGCCGAGCAAGTTTTTGAAGAAATTAAAGCAAAAAATGACACAGCAGAAAATGATGCCAAATCACCGGTTGCTAAAAGCATTGAGCAGTTGTATAAAGTCAAGGCGACATATATCGGAAAGCTCGGCGAATTGGAAAGGCGGGCTATTGCGGACTATAAATCATTATCTAAGGAAAAAAGGGGATTGGCAGGCCAAAAGTACATAATTTCAAAATACATTAAAGAAGCTGCTGACCTTGAAAAGGAATGTGACGGTATTGTAGACGGTATTTTAAACTATTTAAAGCAAGAGCTTGAATCAACCGGCGAAGATACCCAAATAATAAAAAACATAAAAAAAGCCTATGAGGATGAAAAAGTCTTAAAAAAATCATATTATTTAAATTCATACAGGCAATGATTTCTATTTTTTTATGAAATATATTAAAAATTTATAGTTTTCTATTGCTATGTCAAAAGCTTAATGATATAATTATGTATACTATAATATTCATAAGCAATGTGGCAAATGTACAATTTGTATTGCAAAACCAATAGTGAACCCGAAAGGATTACAAACCGAAATGGAAAATAAAAAAATTAGGTTTCTTTCAAACAAAAAACGACAAAAAAATCAAGAGGAATATGATAGATTAAATAAAGAAAATTTGATAACCAATCGTTCTGATTTTTTAACATTGGAGTCATATCGTGCCGCAAGGACGAATATCATGTTTTCCTTGCCTGACGAAAAGGGATGCAAAAAAATAGTTGTAACCAGCGCGATGCCCGGAGACGGTAAAACAACCACATCTATTAATCTGGCGCTGATATTTGCCCAGACCGGTGCCCGTGTATTATTAATCGATGCCGATTTAAGGCTTCCAATGATACATCATTATTTAGATATACCCAATAACAACGGGCTTAGTAATGTTTTGGCAGGTCTTGCGGATGTAAATGATGTTATTGTAAAAAAGTCGGGTATTGATTTAATTACTGCAGGTCATATACCTCAAAATCCGACCGAACTCTTATCGTCGGATGCCATGACAAATTTGGTAGAAAACTTATCGAAAGACTATGATTATATAATAATTGATACTCCGCCCGTCGGGGTGCTTATTGATGCGGTTGCAATTTTAAAGCCTGTTTCCGGTGTTATTTTGGTAGTAAGGCAAGATTATACCATTATCAAAGCAATTAATTCCGCACTTACTGCTTTGGAATTTGCCAATGCCAAAATTTTGGGGTTTATTTTAAACCATGCGAGTGTCGCCGAATATTCCTATAAGAAAAAGAAATACAAATATAACAGATATCGTTATGATTATTACTATGATTATTACTATGATTATTCAAGCAAATAGGATTCGATGTTGATATGATAGATTTTCATGCTCATGTCCTGCCTTGCATTGACGACGGTCCGAGCAGTATAGAAGAAGCGTTAGAGATTTTAAAAATGCTCAAAAAGCAAGGCGTTGACAAAGTAGTTGCAACTCCTCATTATAATGACAGAATTATGGATATCGAAGAGTTTATATTTAAAAGAAGAAAATCATATAATGAGCTCATCGAAGCAATAGATATACATAATATACCTGTTCCGGAGATTATTGTCGGCGCGGAAGTTTTTTTTGCCTATGAATTAATCTTAAATGATGGCCTGGAAAAACTATGCATCGGAAAAACAAGGTGTCTGCTGATTGAAATCCCGGAAGGATTATGGTTCGATTGGATTTGTGATTTAACAGATAAGCTTTTGGATAGAAATATTACACCTGTCATTGCTCATTTTGAAAGGTACGCGGCTGCTTATAAGAATTTAGACAGGTTTGAAAAGATTTTTGAGAAAAATATTTATTTTCAGGTAAATGCCGATTCGTTTTTAAATAAAGGTTTTTTGAGGATAATTAAAAAGCTTGACAGGCAAAATGCCATACATTTGATAGGCTCCGATGCACATAATACTAAAGAAAGAAGCCCTAAGATGGATGATGCCCGGGAAAAAATTATTAAAAAATTCGGCCCTGATAAATGGGAGTATTTTAATATTACAGCAAAGAAACTGCTTGATATTGGTGATTAAAAAACGGCAAAGTAACGATAGAAAAATTCCAATGGAAGAATCAGTTTATAAGGGGGGCATTTTGATAGATGAAAAATGTCAAAAAAAATCTTTTATTAATCGGTGCAGGCGCGGCAGGCAGAATGGTTATAAGCGAAATTAAAGAAAACCCGGTATGCAAATATAAAATTATAGGTATTATTGATGATGAACCAAACAAAACTGGGGAACTGATTAACGGCTACAAGGTGCTTGGCAGCAGAAAAGATATAATAAAGATATGTAAAAATAAAAATGTTGAGGTAATATTACTGGCAATACCTTCGATAAAAGGCAGCGATAAAATAGATATTTTGAATATCTGCTCGGCAACTTCCTGTGAAATTAAAATACTTCCAAGCATATCTGAAATCATTGATAAAGGCAATTTAAAATACAGTCTGAGAAATTTGAGAATAGAAGATCTTCTGGCGCGTGACCCCATTGTTTTGAACAACGAAAAAATTTCAGAATACATAACAAATAAAGTCATTTTGGTAACCGGCGGAGGAGGCTCAATAGGTTCCGAGCTTTGCCGGCAAATATCCAAGTATAATCCCGCTAAAATAATCGTATTTGATATATATGAGAATAATGCTTATGATTTGCAAAACGAGCTTAGCTTTTTATTCCCGAAATTAAATGTGGATATTGCCATCGGAAGTGTAAGGGATAAGGAGAGACTGAATAATGTCTTTTTAACTTACAGGCCTGATATTGTTTTTCATGCGGCAGCTCACAAGCATGTTCCTTTAATGGAAAGCAATCCCGCAGAGGCCGTTAAAAACAATGTATTTGGAACGTTTAACACCGCCAAATGCGCAATAGAGCACAATGTAAATAAATTTGTTTTAATTTCAACCGACAAAGCCGTTAATCCTACAAATGTAATGGGAGCGACCAAAAGGCTTTGCGAAATGGTTGTTCAATCGCTTAACAATATGGGGAGAACGGAGTTTTCGGCAGTAAGATTTGGGAATGTATTAGGAAGCAACGGCTCGGTGGTAAACCTTTTTAAAAACCAAATAAAAAACGGAGGGCCTGTAACCATTACGCATAAAGATATAACCCGCTATTTTATGACTATTCCCGAAGCGGCGCAGCTTGTTTTAGAGGCGGCATCTTATGCTAAGGGCGGCGAAATTTATGTTCTTGATATGGGCAGTCCGGTTAAAATTTTTGATTTGGCTATTAATATGATTAAATTGTCGGGCTTACAGCCGTTTAAGGATATTCAAATTAAAATAACCGGCTTAAGATCGGGTGAAAAATTGTATGAAGAGCTGTTAATGGTCGAAGAAGAAGTAACCGAAAAGATTAATGAAAAAATATTTATTGCAAGGCCGGTGAAAATTAATACTTTTGAATTTGAAAAAGGCCTTGCCAAGCTTCAGAATGTTGCAAAAATACAAGACCCGGATATAATAAAAAGAACATTGGCCGAGTTGGTTAAGTCCTATAAGTATGATACCAAAGAAGAAAAAGCGCAAGCATTTGCGTTCAGTAATGTTGATGAGGTAGTCGGCATTAAGGATATAAAAAGTACGGTTACGGCAAAGGCATATTAATGCGATTTATTAAAAAGGAGTGATATTATGGTAAGCAAAATGTTAAAGCGTTATATTTCTATAATCATGCTTGTGAGTTTTTTAGCGGGCTTTGGCGGATCAGCTGCATTTGCGGCCGGGTCAAATGTTTCTTTTAAGTATGAAGACATGCCTTATTTATTGGAGCTTGCCCAGAATGTTTTCTTGCAGTGTGAGTCAAAAGAGGAAAGATATGATTTGTTTATGCTCGGAAAGACCTATCTGAGCACCGATTCGGGCATAGAATCCCTTATTGCCCTCATCGAAGGCGGAAGCACCAGTTATATTGATATTACGGATGAAAACAAAAATCTGCTTATTTTTTGCCTTAGTTTTGTAAAAAGCTTTGAAGAGGAAGAAAGGGCTAATGTTCTTAATGATTTTTTAAGCTTTAAGGAATATCCTAATCTTACATCGGTGCAGCGGTCATCACTTAAAGATATTTATGAAGAGTTCTTAAGTGAAGAGTTTCGTCAGTTGTTTGAACAGGTACATAACAGAAATGAAAAAATGCTGCTGAATTTAGTAAGCTGCGCACAAGGCAGCTTTGTGCTTACGGACGATAAAAACAATACGAAAAAATTAGCTGTTAAATCTGTACCCTCTAAATTTGATTCAAAGCTTAAAAGTAACGTAACGCAATATTTTGAGCAAATAAACGGAGCTGATATAGAATCGGGAAGGGATATTTTAGAAGAGCTTGTCAATGAAGTTAATTTAAACCTTTCCAATACAATGATTTCTAAATTTAAGACGGTATTCGGCGCGCTTGGCATGTATGAAGAGTATACTGCCCCCGGAAAACCGTCTAAGGATAGCGGCGGTTCGACTGGCGGAGGCGGCGGAACAGTTATATATCCCGGGCCTGCCGTTGGTTCTACGGCGCCTGAGCCTGAAAAAATTCCCGCACCCGAGATGTCGGATGAGTTGCTGCAGGAGATGGGGCAATATATTGATGTTGACTCAAACCACTGGTCGGCTCCGTATTTGGCCGAATTATCCAAAAGAAAGATATTTGCCGGATACGAAGATGGTACTTTCAGACCAAACCAGGGAATAACAAGAGAGGAAATTGCCGTTGTTTTAGTTAGGGTATTAGGGCTTGAATCAAGATTAGACGAAGAATATGATGAAAATTTTACCGATAATAACGAAATATCCGATTGGGTAAAAAAATCCGTATATTTGCTTACTAAAATGGGGATATTCACCGGATATGAAGATGGCAGTTTCAGACCGTCCGCTACAGTTACGCGGGAAGAAATGGCCGTTTTAATTGCCCGTTCGTTAACTAAAAACAGAAATGTTCTTGACTTTGATTTTTCCGACGGTGATTTGATTTCGGATTGGGCTAAGGAAGGAATTAAAAAAGCGTATACTTTTGGAATAATAAAAGGCTATGAGGATAAAACCTTCAAACCAAACAACGTTGTTACACGTGCGGAAATGCTTGCTATGATTTACAACTTTATGTATATTGAAAATCTTCTTTAAGGGAAAATAAAAGGCTGCTGCCTTGGCAGCAGCCTTTTATTTTGCGTCCGGTGAAAGATTAAAGTTTCTGTCTTGAATTAATACAAACTTTAGCGGGTGATATTTTATGGCTAAAAAGGTTATTTTATATACTCTTATTTTATCGATTTGCATATGCCCAGTATCGGCAATCGGTAATAATGCGAATTCTGATATTGCTTATGTTGTTATTGATGAATTGCTGCAGTTTACTCCGGAAGAAAGAAGCAACATGCTTTTTATTTTTGGGCCGATGCTTGTTTCCGACAGCGGTATTGATGCCATTGTTTCCATGGTTGAAAGACATTCACCCGAATCAGCCGGTATATTAGATCAGATAATAGGCCATTTTCTCTCGAAGGTTGATAAACAAACGGCAATAAAAGCAATAAGCTGGCTGAAAAATATAAACGAAGATGCAAGAAAAAGAATTTTAGATATTTATCAAAACAAAGAAGAACAAGAAATTAGCCCGGCTGCTTTTAAAGCTCTTGATTATTTTATGCAAAAAGCTTATAACAGGTATGATAAACTGGATCAATTATTAAATGAAGAAGAAATTACCGCTCAAGTAATTGCCGCTTTTTTGAAGATTTTTTACGATGTAAACGAATCAAAACCGTTGTTTACGGAGGATGGTTATTCCGGAAGTGAGAATTTTGTGGTATACTACATCTCACCCCGATATAAGGCGCAGGCTGAAAGTATTGCCGATATTATTGATAAAATTAACACTGCGCTGTCAAGCGATGAAAAAACAATGCTAAAGCAACTGTTAGGGGAATTAGGGCTTTACACTCCGTTTGTATCTGTTGTTCCCGGCCATTCAAAAACGGGCACAGCTTTGGTTCCTTTTTCTTCGCAGGATGAAATGAAGCTTGTATATACTGTGATTGATAATGGGCAAATACTGCCCGCCTATGAGCTTAGCGGCGCTACGGTAATTGAAATAGCTCTTTATAAAAACGGTATAAAGCAGGAGTTCGGGCAAATGGATGAGCCTTGTACAATCGGTATTCCTGTGGAGGACAGCAACATCACGGCGTTTAAAATAGAAGATTCAATGATACCGGTAAAGCATAATATCTGTATAGGAGACAAGCTTTACATTCGTGTGAATTCAACAGGTTATTACGGTTTAAGGCGTATTCAAAAGCATTTCGTTGACAGTGACGGCTGGGGCGGTATTTATATAGAAAACTTATATGAAAGAGGCATTATAAACGGCAAGTCCGAAGGGATTTTTGCGCCCGGGGATAATATAACAAGAGAAGAATTTGTTAAGCTTATAGTAGAAATGTTTGATTACAGCGACAAATCTTATTATGCTAATTTCCATGATGTTTCCGGAGACGATTGGTTTTATAAATACGTTGCAATTGCTTATAAAAATAAAATTATAGATGGCATAGGCAATAACCTTTTTGGCACCGGCAGATATATAAGCAGGCAGGATATATGCAAAATAATCTATAACTGTATTAATGCTCAAATCCGCATTAAAGAACCGACGGACAATGGCATGGTTTTTCTTGACGCCGACGAAATTGACGAATATGCCAGAGAAAGCGTTGCGTTTGTTAAGAACCTCGGAATAGTGTCAGGTGATGATGAGGGGTTCTTTAACCCGAAGAGCAACGCCACAAGGCAGGAGGCCGCAAAAATTATTTATGGACTATTGGAATTATACGTTAAAAATACAATTAACCAAAAAGGATAACACGCATGGAGTATAAAAAAACAATTTTGTGGATTTTGTCTTTTGCCGTCATGGTTTGCATTTTTTGCTTATCATCACAGCCTGCCCCTGAGTCTAATGAACTTAGCAAAGGTGTTGCCGAAAGCATTATCGATAAAACCCCCCATATTAAAGATTTGCCGCCTGCTGAAAAACAAAGCCTGGCAATCGATTTAAATAGAAAAATCAGAAACTATGCCCACTTTTTTTTGTTTTTCATTCTCGGTACGGCACTCGCGTTGTCGATAAGCTTTTCATACGGAGGTAAGCTGCATGATAAGTATGTAATTGCCTTGATTATTAGTATAATTTACGCCATATCCGACGAGATACATCAAATATTTGTTCCCGGAAGGAGTTTTCAATTTACCGATATACTGACGGATTCCGCCGGCTCCCTTTTGGGCATAGCAATAATCGGATTTATTTTAAAAAGGAATGTGTTTGCAAAATTAGTAAAAATTACCGATAAAAAGTCTTGATTTTTTATGGTTTTTTTGTTACAATTAATAAATGTTGATAATATTAACATGGATTGGTGGAGAAATCGTTGAACAAAGATATAAGCATCATTGAATTAATTCAATTGGTATTTAAAAAGTTATGGCTTGTAATTGTAATGTCAATTGTATGTGGTACTCTTTTATTCATTTACAGCAAATATTATTTAACCCCGACGTATGTTTCAAGGGGGATGATTTATGTTGATAATTCCAATGTAGTACGAATACCAAGCGAGTTAACGGAGGAAGATGTTAAGTATGCAGATTTGGTAGCTTCGCAAAGGCTTGCTACGGTGTATATCGAAATTTTAAAAAGCCGGACTTTTTTGAAAATAGTAAAAGAACAATGCGGAGTTGATATAACTGTTGAAAAATTAGCATCTATAATTGAAATTAAGTCAAAGAATGATACAGAAATACTTGAGATCTCGGTTGTTCATACAAATCCGTATCATGCCCAGGCAATAACGGAAACATTTCTTGAAAATTCAAAAGTTGAAATACCGAGGATATTTAAGGGAGGTTCCGTGGAAATAATAGACCATGCGGATATACCATTAAAGCCATCCGGGCCGAATCATGTGAAAAATGCTTTAATCGGCATTTTGCTTGGCATAATTTTATCAGTTATACTTATATTCCTTTTAGACTTGCTTGATAACACAATTAGGGGACAGGATGATTTAATTGACAAGTATAAATATCCTATTTTGGGTTCAATTCCGAACACTCAAAAACGCAAAAAAACGATTTACGGCTATATGTTAAAAGCAGATAAAAATAAAGAAAATGAATTAAAAGCAAGCCAGTAATTAGAATTAAATTATACGTTCTTTTTGCGTGTAATTTCTATATTATTATAAATAATGCCTGCTGAATAATTCGCTTCGCGAATTATTTCTATGTCAAAAAACAAACACGTAAAAACGGTTTTAAACGTTATTACGTGTTTTTTTTTAATTTATAGGAAATTGCGCAAAACCCGCGCAATTTCGC
>LVAX01000007.1 GCA_001604215.1 Clostridiales bacterium Firm_18
GGAATACCAGTGAGTGACCAAATTGAGGGCTGCATCCAGCCTCCTGGGCTTTCGGGACCTTTTTGAGTGCTGTCATTAAGCTGTTTTTTAATAACGAAATGTTCGATATCCTGTAACTGAGATTCTGGCTGCAGATGTAATGGAACTGATATTCTTGGACAAGAATTAATCGATTCACTAATCTGGTGGACATTAACCAGCTCCTCAATATCTTTTGAGTTTAATCGATACGAATAGGACTCATACCCTGGTCTAGTAAATACGGGACCACTCCATGTGGGATTGAGTGCACGGATGTTATATTGCATGATGCTGATGTTTGGATTCGCACAGTGTTCTTTTCTATGACGACGCACCCGTCCTGCAAGCTGAATGATAGATCGATACGAGGATGGCTCCACTATTGCCCAATCAAAATCATGATCACGACCAATTTCCTCAACCGGGGTACAAACCAGCACAAAGATAATATTTGGTTTGCTACAATGTGAAATATGATTTCTTATAATTGGATGACTGAGAGCTTGTTCTCTACTGCCATCCTTGCACCGAAGAACTTGATCCAAATGCTTTTCTTGTAAACTTCGCAATAAAAGTATTTGGCGGCTGTGATAAGGCATAACCCGTAATTCACTGTCAGGCAGTTCCCCACGCTCTGATAGAAAACCAAAAAGTTCAATGCACTCATTGATGTGAGCAACTCGAACACAGCCAAATGAAATTTCTTTTCCCGTTTCTCTGTCGCGATACCGTTGCATGGTATGCTGATTTTTAATTTCGTCGAGGATCCTCTCAAAATAGGCTTGCTTGCGTTCTTCATACCCAGATAAAGTGATGATGTCCTCGCATTTTACTATCGCACCCTTTCGACGAGCACCATGAAGCCGCTCAAAATCCATGATGTTCTCGATCCGTTTTATGCAGAATTTCTCGTGACTCTTTGAAAAACTTTCAGTTGAGTCAATGGAAACAACCGCAGATCTGAATTCATCAAACCAGCCACAAGCGATTTGAGTACCACTTAACTCATGAAAATTCAAATACTGTTTATAGCCATCTTGATAGAGCCGATAGTACCCTGTTGCCATATCGGGAGGTATAGTTGCTGAAGAGATTAGCACCTTCCTACCCAAAACTCCTGCAAGATGAATCAAGCGACCTATAGCAATGGAATCGGAATCGGTGAAATCATCAATTTCATCAATAACTAGATCCGAAGACATAAGACGAAGGAAAGGTAGCATCCACTTTCCACCCCTGACTACTTCAGTTGCAAGCATCATGTAATCAATCGTACAAGCAAGGACAGGTGCAAATAACAAGGCCTTTGCAGAATCTCCATGTACCAAGAAAGCAAGGGCATTTTCTTGGAGCGGTCTGGAAAAATCTACATAACCGTCCAACAGTTCTTGAGCTGATTCACCCTGTCTATGTACTCCTTCCTGCATAGTATCTAATTCATGGAGAGTCTCTACAGCTTTTGAGCCAATCAACACAGCGAGTTCAGTATCGTCAAGACCGATTCTAGTTCGATATTCATCACCCGTCTGCAAGGTTAGGGTCCGTAAACCTATCCCTAAAATATAGCGTAAGCTTTCTCCATCACTCGAAAGTGCTCTCATTATTTTTGCATTGGCAAAAGTTTTCCCGCATCCCGTACTAGCAATATTAACACCAAAGAAACCAAAACTATCCTCGGCTTTAGTAGAAAGCCCAAAGGATTGTTTCCATGCGTTAATTGCGTCCACAGCTTTATCTTGCCAAACAAAAGGGGATGCTGATCCATTCCGTTTCTTTAAAATAGAGATGTCACTTGCCCTTTCTGATACCCTCTCAAACTTCGGAAGCGCAGCTGCCATAGACAAGGCTTCTTTTGTAACCCCTACCAAATGTTCGTCTAGAAATTGTTTGAGATTGCCTGACTTATCAGTATTAGCATATAAAGTTGTACTAGGTACCCACTTTGGATCGTGAGGCTGTGAAGAATAAAAATGGTCACCAAAATTCAGACCTAGCCGAGAGTATTGCAGTAAAGATCTAATGACGCCCTTTTCACAAGCTCTCTCAAACATTGGATAGAGATCCATGGCTTTACTTGCCCATTTTTTTAGCTGCTTCATCCATATGGCATTTTGACTTGGAAGATCTTTTGGAAACGTGATCTGTATTCTAGGGTTCTCTTGGATACAATACCCCCAGGTACATTCAACCATGTTCTTTAAGTCTGTTAGATTCCCCCGTTCCACTCCCTTCCAATTCCCGAGATTCTGTGTAGGAGTTGGTATTTTGTGATGGCTGAGAACCAACCATACTATACAGAAAGTAAAATCGGAGACTCTCATCATCGGTTTATTTTCATAAGAAAGTGGGGTTATTGTTTTTATAATACTGTCAAAATTTACTTGATTGGCAACTATTGCATTCAGCATTTTCAAAGGTTGATAGTCATATGTCTGCTCAAGACCAACAAGATATAAGCACGATATGAATTCATGCCGGTACATTTCATTGGTTTGTGTTGACTTCTTGGAAAGCTTCTGCTGAAACGAAAGAGAGCTCTTCCCAAAATCATGAACTAGCCCGGCTAATGCTACAAAGATTTTAATCAGAGGTAGGTATACCCAAGTGTTTTCGTATTGAGTATTAACAATTTCCTGACTAGTGTGACTTATGGGAATAATTCCATGAACATCAAATGCAGAGCGTTTTCCTACTATCCAAGCTAACTGAATATCCGTCGTCCCATGAATAATGTGACAAGCAACTGCCGTATTTTTACTGGCACTTTTTTTAAGCAGATGTTTCACTGCTACTAATCCGTCTTCGGTTATGATTGTTTTCCATGTTCGATCACCAATTCGATTGGCAAATGAATCAAGAACACGTGAAGTTCTGATAATTGCTTGTTTCTCGCATTGCGACACAAATACAGCAATCATGTCTCTAATTCCTTTACCGACGAACAGGCTTGTTTAATTTGCTCAAACATAAAATCCATCGCATTATGCTTTGTAAAAGCTTGCAAACAAGCATCTCTAAATTCCTGCTCCGAGTATCCCCTTTTAGAACAGATAAACGCCCATGGAAGCACTAGTGCATCTTTTACCAAATCCGCAACATCAAAAACCAGTGCTCCACGTCTGGTTTTCCCATGCATAACCGCAAAACCATGAGGGATTCCAAGTACCCAGAGTGTAGACGCAGCCAACCCATAGGCAAGATAGTTCCCATGGTTAAGAAAAATGTTCGCAGCA
>LVAX01000008.1 GCA_001604215.1 Clostridiales bacterium Firm_18
AATGTGGAAGTGGACAGCCTGCACGAACTGCAGGAGCCGGAACCTTCCGAAACGAAGGTGGATCTTTAAATAATACAGCATGGAATATACATTATACATACTGATTCTGCCCCTGCTGGGTTTTGTGGTGCTCGGGCTTATGGACACAAAATGGAAACCTGTGGTAGCCGGAACTGTCGGCACAGCAATACTGACCATCGTAGCTGCACTCTCTTATTACACTGCCTGGGAATATTTTTCAACAGCCAACCTGAATGGCACCTATCAAAAGATTATCGCTTTCAATACAGTCTGGGTACGATTCAATGAATACCTCCACATCGACATGGGTATTTTACTTGACCCCATTTCGGTCATGATGCTGGTGGTGATTTCAACGGTTTCACTGATGGTACACATCTATAGCCTGGCTTATATGAAAGGCGAACGTGGATTTGAACGCTATTATGCATTTTTATCGCTGTTCAGCTTTGCAATGCTCGGACTGGTGGTTTCTACTAATATTTTTCAGATGTATATGTTTTGGGAAATGGTTGGTCTCTCATCTTATCTGCTGATTGGGTTTTACTACACCAAACCTGAGGCAGTGGCTGCATCGAAAAAGGCATTTATCGTGACTCGCTTTGCGGATTTAGGTTTTCTGATTGGCATTTTAATCCTTTCTTATTATACAAAAACATTTGATTTCGGCATATTAACTTCGTGTGATGCCAACGTGTTTGCTTCGTTTTCGGGCGTGACATTTATGGGTGCTTCGGCTTTAAGCTGGGCGATGGCGCTTATCTTCATCGGAGGAGCCGGAAAATCGGCTATGTTCCCGCTTCACATTTGGTTGCCTGATGCCATGGAAGGACCTACGCCAGTATCGGCTTTAATACATGCGGCTACCATGGTAGTGGCAGGCGTTTTTTTAGTTGCCCGCCTGTTTCCGGTCTACATCACATTCACACCTGAAGTATTACATGGTATTGCTTACGTGGGCGCATTCACTTCTTTGTTTGCAGCTGTCATTGCCATTGTACAAACCGATATAAAACGTGTTCTTGCATTTTCAACCATATCGCAAATCGGATTTATGATGGTAGCACTGGGTGTTTCAGGATATGGCGGACAAGCAGGTACCGGATACATGGCATCGATGTTCCACCTGTTTACACATGCCATGTTTAAAGCGCTGCTTTTCCTGGGTGCCGGCTCTATCATCCACGCTGTACACAGCAATGAAATGACGCAAATGGGAGGTTTGAAGAAATTTTTACCGGTTACGCGCTGGACTTTCCTCATAGCCTGTCTGGCCATAGCCGGGATTCCTCCTTTTTCAGGATTCTTCAGTAAAGATGAAATACTGGCTGCCACGATGCATTTTAGCCCGGGGCTGGGAGTGATAATGACTTTTACGGCCGGACTTACCGCTTTTTATATGTTCCGCTTGTATTACCGGATTTTCCACGGAAAAAAATATCAAACTACAAACGGACATACACCTCACGAATCGCCCGTTGCCATGACTTTGCCTTTGGTGTTTTTAGGTGTGGTAACTATTTTCGCCGGTTTTATACCTTTCGGAAAGTTTGTATCGAGCGATGGCGGATATTATCACATCCATATTGACCCCACCATTGCAACGATAAGTGTTGTTGTGGCATTGGCTGGTATCGGTCTGGCTACCTGGCTGTATCGGAAGGAAAATGATGCTTCTGCTGCTGTTGCCCATAAATTCAATACAATATACCGGGCAGCTTATCATCGTTTCTATATTGATGAACTGTATTTGTTTATTACGAAAAAAATAATCTTTAAACGAATATCCTCTCCTGTTGCATGGTTCGACCGGCATATTGTTGATGGTACGATGAACGGGTTAGCTTCTGTAACACAGTGGGTTTCTCTGAAAATCAAGGGATTCCAGAGTGGAAAAATACAACATTATGCTTTCGTTATTTTACTCGGAACACTGATTATTGCAGCAATTGTCATTTTTATTTAAACACAGTACGCTTAAAATATTGAACTTATGAATTTCTTGTCAATATTCGTTATTATCCCTTTGATTACGCTGCTTGCGCTATATGCCGCCCGCAATAGAAAGCAAATCAATCTGATAGCGGCAACGGGAGCCACACTTTTATTAATTCTTTCCGGGATACTAACTTACCTATATCTGCATGAAAGAGCAATGGGTAACGACAGTCTGATGCTTTTCAGAGCAGACATTTTGTGGTATGCTCCGTTTAATATATATTACTCGGTAGGTGTTGACGGCGTTTCTGTGGCCATGCTTATACTGACTTCTATAATCATGTTTACCGGCGTTTTTGCATCCTGGCGTATCGATCCGCTTCCGAAAGAATTCTTCCTGTGGTTTTTCCTCTTATCTTCGGGCGTTTATGGCTTTTTTATCACCATAGATTTGTTCAGCATGTTCATGTTCTATGAAATTGCACTGATACCCATGTATCTGCTTATCGGCATCTGGGGAACGGGGCGGAAAGAGTATTCTGCAATGAAACTAACCCTGATGTTGATGGGGGGATCGGCTTTATTGCTCGTGAGCATACTTGGTATTTATTATTTCTCAGGTGGCGATACCATGAACCTGCTTGAAATCGCACAAAGACATATTCCGGTTGAGGTACAACGCTATCTTTTCCCACTCACATTCATGGGATTCGGAGTACTTGGCGCACTATTTCCTTTTCATACCTGGTCGCCCGACGGACACGCCTCTGCACCAACTGCCGTATCGATGCTTCATGCTGGCGTTTTAATGAAATTAGGCGGTTATGGTGCATTTAGGGTGGCCATCTATCTGATGCCTGAAGCTGCACATGAACAAGCATGGATATTTTTGATACTTACAGGAATAAGCGTGATCTACGGAGCATTCTCGGCTGTTGTACAAACAGACCTGAAATATATCAATGCCTATTCTTCGGTAAGCCATTGTGGCTTGGTACTTTTTGCTATCCTGATGATGAACGAAACTGCCATGACGGGCGCTGTTATGCAAATGTTGTCGCACGGATTGATGACGGCTTTGTTTTTTGCCCTTATCGGGATGATTTACGGAAGAACACATACCCGACTGATTACAGAAATGGGCGGATTGATGAAAATAATGCCGTTTCTGGGCGTAAGTTATGTAATTGCCGGTTTAGCTTCACTCGGATTGCCCGGGCTGAGCGGCTTTGTGGCGGAAATGACAATCTTTGTCGGCGCATTCCAGGAAAGTGACACCTTGCACCGGGTGCTAACAATCGTGGCTGTTACTTCCATTGTAATAACCGCGGTTTATATCCTGCGTGTAGTTGGAAAAATTCTGTATGGGAAAGTACAAAATCCGCAACACGAAACATTGAGTGATGCTACCTGGTGGGAACGTATTTCAGTGGTAACGCTGATCATCGCGATTGTTGCTCTAGGGTCACTACCTTTGTGGATTTCGGACATGATACAAAACAGCATCATGCCTGTTGTTGGTAAGTTGATGACTGCTTTATAAGTTTTTACGAACAAGATTTTATTTCAGCATATGAATTATTCAGCTTTTTTACAATTACACGATGAACTGTCACTCTTGGTGGTGATGGTGATTCTATTGACTTTCGACATAAGTGTTTCAATCAAAAGAGGACGATATATTCAACCTTTAGCCATTGTTTTGCTCACAATACATACGCTGCTGAACGCTTTTCCGCGTGATGCCTTCGAAGTAGCCGGCGGCATGTATCAGTATTTTCCCATGCACACCTATGTAAAAACCATCCTCAATATCGGAACGATTATCGTGTTTCTGCAAGCCAACAAATGGCTGAATAATAAGGACAGCATGATTCGGCGGGGAGAGTTTTACTTCATCACGCTGAGTACCTTGTTTGGACTCTACATCATGTTATCGGCAGGTCACTTCCTGTTGTTTTTTATCGGCATTGAAATGGCCTCTATACCTATGGCCACCCTGGTTGCGTTTAACAAATATCAGCATAAATCGGCCGAAGCAGGAGCCAAGTTCATTCTTTCTTCGGTATTTGCTTCAGGTATTTCGCTATACGGAATATCCATGATTTACGGCACAACAGGCACCCTGTATTTCGATGATTTATCACCGTTAATAACCGGAGGTTCCATGCAAATTATGTCGTTTGTGTTTTTTGCCGTAGGTTTATTTTTCAAAATATCATTGGTGCCTTTTCATTTATGGACACCCGACGTTTATGAAGGTGCACCAACACCTGTAACAGCCTATCTTTCTGTAGTGTCAAAAGGAGCTGCAGCCTTCGTTTTATTCACACTTTTTACGAGGGTTTTCGGAAATCTGATTGAAGAATGGCAATCTATTCTGTACGGCTTGATTATAATCAGCATTACACTTGCCAATGTTTTTGCCATACGCCAGCAAAACATCAAACGTTTCATGGCATTCTCATCGATTTCACAGGCGGGCTATCTGATGCTGGGGGTAATTAGTGCGAGTACCACCGGTATGAGTTCGCTGGTTTATTATGTTTTGGTTTACCTCTTTTCTAATCTGGCC
>LVAX01000009.1 GCA_001604215.1 Clostridiales bacterium Firm_18
ATTACTCATTTACTATATTTGTGTATCGTAAAAATTTTGCCAACGTTTACTTGACACATACCTTCCCTATGCCTGATATTGACAAAGAAAGCTTAAAATGATATATTAATAGTAAAGCGGATTTACTATTTGCGGGGGTGTGCGGGTTGTTTGAGGTAACTTGTGTAGGAATACTTGTCACGGATGTTATGGTAAAAACTGTGGATAAAATACCGGACAAAGGTAAATTAGGCCTGGTTGACAACATTAATCTTTTTATTGGGGGCTGTGCCGCCAACAGCGCCATAGACATGGCAAAGCTCGGTCTTAATACTGCCATTGTCGGAATGGTTGGAGAAGACGCTTTCGGAGATTTTATGAGAAATGAACTTTCAAAGAATGAAGTGAATATCGATGGGCTGGTTGCATGCCAAAACGCAAGCTCCGCTTCGATAGTTCTAAGTGACAGCAGCGGCGAGAGGACATTTTTGCATTGCTTGGGGGCAAACGGTGTTTTTTCCGAGAAGAGCATTAATTATTCCATAATCGAAAATTCCAAAATTATTTTTGTTGCGGGCTGTATGTTAATGCCTTCTTTCGATGGAGAGGATTGTGCTAAATTTTTAAAAAAAGCCAAGGAAATGGGTAAGATAACCGCATTGGATACTGCATGGGACGACACCGGAAAATGGATGAAGACACTTGAAGGCAGCATGCAATACATCGATTATTTTATCCCAAGCATTGACGAAGCGCAGCAGCTTAGCAAAAAGCAAAAGCCTGAGGATATTGCAGCGTTTTTTTTCAGCAAAGGAGTAAAACACGTTGTCATTAAACTGGGCAAGGACGGGTGTTATTTTCAGGAAAACGCTTCGTCGGCCGGACAGTACTTGCCTTCATATAAAATTAAGGCAGTAGACACAACAGGTGCCGGAGACAGTTTTTGTGCAGGTTTTTTATACGGAATTTCCAAAAATATGGGCATTAAGGAAAGCTGCAGGCTTGCAAATGCGGTGGGGGCACATTGTGTTATGGAAATGGGCGCAACTGCCGGAATTAAGTCATATGCCCAGACATTAAAATTTATGGAGGAAAATCCTTTATGAAAAAAGCCGTAATGTATGGCGCGGGGAATATTGGCAGAGGTTTTATCGGACAACTGCTGTATGAAAGCGGATATAGCACAACATTTATCGATATAAATGAGAAGGTTATAAATGCACTTAATAAAGACGGCAAATATCCTGTAAAAATCGTAAGCAATGAATTTACGAAAGAATTATTTATAGAAAATGTTTGCGGAGTGCAGGGCACTAATACCGATGAGGTTGCTGGAGCTATTTCCGAATGCGATATTATGTTCACTGCAGTCGGGGTTAATGTTCTTCCTTTGATTGCTTCGAATATTGCCAATGGTATTGCCAAAAGAGCCGGTTCCCAGAGAGAGCTCAATATAATAATATGCGAGAATAAAGTTAATGCGGATTTATATTTAAAAAACATGGTCATTGAAAACATTGAGCCTGAATATCATAATTTTGTCAATGAAAAGGTAGGGTTTATAGAAGCCTCCGTAGGAAGGATGGTACCGGTTGTTACCGAAAGTATGCGTGAAGGCAATATTTTAAAAGTATGGGTTGAGCCGTTTTGCAAGCTGCCTGTCGACAAAGATGCATTCAAAGGAGAGATACCCGAAATTTCAGGAATGATTTTAGAGGGCAATTTTGAATACCACATTCAAAGCAAGCTGTATCTGCACAACATGGGCCATTCCATGACGGCATATTTGGGAAAGTTAAATGGGTATAAATATATTTTCGAAGCTATTGAAAACGAAAATATAAGGTACATGGTAAAAAACGCAATGTATTCCTCGGCGGAGGCTTTGTCACTGGAACACAATAAAAGGTACACCGATGTAAAAAGATATGCCGATGATCTTATACATAGATTCGGAAACAGGCATTTAGGAGATACGGTTGCCCGTGTCGGCAAGGACATAAACAGAAAGTTAGGGGAAAACGACAGGTTCATGGGGGCAATACGCCTGTGTGAAAAGCACGGTATAGATTCTATTTACATAAAAATAGCAGTAGCCTCGGCATTGCTCTTTGGCGAAAAGTATGGGGCGGAAAATATTAAATTGGGGGAACCGAATGATTAGTAAAGAAAAGCATGAAAATGCGGTGAAACTCACTCTGGAGTTTTTCGAAAAAGCCGGCATAGTTTTAACTGATAAAGAAAAGGCAAATATAGAGGTTGCCGACTTCGGGCTAAACAGGTTAGAAGAAACAGGCCTTCAAATCCTTACTTATGTTAATACGGAAAGGTGCTGTGCCAAGGAGCTGGTTTTATTCCCGAATCAAACCTGTCCGGAGCACAGGCATCCCCCAATAGGTAACAGGGAAGGCAAGGAAGAAACCTTCAGGTGCAGATGGGGAAAAGTATTCTTGTATGTTCTTGTTCTTGATAATACGCGGCCTACTGGAATTTAATCCAATTAATTGCCATAACAATGTCGTTTAGCAAGACCCCGTCCGCACCTATTTTTTTAAAATAATTTAATGATGTTTCACTGCCGTTCATTGAGCCTTTTTCATCGCATGACATAATCCAAACCTCAGGGCGGCCGTATGCGGCTTTAACATCGCTGATATCAATATCCGCAAGCCAATATTCCCAAAGCCGTATTATGCCCGCTCCGTTTTGCGCAAATTCTTTATAATCATCCTTTGACGGCATAAACGCCAGAATCCTGTCCCTCGGGAATAAGCTGCTGCACAGCCGGGCCGCCTCAGGCTGCTGCACCCCGCAAATTATATTAAGCCCCGAATTTTTTAGCATATGTACAAAATCCGGATTTATGTCCGGCAGTTTAATGTGCAGCAAAACAGGTGTTTTTTCTTTATAATTACCGGCTAAATCGTTAAAAGAAAGCAATTTATAGCCGTTTCGGGCAAGATAATCTTTCATTTCCAAAAAAGTAACATCTGATACTTCTGCATCAATGCCTGTAAGCCGTTTTAAATTATCATCATGAAAAATAACATACTCTTCATCTTTTGTTTGCCGTATATCGCATTCAACGGCATATGCACCTAATTGTGCAGCATAAGTCAGGCTTTCAATGGAATTTTCCTGCTTTTGCAGCGAAGCGCCCCTGTGGGCAATCAGTTTCATGGCGTGTTATCCCTCCAGAATATAAGCGTACCGGATTAATAATTTTACTGCTGCAATAATATCATAAAAATTCAAATATTTCAAGTAGTTTTCAAGGCAGGTCTGCCTGTCTTTTTTCACTTATTTTTTTTAATATTTTCATAATTTCCGAAGGAATGTTATCAATATGAACCTGCTTTTGCACCGCGCCTATTTCATATGATGCCATTGGCATCCCGTAAACCACACTGCTTTTTTCATCCTGGCCTATCGTATATGCACCGTTTTTCTTCATATTAAGGAGGCCATTTGCTCCGTCTTTTCCCATCCCGGTTAATATAACGCCTATTGCATCCACCGGTTTTGCAAGGCTTGCCACGGAATCAAACAAAACATCTATCGACGGACAGTGCCCGTTAACCTTTTTGTCCCGGAAGCATCTAATATAAAGCTTGTTTTTTCGCCTTTGTTCAACCTTCACATGATAATTCCCGGGTGCTATCAATACAGTGCCGGGAATTATCCCATCCCCGTCCTGCGCCTCTTTTACATTTAATCTGCATAAACCATCAAGCCTTTCTGCAAACATTTTCGTAAAACCGGCCGGCATATGCTGAACTATAACTATTCCCGGAATTTCCGGCGGCAAATTTTTTAAAATATGGGAAATTGCTTCGGTGCCGCCTGTTGACGCACCTATTGCAATGATTACATCATCAAAATCAAAATTCCTTTTGTCAGTGTAAAAATCCGGTTCTCTTTTCTCCTTACTCCCCATTCAGCATCACTCCTTGTAGTATATTGCGTTCCCGATATATTTGAATTTCGAAGTATTTTTGTCTAAAGATTCCGAATGGCCGATGAACAGATATCCTCCGTGTTCAATAAATTTATATAATTTGTTTGCAAGGATTTCTCTTGTTTTGCTGTCAAAATATATCATAACATTCCTGCAAAACACCACGTGAAACTTACGCTTGAAAGGAAATACCTCATCCATAAGATTAAATTTCCTGAAAATAACCTCTCTTTTTATCCTGTCGTCCAGTACGCATTTCGAATCGTCATATTTCTTAAAATATTTCAATCTCCAAATAGAAGGAAGCGCTTCAATCGCTTCATTTTTGTATATGCCCTTTTTTGCTTTGTCAAGCGCCCTGCCGGAAATATCCGTTGCCAGAACTTTTGTGTCCCACCACAGCCTTTCCTTTTCAAAATAATCGTATAAAATCATTGCAAGGGTATAAGGCTCTTCACCTGTAGAACAACCGGCGCTCCATATGCGAAGGTCTCTGTCCTTTACCGTATCAGCCAAACGAGGAAGTATTTTATCCCTAAAAAAATAAAAATGATCCGCCTCTCTCATAAAAAAGGTATGATTTATGGTAATCCTGTCTATCAAGGTATTTACGGCTTCGCCCGTTTTATCGGAAATAACGTACTTGTAATATTCGTGGAAATTATTAAAGTTTTTTTGCGTAAGCACACTGCGAAGCCGCCCTGTTAAAATTACCCGTTTTTCATCTTTTATGTTAATTCCGTAGTTCTTCCTGATGTATTCGGTAAGTATTTTGAACTCGGTATCGCTAATCGTAAACATTTTATGTCACCTGTCTTTTGTAAAAGTGTTCGGGAAAGCCGATGCGCCCCCGAACACTTTTTAAAATTAATATTTTGCAAATTCCGTATCGCTTATTGACTCCGCAGACGGCTGCGGCACATCCGCTTCGTCCCCTTCGGGCTCCGAACCGGGGCCGTCCGGGTTTTCTTCAAGTATTTTTAAAATTTCCGGATTTATATAGTCGTCCTCCGATTCCGATTTTTTAAGCTTAAAATTACTTACCGTTTTCCTAAGCAACTCCGCCTGGTTTGACAGTTCTTCACTGGCTGCGGCACTTTCTTCCGATGTTGCGGAGTTCTCCTGCACAACTTCAGAAACTTGCATAACCCCTTGGTTAATTTGACTTATTGCCAAATCCTGTTCGTTTGAAGCAACGGCAATATCGCTGACAAGCGTGGATGCTTTTTTAACTCCTTCAACTATTTTTTCAAGTGCCAAAGCGGTTTCTTTTGCAATTATTGTTCCTGCCTTTGCTTTTTCAATTGAGTTTTCAATCATATCGGTAGTTTCTTTAGCCGCATTTGCCGAACGTGATGCAAGGTTTCTGACTTCCTCGGCGACCACCGCAAAGCCTTTGCCGTGCTCTCCCGCTCTTGCTGCCTCAACCGCTGCATTAAGCGCAAGAATATTGGTCTGAAATGCAATTTCATCGATTACCTTAATAATTTTCGAAATGTTAGAGGATGATTCGTTAATTTCATCCATGGCACTGAGCATTTCTTTCATTTGATTGTTTCCTTGAACGGCATAATTCATTGCCGTTTCGGAAATCTTATTTGCCTCATCGGCATTTTGCGCATTCAAATTTGTTTGCGAGGATATTTCTTCAAGTGAAGCAGTCAGCTGCTCAACCGAACTTGCCTGTTCCGCCGCACCTTCGGAAAGAGCCTTGCTTGATTGGAAAACCTGCTTTGCCCCCGTGGCAACTTGCTCCGCGGCATGGGATATGTTCTCCATAGCTTCCTTAATGTTGCGTATCATTTCAGATAATTTTATACCGAGCAAGTCATTTTCGGATTTTATATCAACATCTACCGTCAGGTCACCGGCAGCAAGCCTTTCCGCAGTGTGAGCCTGACTTCGGATATTATCAATCATTTTATCAAAAGAGCTTGCAAGCCTCCCGACTTCATCCTTGCCGTCCGCATTTATTACAACGTTAACATCACCTAATGCAAGCTTGTCGGCAGCATCAACCATCTTTGCAATAGGCTTGCTTATGGCCCGGGATATTATTATTCCCAAGAAAGCAGCTAACACAACGCCTGCAATTAAAACAACAATCATTAAAAACGCGGCTTCTTGAGCAAGCCTGGTATTTTGCTCCGACTTTGTCCTGCCCCTTGAAGAATTGTATTCGAATAATAATTCAAATCCACTTTGCAGCCTGTTTGCACTTAATGTGGAAAGTAAAAAGCCGCTTTCCGCTTTTTCTATGTCTCCGTTTCTCACATGTTTAACAATACTTTCCATAGTTGATTTGTAAGAATCCCATTGATACTTCAAAGAATCGAACAAGTCCTTTTCCTGGTTTAAATCAACTCTTTTCTCGTATTTCTTCAGAAAATCATCAACGGTATCTGAACACGAATTTATATTGCTTATATGCTGCTCCTGCTTTCCCTCTCCCGCATCATATAATAATTGGAAAGTAAAAAGCCTTAATTTTTGAAAATTCATCCCTGCATATCCCGCATCATAAATCCCTAAAGTGTTTTCCTGGTATAACATCCTGTCGGCTTCGGTAATACTCTTGATGTTAATAATGGCTATTATACCTACAACACCCGCAATAACAGCCACTATGCCAAACCCAAGCAGCAATTTGGCCGATATTCTCATGTTGTGAAACCATTTCATAATCTTCATATTCCGATTACTCCTTTTTTTATTTATATTGTTTGCTGATAGTGTTAAAATCCTCATCCGAAATAAGCTTCATGCAATCAAGCAGCAATTTTACACTGTCACCAATTTTTCCTATTCCTTTTATATATCTGTTATTGGCGTTCTTGCTCATTTGAGGGGGTTCTTGAATATTTTGCTCCGGGATTGTAATAACCTCCGATACGCTGTCGACAATAAGCCCAATTAATATATCGCTGATTTCTATAATGATTATGCAAGTCCTGTCGCTGTACTCCTTTGCTTTCAATTTGAACCGGAGCCGTACATCCATAACCGGTATAATTTTCCCTCTTAAATTAATTATTCCCTTGACATAGTCAGGCAGCTGGGGAACATGTGTAATTTCTTGCATGCCGATAATTTCACTTACATATTTTATTTCAATTCCATAACTTTCCTTGCCCAGCAGAAAGGTTAAAAACTTATTCTTTTGAGTATCCAGCTCGCCTTCCTTCTTGTTTTCAATTAAGCCTGACACGCCGTCATCTCCCTTCCGTTATAAGAATTAAGCAGCTCCGAAACGTCAAGTATTAAACTGATGCTTCCGTCGCTCAGCAGGGTACATCCCTCTATCCCTTTTGCGTATTTAAAATTTTTTATATAATAAGGCAATGCCTTTACGACAACCTGCTGCTCTCCGATTAGCTCGTCAACCAAAATACACATCCTTTTATCCTCATTTTCCACCATCATTATAATACCTTCGGACACGCTTTGTTTCTTTGTTTCGACTCCAAAGTGCTTATAAAGCCTTAAAACAGGGTAACACTCTCCGCGAATCAAAATTAATTCATTGCCGTCCGGATCGGTTATTATATCTTCCTCTCTGCGTATAAAAGACTCAACAATATTAACAATAGGTATTGTGTATGTGGAACTTCCTACTTTTACTATCATACCGTTCATTATTGCAAGCGTCAGCGGTATTTTAATAGTAACTACAGTTCCCTCACCGGCAACGCTGTCAACGTTTACGCTGCCGCCTATTTTACCGATGTTTTTAATAACAACGTCCATCCCCACGCCGCGTCCCGAAAATTCCGAAACCTTTTCACAAGTGGAAAAACCCGGAAGGTATATAAAAGAATATATTTCCCGGTCGGTCAAGCTGCTTTCGGGTTTTTTCAGCAAACCGTTCTTCTTTGCTTTCTGAAGAATTTTATTTTTATCAAGACCTCTCCCGTCATCCCTTACAATGATAAGAACGTCACCGCCGGATTTTTTTGCTTCTAAGGTTATGGTACCGGTTTCTTCTTTATTTTTATGTACCCGCTCCTGTACCGTTTCAATGCCGTGATCAGCAGCATTTCTGATAATATGCATCAGCGGGTCGGAAATATGCTCCACAATATTTTTGTCGACTTCCGTATCCTCCCCCACAGTAACAAGCCGGATATTTTTATTCAGCGCCTTGCCCGCATCCCTTACAATTCTGTTCATTTTCTGGAATGTTGCGGATAATGAAACCATTCTGATTGACATTACAATATCTTGCAGGGTATTTATTATTTTTCTGTGCTGCCTTGCAGCCTTGTTAAAATAGTCGAGTTGTCTGCCTTGAAGGTTTAAATTGTTTGTAAGCATCGACTCGGAAATAACCAATTCCCCGACAAGGTCCATAAGACTGTCCAGTTTTGAAATGTTTACACTAATCATTTTTTGATTTATTGATTTGGATTTCAATTGAATGTTTTTATTGATAGATGGTTTTGAATTAATGCAGCCGCAGTTTTTTATTTCGGCAATCTCGTCATCACTATCAAGCTCATCTAATGAAAGGCTTTTCAAAAAAATAGTCTGTGAAAGGATATCCCGAACCGTATCAATATTACAATCGGTTTTAAAATAAATTTTAAAACCGTCTATTCTGATAATCTCCGCCGATTCGTTGTCATCATTTATATTTGAAGGTGAATAAAAAATCTCCGCGGCATAATCCTTTATGTTTTGAATGACGGCAATCGCTCTGATATTCTCCATTTTGCAGTCATCCTCAAAACACAAAACCGCTTTATATGTTTTTTTTGCATTTACTTCTTCTAAATTCCCTTTTTCCGTGCCATAAAAATTAACCCGCGGCCCGGCACTGTTTGACAGCACGCAAGAGCTGTTTTTCTTTAAATTTTCGAGAAAAGCATTAATCTCATCAATTAAAAAATTCGAATCGGTATCCGTTTTCCCGCCATCCTGAATTTTTCCGATTTCAGCCTTGATAAAATCGGCGCTTTTGAGTACCAAATCGGTAAGCTGCGAGAAATTAACCAGTGAAGGGTTTGCTTCTCGAATAAAACAAAAAAGGTCTTCAACGGAATGTGACAGGGCCGATATGCTACTATACTCCATCATTGCAGACGAACCCTTTATTGTGTGCATGATTCTAAATACTTCATCTATATCGTTTGAAGAATAAAAATTTGAATTTTCACTTTTTATTATAATCTGCTCAAGCTGTTCAAGTAATTGATTTGTTTCATAAATAAATACTTCAAACATACGTGATGTATCTTCCAATCAATTCACCCCATAAAGATAAACAGAATAAATGCGTTTTGCCATCAACGCCCGGCCTGCAAATAAAATTTAAGTATTATAAATTTTCCAATGATTTTATAACTGCTTCCTCTTTAAACGGTTTTACCAAAAAGCCTACTGCGCCGGATAAAACCGCTTCTTTTACCATAGACTCCTGACCCATTGCGGAAATCATAATTACCTTTGCATTAGGATTTATTTTAATTATTTCTTTCAATGCGGTTACTCCGTCCATCTCGGGCATTGTTATATCCATAGTGACAATATCCGGTTTAACCTCAATATATTTTTTAATACCTTCTATCCCATTTACAGCTTCGCCTGATACTTTAAAGTTGTTACGTTCAAGAAGTGTTTTTAACGTTACTCTCATAAAAGCCGCATCATCTACTATTAAAACTGTTTTCATAATGCAAATATCTCCTTCTTCTTTTAAGTTAAAATAATTCCTATGTATATTATCGTAATATTTTTTTATAACTTAATATATTTCATCGTTTTTTGTATATATTTTTGTTATTCTTTTTATTGATTTAATCAAAACGATTATTTATAATAATATATACAAACCTTTAAGCGAGGAGGCAACCGGTGAATAACAACAGATTATTATTCGAAGCAAATAAGGTAATAGAAAACTTCATCCACAGAAACAAAAACAAAAAAAAGTACAGTATTTATAGGAATACTGTGTTGCAATACATGATATCCGGTACATGTCTGCTTATGATACTGTCCTTTTTAGTGGCCGTTTTTTATTTTATATCCTGGCTAAACTACTAATTTAAATTACAATATAATATCAAGTATCAAGCCGTTTATATCATCAATCATTTTTAAAATAGCTATTGAATCTTTCTGCTCCTTTAAAATCTCTTGAGTCAGCTGTTCAATTTTTTGATTTATCTTTTTAATATTCGAATACGATTTTAACCTGCCGGAGGAATCAAAGTTGCTTTGCTTTTCCAATTCGAAATTATATTCAACAACACTTTGAAGAAAATCAGAAATTATTTCTTTGTATTTCTTTAGCTCTTTCAAATCGCTTTGCTTGCATACTATTTTCCCCTGACTGCAGATTTGCTCGGCTAAAGATATAATTCTGCTCTCGTGCTCACCTTTTTTAGCCTCATTTATACAACTGCCGAAATCCTGATTGCTTGCATTGTTTATCTTCTTACCCTCGCTGCTTCCAATACCGTAAACTGTATTTTCATGTTTATTGACAACACCTCTGACTTTCATTTTAATCACCATTTCCGCTTGTGTAATCTGCTATTTGCATATACGAAAAGTACGCGCATGTTATATGTATCATTTTTACCTGTCATCCGTTCTGTCAAAAAAAACTCCGCTGCACTCCATTCTGTTATATACGTCAAGCCCTTTTATTTTTTCATTTGTTTTTTTAATATGATTTCTGGAATCTTCGATTATTTCTTTTAAACAAAGTTCATTTTGCCTGTGGACATCACATATGCTTTTTATAATTTCTTTTGAGCTTTCGATTAAATCCGCAACCGTTTTATTCTCGCTTTTATAATCCTCGTCTTTTTTTGAAAACATTTCTTCCAATAAATTGTTTATTTTTTTGAGTTCGTCAATTTTTTTTTGTTTTTCGCCTATGCTTATAACAAGCTTGTCAATCAGCCGCATTGATATATGTTTTTGCTGCTGCAGGGTAATTTGATATATTTCGTTTAATATGCCGGCTCTTTTTTGCATCAGGCTCATCAAATTACCCCTGTCATCCCTCATTGCTCAAACCGCCTTCGAATCTGTTATAACGATCAATTTGAACAGCTTTTTTCCATGCATCCCTGAGCTCTTCGATAATTTCGATTATGGGATTCAGCTTGTCCGGATTTTTTTGAATATTGGCATGTGTTATTTCGCCGAAAATAAACAAATATAAATTAAGCAGCTGGCCGGATATACTGTAATTCATATCAAGGGTATTCATAAGCTCCGTAATTATATCGCTTGCCTTGACCAAATTATTATGAGCGGCTTGTAAATTGCTGCTTGCCATATTTAACTGGGATAGTTTTAAAAATCTGATACAGCCGTCATAAAGCATAAGTGTAAGCTCACCCGGAGTTGCGGCCATTACACTTTGTTCTTTATATTTACTGTAAGGGTTTGAGTTTGGCACATTCATAATTGATTAATCCCCCTTTAAAATCCTCCGTATAGCAGAGAAAGAAAATAATTGCTTTGCGAATTCATAGATGCCATTGCTTTTTCCAGAATTGCATATTGTCTGTAATATTCGTTTTCTTTTTCGTTCATTTTTTCTATAGCCCTGCTGATTTTATCGCTGTAATCTTTAATTTGCCTTTCGGTGTATACAAGGGTTGTGTCCTTAACATAAGCGGTATATTTGTTTATACTGATGTTGATTCTCTCAACCAAACCGGATTGGTTGTATTTAGCTTGACTATCACCCGTTGTTACCTTTTTCGTAAAAAGATCGCAAACCTCTTGCGGATTATTGGCAATTGCATTTTTCAATTTTGTTTCATTGATATGCATTAGCCCTTTTTCGCGCCAATCTCCCGTTGTAATTCCTATTTCGGCAAAAGTAATACCTAAGCCTTCGATACTTTGACTGAACGCATTCCTGATATTAAACAGCAATTGGCTGATATTACTGTCCCGATTCAACATGCCGCTGTTTGATTTTTCTTCCCAGGCCTTAATCTCGGATTCGCTCATTTCAGCCCGCTGACTGTCGGTTAGCGGCAGAAACGTCCTGTATACCGGCTCGGATATTTTGTCATTTAAGGTTTTGACCAGTTCGTTATATCCGTCGATAAAACCTTTTATCCTGTTATATATCGAATCAACATCCTGCGTTACAACAAAGCTTGTTTCATTCGACGTGCTTTTCAATAAATTATATGTTATACCGTCAATGGTAAACACATTCGAATTTTGCTCAACCATATAATTGTTTATTCTTAAAACCGCATTTGTTCCGTTATTGACAGTTCCTCCGCTAATATTAAATGCGGCAAAGAAATTGCTTTCGCTTACATCGGAAATGACAAACGCGGAATCGGCTCCTTTTGCCTTTGACTTGACAGTTAAACCGTCGGACAAACTGCTGTACGACATGGTAACGCCGGCATCACTTCTGTTTACGGTGCTAATAACGGTATTTAAAGTATCACTTTCACTGAAAGTAAAATCATTACCGTTTATATTAAATGAGATAAATCCGGATGAAAACTGAAGCTGTGTGCCAAGAGCCAAATCCTTAAGCTGGGTTGACAAATTAATTTTATTGTCGGCGCTTGCAGAAACCGCCCCAGAGCTTGCAATACTTGCTTCTTTTGCAAGCGATATAATTTCATTTATGGTATATTCACCTTCAACCGCCGCGCTGTCGGCAGTAATCACCGCGAATTCCCCCGAACCCCCTCCGATGACTTTTTTCGCATTGAATGCGGAGCTCATATTAATATTTGTTAAAGGACTGGAGGCGCTTAAATATTTGGTGGTAAATTCAAAAATTAAACTATTTACCTCTTTCAAAGCATTTTGCTTAAGCTCTGCAACCGCTTTTTTTTGCCATATGGAATCTATTTTTGCCTGCTCATTTTGTATAAGGCTTTTCACTATGGCGTCAACATCAAGACCGGACGCCAAGCCTACTATTCTCGTTGTGCTGCTAACTCCGTAATAACTCATTTATTTATTCACCTTCTTGTATTTTCTATAAAAACCGGACATAAAATCTATCGTATTTTTTGTTTTATAACAACAAGGGGGCCGAAAAAAAATTCGACCCCTAAGTTTTAATCGCAAAATTACCTAAGCAACTGAAGAACTGCCTGAGGAGCCTGATTTGCCTGTGCAAGCATAGCTGTAGCAGATTGAACTATTATGTTGTTCTTGGTGAAATTCATCATTTCTTTTGCCATATCTGTATCCCTTATTCGGGATTCTGCTGCCTGAAGGTTCTCAACTGTGCAGTCAAGATTTTTTATTGTGCTCTCAAGCCTGTTTTGCTGTGCGCCAAGTGTTGAGCGATAACCGTTGATTGTATCAATAGCGGTATCAATGTCAGCGGTAAAAGATCCAGAACTTACACCAGGATCAGTCATAGCCACCCCGATTGTCGTGGCTGTAGCGTCATCTCCCTCAACATAAACGTCTATTTCAGTGTTAATGTTGATTCCGTTGAACTTGGTATTGCTAATAATATTGGTAATTTGCTCGCCCAGTTGATCCAATTCTTCATCAAGGTTTACAACGTCGGTTGCCGTATCGTATGTACCGTTTGCCTTTTGAACGGTAAGTTCTTTCATTCTTACGAGCATTGCGCTTACTTCATCAAGCGCACCTTCCGCGGTTTGTATGTAAGAAATACCGTCCTGTGCGTTTCTCGAAGACTGAGCCAACGCCCTTATCTGGCCTCTCATTTTTTCGGAGATCGAAAGACCGGCAGCATCATCGGCAGCGCGATTAATTCTAAGGCCGGATGACAGCTTCTCTAAGCTTTTCCCTTGCATTATTGTGTTGTTTCCCAATGCTCTGTGGGCATTCATCGCCATAATGTTGTTGTTTACTCTCATTTTTCTTCCTCCTTGATTTTTTTATTCGGCATCCCTGCCAGTTTTATTAAAAGATTAATGCTGAATGCTAAACTTAAATTGTACGGCGCCTTACAAATTAATGCTTAGCATTACGTTTTAATCCTTTCTACAAGATATATCGACACTATTATTAAAAATCTTTAATTATTTATTAAGTAAAGATTGTAATTTTCCTATGAGCTCCGGTGTTGCGTTATTTGCGTCCTTATTAGAGATTTTAACGTCCTCTGCAAGCTCTTTTCTTAAAATGATATATTTTTCCGGTGCTTCAATCCCTATTCTTACCTTATCACCGCTGACCTCCAAAATATTTATAACTATATCGTCGTTAATAATAATTCCTTCATTTTGCTTTCGCGATAGTATCAGCATTTTGAGCCTCCTTATCAGGTTGGAACAAAAAGTGGCGAACACTGTATTCATCACTTTGCAGAACATATTGAATGCCTGAATTGTTTTTTGTATTTATTATAATCGGAGCGGCTAAATTTGTTGTAGCAAAATGAGGATTATTAGGTACTGTAACCGTTGTTAAAATAATAATATGCTCATCGCTGTCAATATTCATTTCCTCCAAAATTGCTTCGCTGACTTTAGGAGAATATGACGGAAATACAACATAGGGGTTTATACATGGAAAAGCAATTTCTTTATTGTGTATCGATTGGAGCCAATAAAAAGGGTTTGAATTCTGAGTATTAATAATAGCATATTCTTTATAGTCCTCAAATCCCAATAATCCTTTTTTGAAGACAATTATTTTCGCATCATCTATTTCAACAGAGCCGAATTTAGAAGTGCTGATAAGCATTTTACAACACATTCCTTTCACAGTTATAGCTTTTTATTGATTTTAAGTCCGCTTGGCTGAATTTTTTTAATAAAATCTATTCTTATAGCCGGATGTTTTAAAGTGTATATTTCAACACGATGAGGCTCTACCTCTATTTCCGCTCTCGGGTAAACCTCCCAATCTATTTGCGGAGGATTAATATCCCATATTATCTCAAACTCACCTTCTTCAAAGTGAATTTTCGCTCCGCATTGCGGCAATGCGTCCACATTTATTTCAATTTTCTTTTGCAAGGCTTTTTCAATAATGATTTCGCGAACAATATCGGAGCGGGATTTTCCCGCCCTCATTATTGCTGTGCCTTCCGCCGCTATTCTTGCTATTGCCTCCCTGCAAATATCCAAAGATACTTTTGAAATATCATCAAGAAGCTTCATTATGGTTTTGTTGCCAACTTGTGAAAAAGCTTCCCTCTGGTCGATTATTAATTTCCCGGGTGTCCTTATTATCTGCATTTTGGCAGGCTTTTGCTTTATTTTAAGCTTAGGCTTGGGCTGCTTTATCCGGATCTTTGCGGGCGTGGCTTTAATTTCAAATTCGGTTTTTGTGGTGGTTATTTTTAAAAAATTCATACAGTCACCCTGCTAACTTAAAAAATCTACCAATGACCTTTGAATTATTCTTGCCCCTACCTGAAGAGCCGTATTGTAGGTGTTTTCGGCCATTCTGAAATAAGTAATGACCTCTGCCTGATCTATGCCTACGGTTTTTTCATCAAGCTCGGCAAGATTTATAAATTCATTCTCATAGCGTGTATTAATATGCTCAAGCCTCTTTTGACGCCCACCCACATCGGAAATCAAGCTTAATACGTCGTCTTGGGCTTTTGAAAATTTCGAAGCATACTCCACCAATTCCGGCGTGGCAACATCGGTATCAAGAGCATCAACAAAGCCTTCGAATAAAGCAAACAAATTATCGCTGCCGCATCCTACAACCTTTGTTCCGGGGATTGACACGCCAAATGAGGTTGAAGGGCTTAATTTGAAGCTCCGTACTTGATCGTTCTCATAGTCGATTTCTGCGGGTGTGGCGGCCGAAATGTCACTGATGGAATTGTAAGAAACCGTACCTGCATTTATTTTAAAAGGCGCGCTGGTGGTGTTATATCCTCCGAATATGTACTTCCCCGCAAATTTAGTGTTGACTATGTCTAATAATTGATCCCGCATTTGCAAAACTTCTTCTTTTATTGCATCACGCTGCTGCTTTGTGAATGTTCCGTTGGCGCTTTGATTCGCCAATTCCTTCATCCTGATTAAAATGTTGTTAAGCTCATATAAATTGCTTTCCGTTTCATTCAGCCACGATTGTGCGTCGGATATATTTTTGCTGTATTGCTCATTCTTTTTTATATCGTTTTTTATTTGAATGGAACTTACTGCACCGATGGGGTCATCGGAAATCCTGAGTATCCTGCTGTTCGTTGATAACTGATTTTGATATTTATTCAAATTATTCAGATTGCTGTGCAAATTCCGAAGCAGTGATGAAGTCAGCATATTTTGTACAACTCTCATACCACACCAAACCTTTCCGTAAAATGTTTTTTATTAGGCTGCACATAAGAAAACTTTTTTATATGTGTTCTACCTTCCGACCAATCCGGTTCTGTTAATCAAAGTGTCAAGCTGCTCGTCAAATGCGGTTATCAGTCTTGCAGCCGCCGAATATGATTTTTGAAAAACAATCATGTTTGTCATTTCCTCATCAAGCGATACGCCCGACACGGATTCCCTTTTATATAAAATATTATTTATCAATACGTTTTGGCTTTCTAACTTTCCGTTTACAAAGGAAGTTTGCACGGCCACGTTTGAGACTATGCTTTTTAAAAACTGCTCAATGTTAGCTATTTCGTCAATATCCGTTTTTTCGGCAATTGTTAAAATTTCAAGTATATTTCCGTTATTTCCTTTATTATTATCACCGACAATTTCAACCGACGACGCCGCGATATTGTAAACGCTTGACAGTATGGCATCGTCCAGGGATATTGTTTTAGCCGTAATTTTGGCAGGGTCGAAGAAGTTTATTCCGGAAACGGAAACGTTGCCGTTACTGTCATCCGGGTAGGAAAACCCGTTTTGGTGCACCAAGTTAAAGGTTTCTACAATCCCCCGGGCAAGTTTATCAAGCTGCTCCATATAAAAGGGAATTCCGGTATCACCGCTGCCGTCTCTCATATCAAAATAGCCCTTGAGCTCTCCGCTGTTTAATGCGGCCGAATCAACAATGTTGCCGGATGAAGTTGTTATGGAATAAAACTTATCGGCATTGCCGTAATAATCGGGCAAATCTTTACTAAGTGCAAGCAAATACTTTCCGTTGGCATCAATTAGACATTCATTATTCTTTCCGAAATTAACACTTATAATTCCTCTTTCATTTTCACTGTATGTAATATCGATTAATCCGGAAAGGGTATCCAATGCGGTGTTTCTTTTATCGCGAAGTTCGTTTGCGTTATCCCCGCTTCTTTCATACTTGACTATTTGAGTATTGTAATCGTCTATCAGCGAAATCAAACTGTTTATTTGATTAACAACTACCGCAATTTCATCATTTTGCTGGTTTTGCAGTTTTTCAAGCTGAGAACTGTAATAATTCATCGTATCTGTAAAAACAATGGCGTTTTGCTGCACAAGAGTCCTGATTTCCTTGCTTTCGGGTGCCTTTGACAGTTCTTCAAAAGAGTCAAACAACTTCCTCAAAGCATCATCTATTCCCGCTTCGTTTGTAATGTTGAATAAATCTTCAATATAATACAACGCCTCCGATTTAACGGCCCATTCGCCCAATAAACAATTTTCACTTCTGAATTGAATATCTAAGTAATAGTCCCTGCACTGCTCTATTTTATCAATGCTTACACCGCTGCCGACCATGCCTCTTTCAACGTTTAAAAGCATGCCGCTTCCGTATGGGGCAGGTATGCTTGATAAATTGAGCCTTTGCCGAGTATAGCCCACCGTTGATGAATTGGCAACGTTGTTCGAAACTAACTCCAGCCCCTTCTGACTTGCAAAAAGGCCTGTTTTGGAAATTTGCAAACCATAAAATGCTGATGGCATATCTTCACACCCTTTGATCAAAAATATTTATTTCTTGCACGACGCCGCTGTTTACTTCTTTGCCATATGTAACATTATTGTCTTGCTTTAAGACCTTTTCCAACATAAATTCGATATATTGCAAGGTTTTTTCAATTAGATTTTTATTGGTGTCGTTTAAATCCCTGTAAGTTTTTATGATACTGCCAAATTCATCAAGCAGCTGCCGGAGTCTGTTTTTGCATTGTACATCATCCGCTTTTTCGATAATATCAGATAAAGTGGCTTTTTGTCCGTCTATACCTAAATACTCGGAAATCTCACTGCAAAGCTTGTCCCTTTTTTGCTCTATTTTTTTAATATCGTTAATCAGTGAAGTTTCCTTTTCGACAATACTATCAAGCTTTAAAAAATCATTTTTCATAATAATCTCTTTTTTTGCCTCGGACAGCTCAATAGCTTTTTCATACAAGCACTTTTCGACAATCAGGCAGTTGATTAAATCTTTAATCCTGTTTTTCATAATTATCCTCTTTAAACACCAATTGATTATTTTAATCTGAAAATATTAATTTGAAGGTGTGCGTTGTTAATAATTTTTTCTGCAATATTGTAACAGTCAATTATATAATTCCCCGACTCGATAAGTTTTTTAAGTCTTTCAACCTTTTCCATCCGGACGGGATATGCATCCTCTGACATGATTTTTGCTTCAGGTGAAATTTCCACGCTGTCCTTGGGAAAGTCAACTGTGGTTGCAATCTCCCTTAAGCGATTATTATGATACATATTTAAAGTTTTATAATTGCTGTCTATAATAATTTTCACGGCTATACACCCTTTTTATATTATTTCTTCTTATGCCTGCTGGCCGTATACATTTTACCTTTCAGTCTTACTTCACTTGACGCCGACGACGATACATTACTTTTTCTCGGCTCCTCAAGACCGCACTTGGCTTTGCTAAACTCCTTTTTTATTTGAGCCAGGCAATTGCTGCAAAATCTTCCTACACTAATGGCATCGCCGCATCTGATGCAGCTTTGGTCATCCGCTTCGGCTTTCTTTTTAATAAAAAGCCTGCCTTCTTTAAGAAGATAAAGAATATCCTTTTCACGCGCATTAACACCTTTGGCTATTGTCTGCACGCCTGCATCCGGATTTTCTTCTAAAAAGCTTCTAACCTTCAACATAATATCTTCCAGTTCGTCGCAACAATTCGGGCAAAACTCTTTCCCGCCATATTTGTAAATGGTATTACACCTTGAGCAATATCTGATATCCAACATGATACTAACGCCTCTAACTTCTTAAATTGTTTGCAAGGGCTTCCATTTCGTCAGCCGTACTGATTGCTCTTGCGGCAATTTGATATGCCCTTTGAGCCTTTATCAGATTTGTCATTTCATCCGCTATGTCAACATTCGAGCCTTCAAGGGACTTTTGCTTCACAATGGGGGCGTTTACCGAAAACGCCTGCCCTGACGCATCCGTTTCACTGAAAGCATTTCCTCCCACCGCTTCAAGGCCGGATTTGTTGGCAAAATCATAAACCCCGATTTTAAACATCGGCTCGCTGTCATTCTCAAAAGTAATATACCCTTCGCTGTCAGCCTTCATATTGTCGATATCTCCGTATACCGTTATCCTTTGCATATTGTCGTCCAATACATAATATCCTTGCTGGTTGACAAGATATTGCTCGCCCTCGTATTGTGAAATCTTAAAGCTTCCGTCACGGGTATATAAAACCTCACCTTCATCATTTTCAACCGCAAAAAAACCGTCATCGGTCAACGAAAAATCAAGGGGATTATCCGTTTCGATAAACGTGCCGGCGCTAAAAAGCTTTGAGATGCTGCTTATTAACACACCGCTTCCTTGTTGAAGATTGACCGCGCTTTGAGGGTTTTCGGGATTAATCAGCGCGGAATAAACCGCATCCTTGAAATCGGCTCTGCTTTTTTTATAACCGGTTGTATTTATATTTGCAATATTATTGGCAATAGTATCAACGTTTTTTTGCCCCGCAACAATACCGGACGCGGCATTATTTAGTGCTTTAATCAAACATATCACCCCTTAAAAATCAGCTTCCCCGAAATTAGAACATAAATACATAATTATATATTATATTTAAGTTAATAAGGAGGGTTTCGGGGAAGCCTAAACTATATCCTTCCTATTTCGTTTACCGCTTTGGATAGCGTATCGTCAATCATTTTTATCACTTTTTGATTAGACTCATAATTCCTGTATGTTTCGATCATATTGACCAGTTGTTTTGCCAGGTCAATATTCGGGCCTTCCAGATATCCTTGAATAACTTCACCGTCGGAATCAAAAACTGCGTTTTGGGGGTTATAATTGTAATATAAATTGCTGCCTTCTTTTCTGAGGTCATCATTGCTGTCAAAGCCGACCACTCTTATTGTGTCTATGAAAACACCGTCTGCAAAAACATCCCCGTTGCTGTTTACGACAAATTTAGTGCTGCCTACGTTAATTTCACCGCGCTGTCCTTGCACAGGATTGCCTTCTTTGGTTGTAAGCCGGCCTTCGCTGTCGACTTGAAACGCACCGTCACGAGTATACCTTTCTCCGTTTTGAGTTTCTATTACAAAAAAGCCGTCGCCTTTGACTGCCAAATCGGTATAATTGTTTGTCTCGTGCAGCGCGCCTTGCTCAAACCGTGTAAATACCTGATCCACATGCACACCCATATTAAGGGGGCCTACTTGATTTGCCCGATGCACAACTGAGGGGTCATTAAGCCGCTTAATCAAAACGTCTTCAAATGAGCGTGTTATTAAATCGTCCTGCTTAAACCCGGTTGTATTTAAATTGGCTACATTATTTGAAATAACATTCATTTTTTCCATCTGGGAAATCATGCCTGTGCCTGCGGTATATAGTCCACGTACCATAAAAAACCACCCAATCAATTTAAATTCTGATTTATAATTTCCTTGCTATAATATATATCGTATAAAAAAATAAATACTTTAAATTTATTTATCTTCAAATGATGTTACAATTATTTTACCATCGTGAATCTTAAA
The DNA here is from genome assembly GCA_001604215.1 of Clostridiales bacterium Firm_18. Classification (GTDB taxonomy): domain Bacteria; phylum Bacillota; class Clostridia; order Monoglobales; family Firm-18; genus Firm-18. The sequence continues at coordinate 20,772 of LVAX01000009.1, forward strand.
GGTAGAGTACTGCAGTTCTTCGTTAACAGCATATACCAATGTTTCAATTGTAATTCTCGTACCGGGATATATGGTTCTGTAAACATTGACACTGCTGTTTGTGCCGTCATTTACTTTTTCGATTAGCTTTTCAATCTCTCCGGTAATTTTCTCAAGCATAAACTTTTTCTTTATACGTTCGGAAATTAATTTTGCCTTTATCGACTCTTGCCTTTTGCTAAGGGCTGTACCCGACATGTCTATTATATTTGAAATATAAGAAAGTTCTTTCTGCAGCCTTTGGGCCTCGCTGCTTAGTTTATTAAATTCATCCCTTGTATCCGGCATAATTCCGACTTCCAAAGTAGTTACGGCATGAGCCTGTGAACCTATGCTTTGAGCGGTAATTTTGTTTGCCGCCCTCACCAAGCCTCCGTAAAGAACTCCCTTTGCATCTTTCACTATAATACTGTCATAGCACTCTATATTGCTGTGAATTATTGAGCTTGAATAAACATTTTTTTTAGCAGTTACATTTGCGTTTTCAATAAATTTAGCATAAACATTGCCTCCGGAATTCACCGTGCCTTTTCCGGAGCCTAAAATACCGCTTCTTAAATATACGTCGCCTTCCGCATTTATTACGGCACTTTCAACCGTGCCGAATATATCGACCTTTCCCTTTGCCGTTACGCTGAGCCGTGCTTTAACGCCCCCGAGTATTCTTACGTTGCCCTCAAAATTAATATTGCCTACCGACACATCAACATTTCCGTTAATTATTAAAACATTGGTAACACATATTTTATTCTTTTTTATTTCCGCGGCGCCGTCAACCGAGGCTATTATTTGGCAGCCGTCCTCGGACAGATGCACATTCTCACCGACAGGCAAATTAAGCTCCTTGCCGGCTTCGGCAGGGATTGTATTGCCCAAAACGTCCGTTCCTTCTTCTGCCGGTGTCGGCTTTATATAAACAGCAAGTACATCACCTGCTTTAACGGAAGTAAAGTTATCCCTTTCAAAGTAATCCACATACCCGCCCTGCAGCTGCTTCGGCTTGTTTGAAGCGGTAAATAAAATATTGTATTTTATTTCACCGTCCTTGCCGTTGACCGGCGCCTTACCGCTTGCAATTTTTATCGGCTTTTCGTACTCTTTATCCGCGGCAATTTCCTTAAGCTTTTCAAAGTCAACACCGAATTTAATCCCGCTGCCTTCAACCGCCGAGACAATATCATCATATGTCAGGGCTTTGCCTCCCTCTGCCGGAATAAATTTAACAAAAGCCTCCATGCCGTTATCACTTACGGTTATTTTCAGCTGCTCATCAACTTTTACCTCTTCCTGCGGGGGTGCGATAATAACCTCTTCGAACCTTTTTGTTATGGCGTCGGCTATTACATCTGTATCAACATCTTTAATTTGCTTTTTTACCGCAAGCTTTATGATATCGTCTTCCCGCAGCTTACACCCTTTGCCCTGTTCGAATCTAATTACAAGCGCAACGCCTTCGCTCCGGTATTCAAAGGCAAAACAAGCATCAACATCCTCCTGCGTTTGGGCAATACTTTTAACGGTGGCACGCACAATAACGGGAGAAAGATAAAAATTAAAAATTTTTTTAGGCTTGTTAATTACTTCAACATTAATGTTTTCCAAAGAAGTATTAAAATGGTTTTTTACAGCCTGGAGCGCCTTTTTAAAACTTCTTGACTTTGTTATAAAAACATTATTTCCCATATGAGCCCCGCCTTGCTATCTATTAATTTGGCTTTTTATTTAACATTACCTGTTCAATACTGCTTACATCGCATTTTTTATATATGTCCTGAGTTTAATTAGAGCTTCCGAATGTATCTGGGAAATTCTCGATTCGGTAACCCCCAATACCAATCCTATTTCTTTTTGGTTAAGTTCTTCGAAATAATACAGCGCAATAAACATTTTTTCCCGTTTTGAAAGCTTGCTGATACCTTTGGCCAGCAGATCTATTAACTCTTTTTTTTCATATTTCTCATCGGGCATGTCTTTTTTCGATTGCTGCAGATTAATTGAAGAATACACCGCCGATGATACAAGCTCGTCAAAATATACAATGTTTGCCGTATATGAATCAATCATAAGCTTGTGCAATTCTTCCGTTTTTATATTAAGATGGTTTGCCACCTCTTCTTCGGTTGCCGGCCTGCCCAATTCATATTCCAATTTATCAAAAGCCTCTTCGGCTTTGCGGATTTTATGCCTTAGGGTGGTCGAAATCCAATCCTGTTTTCGTATATTGTCAATAATGGAGCCCCTTATCCTGATTGATGCATAAGTTTCAAATTTAACGCCTTTTCTGTAATTGTATTTCTCCACCGCATCAATAAGACCGAACATTCCATAACTGATAAAATCGTCGTATTCGTTACAGCTTTTATACTTGGTTATCAGCTTGCTTACAACAAGCCTGACAAGATATTCATATTGCAGAATAATTTTGTTTCGGGTATTTATATCTCTTTTTTCCTCAAACTCCTTCCATATACTAACATCGCTTTTTTCCGCGGTAACCAATTTTCATACCTCCCACAAAATCTATTACTTCTCTTATGCCTAAACTATGCTGTGACCACACTGTCAGATTGTATTTCAACACCATGCTCAAGCTCACTGAATGACAATACAATTAAGTCGGGAATTACCTGCTCGGTTATTTTTTTCAAATGCTGCCGGACAACCGGAGCAGTTAATACAATAGGAGCAATTCCGAGGGATACGATTTTATCAGCGGCTTTTTTCATATTCCCTATAATTTTTTGCACTGTCTGCGGTTCGATATTAAGGTACGAGCCATGCTCCGTTTGTTGTATACTGCTTAGAATCAACTGTTCAAGTGCGGGATCTATGGTAATAACTCTTAGCTTGTTATTATCCGGTACGAATTTTTTTGTTATTACCCTCTTTAAGCTTTGCCTTACGTATTCGGTCAGCAAATCGGTATCATCCGTTATGGCGCCGTAATCCCCGAGGGTTTCGATTATTGTTATCATATCTCTTATTGATATGTTTTCCTTTAAGAGATTAATCAATACCTTTTGCAATTTTCCGAGCGGTATAACCTTCGGCACCACTTCGTCCACAAGTACGGGATTGGTTTTGCGTACGTTATCAAGCAGCATTTGGACATGTTGTCTTCCCATAAGCTCATGGCTGTGTTTCTTAATGACTTCGGTCAGATGAGTCGCAATGACCGTCGGCGGGTCAACGACGGTATAACCAAGCAGCTCCGCCCTTTCTTTTTCTTTCTCCGCAATCCAAAGGGCAGGCAGGCCGAATGCCGCTTCACGGGTTTCTATACCTTCGACCTCTTCGGTGGAGTTGCTTGTATTCATTGCAAGATAATGCGATATCATTACCTCACCTCTTGCAACTTCTATCCCTTTGATTTTCACAACATATTCACTCGGCCTTAGTTGAATATTATCCCGCAGTCTTATGCTCGGAATTATTATCCCCAAATCCAACGCGCACTGGCGTCTTATCATATATACACGGTCCAGAAGGTCACCGCCTTTTTTTGCATCGGCAAGAGGAATAATGCTGTAACCGAATTCAATTTCTATCGGCTCTATATTAAGCAAAGACATAATACTCTCCGGCTTTCTTGATTCCTTGGCCATTTGTTCCATGTTCTTTTCCTCTGACATAATCTTTGCCCTGTTGTATGATTTGAATAATGTATATCCCAAAACTATCGTAAGTGCAGCCAGCACAAAAATCGGAATCTTCGGCAGGCCGGGTATGAGACTGATAAACAACAGTATTACCCCGCCGATTATCAAAATGGCAGGCTGTGACAAAATCTGCCGGCTGAAATCCTCTCCTAAATTGTTGCTTGAGCCGACCCGCGTTACGATAATTCCCGATGCGGTGGACACTAAAAGCGCCGGAAGCTGGGTTACCAAACCGTCACCAACCGTTGCCAGCGTATAAACGCTTACAACCTTGTCAAGGGGCATGGGGTTTTTGCCTAAGCATCCGATCAGGATGCCTCCGACTATATTGATAACGGTGATAATAATACCGACTATTGCATCGCCCTTGACAAATTTGCTTGCACCGTCCATTGCCCCGTAGAAGTCCGCTTCTCTTTGAACTTTTTTTCTTCTTTCTTTAGCTTCCGTTTCTTCTATCAAGCCGGCGTTTAAATCGGCATCTATTGCCATTTGCTTTCCCGGCATGGCGTCAAGGGTAAACCTTGCCGCAACCTCCGCAATACGCTCTGCGCCTTTGGTAATGACAATAAACTGTATAAGTATGATAATTAAAAATATTATTAATCCCACTACCAGATTATCGCCGATTACAAAGTTCCCGAACGTCTTTATAACATCACCCGCATTGCCGTTATTGCTTAAAATCAAACGGGTTGACGATATGTTCAAAGCCAGGCGGTAAAGCGTCACAATAAGCAAAAGAGACGGAAAAACCGAAAACTGAAGGGGCTCTTTCGTATATAAAGTTTTAAGCAATATAAATATTGATACAAGAATGTTTATAACAAGAAGAACATCAAGAAGCAGCGGTTTTAACGGCACAATAATTAAAATAATAATTGACAGTACTATAAACGCTAACGAAACATCGCTAAATCTCAACTTTTGCTCCTCCTTCTACCTGCGCCTTACGCTGTATATTTCCGCCAGTATTTTTGCAATTGCCACATAAAACTCCTGCGGTATTTCCTGTCCTATTTCCACCGCCGCATACATTGCCTGTGCAAGCGGCTTGTCTTCAATAATTTCAATTTTAAGTTCCATAGCTTTTTCTTTTATTTTAAGCGCCACATAGCCTTTTCCTTTTGCTACGACAACCGGGGCGTTATTTTCTTTTTCATCGTATTTTATTGCAATGGCAAGGTGTGTCGGGTTTGCCAGCACAAAGTCAGCCTTTGCGACATCGCTCATCATCCTTGCAAGCCCCAATTGCATTTGCTTTTGCCGTATCCTTGCCTTAATCTTCGGATCCCCTTCCACCTGCTTAAACTCATCTTTTATTTCCTGCTTGCTCATCTTTAAGTTGCGGTTATATTCCCACCATTGATACAAATAATCAAACGCGGCAATAATTAATAGTGCGAATGCAAGCTTGAAGGAGATTTTTAAAATCGTTTCGAATATATACTTAAGCGATAATGTAATATCGTTTTTTATCAGCATTGCAAAGGTATGAAAAACTTTTTTTATTTCAGCAAAAACAACAGCGGCAATAACACAAAATTTTAAAATTGTTTTCAAAAGTTCGGCCAAAGCCCGGATTGAAAACATTCTTTTGAATCCCTCCACCGGATTTATTCGCGCAAAATCCGGCGTTAAGGCCTTTTTTGAAAATAAAAACCCGACCTGCAAGTAGGATATCAGCAGTGTTGACAAAACCGATGTCGCCAGAAAGGGTAGCATTGCAATAAATATCGATGCGGCCGAATTGAAAAATATCGTATTTGCTTTGGCTGTTGTCAATGAATCTCTATAATCAAAGCCTGTTATGTAATAAGTAGTAACCGTCCCTATTTTTTCTATTAAATACGGACCGAATATTTTAAATGCGCCAAGCATTGCAATTAAAACAAAAGCAATGTTTACATCGTTGCTTTTTAATACATGGCCTTTTTCCCTTGTATCCCGTTTCTTTTTCGGAGTAGGCTTTTCCGTTTTTTCTTCCGATATCGCCATAAAGAATATCATGATGCCCCGGCCAATCCTTCGAATATATTGTTTATTGAGCCAAACATGCTTTCAAATATCCAATCGGTAGAATTTATAAATGCTGGCATAAACAGCATAAGTATCAGCAACCCCAATCCTACTTTTACCGGAAAACCGATTACAAAAAAATTTATTTGCGGCACTGCCCTCATAATTATCCCAAGCGCTATTTCCGCAAGAAGGGACGCACCCAATATCGGCAAAGCAATTTTAACCGCCATTACAAAGGATATAATAAAAACCCGTATGAATGGCAGGGCAATCTGAGGGGTCACAACTGCCCTGCCAATCGGTATATAGGAAATAGTTTCTGTAATTAACCTGATTAAAATCAGGTGCCCGTCAACGGCAAAAAAACCAACCGTTAACACTACTTGAAGCAAACCGCCTATCAGCGGGATATGCGTACTTGTATTGGCATCAAACATATTTGCAATGCTAAAGCCTATCTGCATATCAATAATCTGCCCGGCCGTATGAACAACCGAAAAGAAAACAGTGGTTGCCAAACCGAGCATTAGGCCGATTGACAGTTCCTTTATGCATACCACGGCAAATTGAATTATATTTTGAAAGTATAATGCCTCATCGGAAGGCAAAACACCTTTGATTATATATGCCATCAAAAAGCTGAAACCGATTTTTGCACCGCCCGGCATATTCTTTCTGCCGAATACCGGGGATATTGTAAAAATAGCCATAATACGCAATGCTATTAAGATAAAATGTTCTGCCCAGATTAATGAGCTTTCGGTTAAACTATACATCAAATAACCTCTTTTGCCCGTACAAGGCTTCCTAAATTTATTTTAAAACGGTAATTATATAATTATAAAGCTGCTGTGTATAATTCATAAGCTTTGTCAGCATCCACGGACCGCAAGCAATAATTGACACAAATACCCCGACAACCTTCGGCACAAAAGACAGGGTTTGTTCGTTAATCTGGGTTGCCGCTTGAAATATGGATACTATGAATCCTACAATTAAAGCCGTAATAAGCATCGGTGCCGACACAATCAGGACGATATACAAGCCCTGTCCGACAATACTGGTAATATCCGCCTGGCTTATGGAAACCACATCCTTTAATTAAAACTTGTAATAATTGTCTGTATCGTCAAGCTCCACCCGTCCACCAGTACAAAAAGCATAATCTTAAACGGCAAACTTATTATAGTGGGGGGAAGCATCATCATCCCCATTGACATTAAGGTGCTTGCAACTATCATGTCTATAACAATAAACGGAAGGAAAATATAAAATCCTATTTGAAAGGCTTTTTTAAGCTCACTTATTATAAATGCCGGAATTATTATGTGTGTTGGTATTTCATCAAATGTTTCGGGCACATCCATATTTGCCATGCTTAAAAATAAATTCAGTTCCTTTGGATAGGTTTGCTTGAGCATAAACTCCCTTATCGGTATCAATGCATTATCAAACGCCTGCTGCTGCGTTATTTTTTCTTGTATGTAGGGTGTGTATGCCGTTTCATTCACCTGGGTTATAACCGGCGACATAACATAAAATGTAATAAACAATGCTATACCTATTAAAACCTGGTTTGGCGGCATTTGATGAAGCCCCAATGCGTTTCGTATGAAACTGAGTATAATTATTATTCTGGTAAACCCGGTCATCATTATCAGTATTGAAGGAGCAAGAACCAAAACCGTCAGCAGCAGTATTATCTGTATGCTTACGGCATTATCCCGGGGACTGTCGGCCTCACTGAAAATTCCGAACGGAAGGGACGAGGCATATGCGGCTGGAATTGATACAAGCAATATAATGCAAACCGCCGCCATGCATTTTTTTATAAGAGAGTTTATGTTAACTGTCATCAATATTCTCCTTATTATCATTTGCCTTTCTTTCGTTTCCCGTATATTTTTTCAAAATATCCCTGAATAAAACCGGTATTTTACCTTCACTGCGATTGCCCCTTGCAGTTTGGGAAAATATTTTCCCCAAGGCTTTGCATACTTTATTGCCTGTCTCGCCGTATTCTTCGACCGGTACCATATCTTCTTTTTTAATTTCGCTAATCAAATTTATTGTGTCCTTTGTTATTCCGACAAGCATATTCTTTGAACCCACAGAAATTATAGCAATGCTTTTATCCTTTGTCAGGGCAATTTTATCTTCGATTTTAATATACCTTGATTTAAAAACACTTTTTTGAATCGAAGCCATAAATATGCTGAAATAATATGCCCCCAAAAGCACTGCCCCAAAAATTAAAATATAAGAAATTATTTTTAAAAACTCAAGCATCGCAACACCCTGTTTAATCCGGTAAAATAACCGTTATATTTTTTTAATGGAACTTACAATATCGGTTATCCTGATACCGAAGTTATCATCAATAACAACAACCTCTCCTTTTGCCAGCAGCTTTCCGTTAACGAACACGTCTATCAAATCACCTGCGGCCTTTTCGAGGGAAATAATTGACCCCAAATTAAGCTCAAGTATATCCTTTAACATTTTTTTTGTTCTGCCCAGCTCAACCGTTACCTGAAGGGGCACATCCAAAAGCAAATCCAAGTTATCTATTCCGTTCTTTACTTCTTCTTCGTTATCGAAGGATTGAAGCTGGACATCCCTGACAACACCTTTTTTTACATCCGCCTGTTTAATAAGATTGTCTTCGGAATCCTTGTTAGTATTGCTTTTTGTCTGCTCCGCTTTCACGGCTTTTTCTTTTGCTTTGTTTGCCTCAAAAAAACTGTTTACAAGGTCTACCCCGAAATTAACCGGCATCAATTGCACTATTTCGGTATCAAGCAAGTTTTCTATGTGAAGCTTAAATTTCACGCTTATCATTTTGTCGTCTTTTGTATCAAGCTTTTCCCTGTCCTCCGCTATATTAACAACACTGACATTCGGCGGAGAAATATGAACGGGAGTTGATATCAGGGTGGAAAGAGCCGTTGATGCGGAGCCCATCATTTGGTTCATAACCTCTCCCATGGCACTAAGATGCATTTCGCTCAGTTCTTCTTCAGGATTGTATTCCTGGTCCAGCAGGATGGAGGTAATCAGCTTTGCATCGTCGGTTTTCATGATAAGTATATTTTTCCCCTCCACACCGCTGGTAAAGCATACATCAACGATGATAAACGGAGCGTTGTACAAATTTGTCAGTTCCCCCACACTCATTACGGTTACATCCGGTGTTGTAATTATAACCTTTCTGGAAATTATGTCGTGCATTGCCGTAGCTGCGGAGCTCATGCTTATATTTCCAATTTCACCTATTGCATCAATTTGTTTTTCCGTTAAAACAGCTTTATCACTCATAGTATTGAGAAGCCTCCTTAATTGTTTCGGTTATTTTACATACATATTTGTTCTTAATAACGCCCAGTTCACCCAAAAATACATTTTTATCGCAAACCTTTACCAAAAGCTTTTCGTCAACCTTATGAACAAGCTGCAAAACATCGCCGACCTGAAGGCTGAGAATATCTTCAATCTTTGCGGTTGTATCTTTAAACGCAACGGAAACATCCACTTTGGTATTAATAAGCTTTTGCTTTAAATTAACTAAGATATGTTTGCCGGCGCCGGTTACTTCATTTGTGTACCAAAGCTTGGTATTCAGCTGTTTTGCAATAGGCTCAATTGCTATTCTTGGGATGCACGCATTAATAACTCCCTCAACGTTTTCTCCTATTTTCGCACATATTGTTATAATTGCCGTCGGTTCGTTATACGAGACTATTTGCGCAAATTGAGGGCTTGTTTCAATTTTTTCAAATTTAGTATCTACACTTATCACTTTTGACCAGGATGAATCAACAAGCTTGGTAATATGTAAAAACATTTTTTCCAAAAGAGCCAAATCAATATCGGTAAACGATTTGGGTATTTTCGAGTTGCTTAAACTGCCGCCGAGTGATCGGCTAATAATTTCATATGCCACTACGGATGACAATTCCAGCAGCGTCGGGCTGCCCATCGGATTAATGTCAAGCACCGCAAGAACAACAGGAGAAGACAGCGAATTTATATATTCGTTATATGTAAGTTCCTCAACGGAAACTACTTCAAATTGGCAAGTTGTTCTCAGAGTTCCCGATAAATATGTAGAAAACAACTGGGAAAAATTATCGTATATGTTATGCAGTATTTTTATTTGTTCTTTTGAAAACTTGTTTGCCGATTTGAAATCATAAACCTTAACCCCGCCGTCGCTTTCATCCCCGTCATTCTTATCCAGGCTTCCGCTTGTCAAAGACCTGAGCAAATCATCTATTTCGTTTTGTGATAATAATTCAGACAACTTTTAACCACACCTTATTTTTAAAATTATTGAAGAACAAATTCATTGAAATAAATATTATCAGCCGCATTTAAATTAAATTCTTCATTTATCCTGCCTATTATTTGTGTTTTCAGTGTTTCTTGTATTGACGGGTTCATCATTTCATCATATGTTTTGCTGCGCAATACGTTTATTATCAAATCCCTGACCTTATATGTGCTATCATTTAGTTTTTTGTATTTTGCCCTGTCGGTAACCTCTATTACCAAATCTGTTTTTATAAGACATGTGTTATCTTTAATATTCGTTATAAATTGCCCCCCGGGAGTATAAGCGTATATAGCTTCTTTTCTTTGTACAAAAGAATATCCGACATACGCACTGCCGATAGATATTGCAATTACCAACAGTATTATAAAAATATTTCTCATATGCACCATTACCTTTCAATTAACATCTAAATACAGATTAAAAGCTTTACTGCGCTGTATTTTTATCCGCAGACCTTGCAATAACAAAATCAACCCTTCTGTTTTTTGCCCTTCCCTCAGCCGTATCATTGCCGGCAATGTTGTGATATTCGCCATACCCGACGGCAGATAACATTTCGGGGCTGAGATTTTGATTTTGAATTAAAAACTTCAACACCGTTACCGCTCGTGCGGTGGAGAGCTCCCAGTTTGACGGAAACTCTGCGGTATTTATAGGAACATTGTCGGTATGCCCTTCAATCCTTATCATTTGTATACTTTGCTCATATGTCCTTATGGCAACCGTTATTTTTGACAGTATTTCCACAGCCTCATCCTTTAAATTTGCTTTGCCGGAATCAAATAACACATTGTCGGTAAATCTTATTTGAATTTCATTATCCGTTTTGTTTAGCAGAATTTTAGTGTCAAGCTCGCTGCTCTCAACATATGCCTTCAGCTTTTCGTACAGTTCCTGAAAATCCTTCAATTGCTGCTGAAGCTGCGTGATTTCATCCAAACCTGCCTGCTGCTGGTTGATATGCAACTCGGATTTTTGCTCGAAAATACTTGTATCACCTGTAAACGCAACCACTAACCTTTGCCATTTGTCCGCATCTATGGATGAAAACGAATACAGCAGCACAAAAAACGTAAGCAACAGAGTAACCATATCACTGTATGTAGTCATCCAGGCAGGCGAGCCTTTTTTTTCAAGCTTACTTTTTTTAAGCATTTACAGCTTCCTCCTTATTAATGGAGGTCGCCTCCCTTTCCCCGCGCTTTTGCGTGTTTGCGATAAAGGAAGTCAGCTTTTCTTCAACAATTCTTGGGTTTTCACCTGCCTGTATGGATAAAAGGCCTTCTAAGATAAGTTCGTTATAGTTAATTTCCTTTATACTGTTGCTTTGCAGTTTGCCTACTATAGGATAAAATACAAGGTTAGCAAGTATAATACCGTAAAATGTTGTGATTAATGCGGTTGCCATTCCCATCCCGAGCGTTTCGGTGCTTTCAAGATTTTTCAGCATGTTGATAAGACCGATTAACGTTCCAATCATGCCGTAAGCAGGCGCATATTCCCCTAAGCTTTGGAAAATTGCCTGTCCTCTTGCGTGGCGTTCTTCCATAAAAACCAATTCTGTTTCCATGATGCTTTTAACCAGCTCGGGATCCGTTCCGTCCACTATCAGCATAATTCCTTTTTTCAAGAAAGGCTCCTCTATTTCTTCCGCAACATTGTCAAGCGATAAAAGGCCTTCGCGCCTTGCCATGTTTGCAAGCTCAAGTATCCTGCCGATTGTTTCGGATAAGTCATACTCTTTTCTTATGAAAGCATTTTTTCCAATTTTAAAAATATTTTTAATTTGTTCCAAGGGATAATGCGCAATTGTGGACGCAATCGTTCCTCCAATTGTAATCATGATGGAAGATAGGCTGTAATAATCAGTGACATTACCGTCCATTATGATTCCGGCCAGAATAAAAATTGCACCTATTATTATCCCCACTAATGTTGATATATCCATTTAATCACTCCAAGTTTTCAGCTTTTACGGTTTTGGGCAAATCCGAATATATTTTTCTTTTGAATTTAATTATTTTGCCGATGATAGTGTCAATATCATCCTCAACAACGATTTTTTTGCCCGTTGTCAGCGTTATTACCGTGTCGGGTGTTGCTTCTATAAATTCTATTAAATCGCAATTAACATAGAATTCTTTGTTGTTGAGCCTTGTAACACTAATCATTTATGCTTACCTCTTTAGATTGACAAGCTCTTCAAGCATTGAATCGGAAGTTGTTATAATCCTTGAATTTGCCTGGAACCCTCTTTGGGTGGTAATCATTTCAGTAAACTCATTTGCCAGGTCGACATTTGAAAGCTCCAATGACCCGGCTCTTATATATCCGGCTCCTCCCTCGCCGCAATTCTCAATGTTCGCGTCGCCGGAGTTCTGGGTCTGGGCATACATATTTCCGCCCACCTTCAGCAATCCGGAGGGATTTGAAAACACTGCAATCCCAAGCACTGCTATAACCCTTTCACTGCCATCTGTTTCGTCTATTCCCGTTACCTCACCGTTTGAATTGACCGATACTTCGGTAAAGCCGGTTGTATCTATTATTCCGCCATTTTCATCAAGCAGGTACAATCCATTGCTTCTAAGCACAATGTTACCTTCGTTGTCTATCGCAAAATTACCGGCTCTTGTATAATATTCGTTTTCTCCGTCATAAACTACAAAAAAGCCGTCGCCCTCCAGATATAAATCAAGCTGCTGGCCCGTAATCTGGGGCGCTGCCGTTCCGAACAGGGTATCGATGGAAGCCACAGTCATGCCAAGCCCTATCTGCATGGGGTTTATACCGCCGATGTTCCCGTTTGCGGCGGAAGAAGACCTTATTGTTTGGCTGTAAACATCTTGAAAGGTAACCCTGCTTGCTTTAAACGCGCAAGTGTTGACGTTTGCAATATTGTTTGCTATTACATCCATTTTTATTTGGTGATTTTTAAGTCCTGACACCCCGGAATACATTGACCTAATCATTTAAAATTACCTCCGTTTTTTTATATTTTTTAAAATAAATTATTTTATTCTTCGTTGCTTTTATCACGCACTATCTTCACGGAATCCAAATAAACGCAATGATTCCCTATCTTTAAAAGCGGTATGCCGTTATCGGAATATACGCATTCAACCGTTCCGGTAACACATTCAACGTCTCCCGTAATGAAATTTTCGGGATATGCCACAACCTCTTTCCCTATTAAACCTATTGCCCGAGACAGCTCAAACGACGAATTAAGGTTTGTCATTTGTTCAAGGGCCGAAAACTGCGCCATTTGAGTTATAAAATCTTTATCATCCATAGGATTTAACGGATCTTGGCATTTAAGCTGAGTTGCCAATATCTTTAAAAACTCCTCCTTTCCCAATACTCCAGACGACTTGTTAGGACCTGTTACCATTTGATTTGATTCACTTTTTACTTCCATTATATTCATAATTTGTCCTCCTTTATATTAAACAGTTTACAGCGTTACTGTAATAATACAGCATTTTGTCAATTTGCTCGGGAAGCGGTTGGAACGCGTCACCCTCGAATAATTCACTTGCTATGGCCTTGCCGCTGTTTTTTCCGGGAGCATTATAATTAAAGTTACCCCGTGTATCATTGTTATCTCCGGATGTTCCGGTATATACTACATCAATATCGGCATCAACTCCCCAATTTTTTATTGATTCAACCATTTTCAACGCTTGATCCGACAGTATTTCTTTTACATTAAGGCTTGAAGTAAGAATTTTAACGTTTATTTCGTCTGCCGTGCGTTCCAACTTTATGGTAAGCTTGCCTAAGAACTCCGGCTCTAATTTAATCTCAATTTTTTTGCTTGTATTTTTTTGTGTATAGGTTAAGCTGTCTATAATCTCGTTTTTTACAAGCCGGGTAAGTTTATCTGCCTGATGTATAAAAACCTTGTTGTCAAAAGTGTTGATGCCGTCATATCTTACTGCAGTATCAAATTTAAATGTTATGCTTTTTTCGCCAACCTCGTATTCATCGTTCCGATACCCGTCTTTTTCGCTGCTTTCGCTTAAAGAATCATACGAAGGCTGTTTTGCCAATGTGCTTTTAATATATATTCCGTCGTTTGTCATATTGCCCTCGCTGCTTATTTGCAAAGCAACTTGTTTGTCTTTCGCCGCGTCCCCCGTTCTGCTTGCCTTATTTTGTTTCGGCAGTGTATTGTCCGTCAAAACCATATCCTTTAAACCTTCCTGCCGTGTTTTATAAGCCGTAACGCGGTCCGTATCCTGCTTTGCTTTGCAGTCTGCAATACCCTTCGTGACAATGGTATTTATATCTTTTAGGTCCGGTTTTTCGCTTTGGGCTAATTCTTCGCTTTGCGCCGGCTCCATTGCTTGGAGCAGCTTTTCAGCTTGCGCGTCCAAAATATCCTTTGGCACCGGAGGGCCCGGCTCCCCGCCGTAAACACCGTACGATCCGGTAATTTGCAATGCAGCTTCTGAGCTTTTGCCGGCCGGCGCATTTAAAAAACTGCCTTCATTAACTTCACTGCCCGGTATCGGACCATCGGTATTGATAATATTGCTTAGCAGCAATCCCATACAAGGCGGCAGGCTTTCTTCTGCATTTTCATCGGTTTCGTCCCTGTCTTCTTCGCCGCCGGAGAGAATATTTTCAATAAGCATACTAAAATCAATGCTCCCTGCATCCTTTTCCATGCATACTCCATGGCAGTCAAGAAATTCCGCCAACAAATCCGGCAGCGTACCGCAAACCATGTTAACCATTTAAACCAACCCCTTACTGTGATAGCATTTGAAGCAGCTGCGCCGCAGCGCCTCTGTCCATATTGCTTAAAATTTCGGCTACCTTAGCTTTGCTCATATTTTTAAGTATACCAACCACCATTTTTTTATCGCTATAGTTCGAAATTATTTCCGCCGCATCGGCAGCCTCCATTTTTTCATATATATCGGATATGCTTTTGATATCCGCAAAGCTGCCTTCAAGCTGTTCTTTCAAAGAATTAACCTGCGAAATAGCTTCTTCAATCTGTGTTTCCTTTTCTCTTAAAACCGTTTCTTTTTTTTCAAGCTCCGACTTAAGCTTTGCTAAAAGTTGGCTTTCTTCATTAATTCTCCTTTTTTCATTTTCCAATTCAACGCGGATGTCGTTTTCAACCGTTTTAATTGCCATTTGGGAAAAGCTGAAAAATCTTTTTATCCCGCCTACGTCAAAATAAATAACAAGGCTGAGCGCGGCACACAAAATTAACACTATTACCGTTATTATTCCTATTTTCTTTGCGCCCAATGGTTTTGATACCGGCATTACAATGCCTTTCGGCTGGCTCTTTATATTTATTTTATTTGCAGTAACATTCAATAAAAACACCGCCAATCCAATGTTTAAAGCTTTTTAATTACGAATTAATATCAAAATATGCATGTTCATCTATTATCTTCTCTTCTTCGCGCTGAAGTTCTATTCTGTATTGCTCAAGCTTTCTTTCCCTCAACTTTTCCAAAATCTTTCTTTTTGACATGGTCTTCATCAGCTTGTCTTGCAGCTTTTGCTTTGCTTGTGTTTCTTTTTCGATATTATCCGATATGCTTTCTATTTTTCCGTTTAAAAACTTTATATAATTATTATGGTTTTTTATTGCCGCTATTTTTACGGAATTTTTTATTTCTTTCATAAATGCACTGTTACAGCAATCCACCCGGTATATCAATGCTTCTTTCTCCGATTGAAGCTGACTGATGCGCTTGTTAATATATTCAAGTTGATTTTTTTGTTCCTTTTCCAATGATATTGTAATATCAAGGAGAGATTGCAGTTTAAATTTAAACTTCTTCATAACTATCACTGTCACCGTCTTTTATTTCGGTCATTTGCCTTATTGTATCCTGAAAAGAAACCGATTCATTCATTCCTTGATGCAAGAATCTTTTTATATCTTTGTTCAGCGCTATCGCCCTGTCAATTTCGGAATTTGAGCCCTTTTTGTAAGCACCTATGTTAATTATGTCTTCGGCATCCTTATACACCGCCATCATGCTTTTGATAAACCCGGCTGTTTCAAAATGCTGCTTGCTGACAATGTCGGGCATAAGACGGCTGACGCTTGTCAATATATCAATAGCCGGATAATGATTTCTGTTTGCAAGGTCGCGGGATAATACAATATGCCCGTCCAGTATTCCCCTTACGGCATCTGTAATCGGTTCGTTCAAGTCATCCCCTTCGACTAAAACGGTATATAATGCGGTAACGGAACCTTTATCGGAGTTGCCGGACCTTTCAAGCAATTTAGGAAGCAATGAAAACACCGACGGAGTATATCCTCTCGAAACGGGCGGCTCGCCTACGGACATGCCTACCTCACGTTGCGCCATTGCAAATCTTGTAATCGAATCCATTAGAAGCAATACGTTTTTGCCTTGCTCCCTGAAATATTCGGCAATAGCGGTTGCGAGCATCGCAGATTTTAATCTTACAAGTGCCGGCTGGTCGGATGTTGCCACAACCAAAACAGACTTTTTCAGCCCGTCTTCCCGCAAATCCTTTTCGATAAAATCATTAACCTCTCTGCCTCTTTCCCCGACCAGGGCGATAACATTTAAATCTGCTTCGGAGTTTCGAGCTATCATGCCGATAAGTGTGCTTTTGCCTACCCCGCTGCCGGCAAACACGCCGATTCTCTGCCCTACACCGCATGTCAGCAGGCCGTCTATTGCTTTAATTCCCAAAGGAAGAACATTTTTTATCCTTTTTCTTTTCAGAGGGCAAAGGGGCTGGTTTTCAATACTTATCAAGTCACCGTCTTTTATCGGTCCTTTATTATCTATGGGCTTCCCCAAACCATCCAATATGCGCCCGATAACTTCATTGCTTACATTGACGGACATGTGCGAATTTGTCGAAACAACTTTGCTACCCGGGCCAATTCCTTTTAAATCTCCAAACGGCATCAACATAACGCTTTTTTGCCTAAACCCTACAACCTCCGCATAAATCCAGTTTTCTTCATTAAGCGAGTAAATTTTGCACAGTTTTCCTATTTCCACCATGGGACCGTTTGCCTCTATGCTAAGTCCGGAAATTTTTTCAACGATCCCGTAATATGTATAAGTGTCAAAATCGCTTACCCGCTTTGATATTTCTTTAAAATCAATAATACTCATACCGCATTCAGACGCTGACCGACCAACGCGCTTTTCAGTTTTCCGAATTGAGAGTTGACACTTGCATCAATAGTGCCTTTTTCCGTTTCTATCAGGATATCTCCCTTTTTCATATTTTTGTCACCGGCAAATTTAATGTTTGAACCGCCTGTCAACGAAGTATCAAGCCTTGACAAATCATCATATGCCATCGTAATTTTAGCATCCGTTTCTGCACTGAACTTTTCCAATGCCTTTTTAATAATCGCACAAAACACCTTGTCTTTCCTGTCTATTTCAACGTCCAGAATTTTTTTTGCAATGTCAAAGGATAAATTAACAATTCCTTCCTCTTGACTGTTTATGATTTCTTCTGTTCTTTCTTTTGTGCTTTCAATTATTTCTTCTGCTTCGCGTTTTGCGGCATTGAGTAACTCTTCCGTTTTTTTGTTTGCAAGCACCAGTCCTCTTTTATACCCTTCCACTATACTTGAGCTAAGTATGGCAACAGCTTCCTGGTTTGTTTTTTCAACTATTTTTTTAGCTTCCTCCTCGGCATTTTTTATAATAGAATCAGCTGTGTCCTGGAGTATTTTTATCCTTTCCTCCAAATATTCCAAACCGGAGCCGTATTTTTTCAGATGCGAATTGTCTGTTTCTTCCTTTTCCGCAATGTCGACGCTGCAAGCAAAATCCTTTAAATTATAAGCATTTGTATTGTCTTGTATATCCATCAACTTGAGTATCTTACACAAACATCTCATCTCCTTCGTTTCTTGCTATTATAATCTCGCCTAAATCCTCAAGCTTTCTTATTGTATTAACAATTTTCTGCTGCGCTTCTTCAACATCCCTTAATCTCACCGGAGGCATACACTCAATATCATCCTTAATCATCTCTTGCTGTCGTTTTGACATATTGGACAAAATAACTTTCATGACTTCCTTGGAAGCGCCCTTTAATGCAATGGCAAGATCCCTGTTATCCGTATCTTTAAGGAATCTTTGAATGGATCTGTCGTCAAGTTTGACTATGTCATCAAATACAAACATTCGTCTTCGTATTTCCTCGGCGAGCTCGTTGTTGGTTTCCGCAAGGTTGGAAAGAATTCTCTTTTCAGTACCTATATCTACGGAGTTCAAAATATCAACTGCCGATTGTATCCCGCCTACCGCCGTATAATCCTCCGTCCCGATTGCAGTAAACTTCTTTTCCAAAACCCTTTCCACCTCTTTGATGCTCTCCGGTGACGTGCTGCCCATATTCGCGATTTTCTCGATAATTTCAATCTGCTGCTCCTGCGGCAGTGAGCCCAGTATTAAAGCTGACTGCTGCGGTGATAAATATGAGAATATCAGCGCAATTGTCTGCGGATTTTCATTTTGAATAAAATTAAGTATCTGGTTTGCATCCGCTTTTCTTAAATAATCAAACGGCCGAAATTGCAGCGACGATGTTATTTTTTCTATCAGGCTGTAAGCACGGTCGCTTCCCAGCGCGCTTACCAAAACCTGGCGCGCATATTCTATTCCTCCTTCCGAGATATAGTTTTGTGCCAAACAAAGCTCATAAAACTCATCTATTATAGACTCTTTTGTCTTGGCATCAATCATTCTTGTATTTGTAATGTCTATCGTTAATTGCTCAATTTCTTCTTCCCTTAAATGTTTTAAAACCTTTGCCGAATAATCCTTGCCAAGGGCTATCAGCAATATTGACGCCTTTTCACTGCCTGTTATGACGTAAGAACTTCGCATAATCAAAGCACCTCCTCGTTGAGCCAATTCCTCAGCAGCTGGGCTATAAGTTCCGGATTCTTTTCTATGCTTCTTTCTATAAATTCTCTCTTTTCAGATTTATTCACGCTAAAGTCATAATCCTTCATAGAATAATCATCGATAACTTCATCAATAGCCGGTACGGTTGAAGCCCTGTGCTTCTTTATCAGGTACAACAAAACAAACAGCAGCGCTAAAGCTAAAACCGCAAATATAACCGCATTTCTCAAAAGCCGATCCCGACCGGTTCTGGCACTTGATTTTTGTATCTCGTCAAACATGCTGCTTATACGGTTGCTTTCGCTAAACTCCATACTTTGTACCGTGACCTTGCTCTTATCTACTCCCACTGCTCCCGAGACAATATCGTTTACCTTCGCTATGGAGTTTTCAATATTCAATCCTTTCGGCAAGTTTGATTCATCTATCAATACCGAAACGAAAATATCCTCAATCTTGCCTTCTGCTTTTTGTATTGTGTCCCTTTTTTGATTAACCTCATAGTTTGTGGTTTTATTGACCTTTTTATATTCATTGCCGCTTTCTCCCTGCTGCATGTACTGGGGCGCTCCTCCGTTGGGATCCTGTCCCACATTCCCGGATGAACCGGCGCTGACAGATTCTTCGCTTTCATAAGACGAACTGATTGCAATTCCTTCATCGTTATCACCTACCGGGGCATATGTTACGCTTTCGGTTGTCTGTTTGTCAAAATCAAGAACCACCCTTACGGCGGCAGTTACATTCCCGTAACCGAATACCGGTTCAAGCAACGATAAAACCTGTTGCCTCAACCTTTCACTTACCGAGTTTTCAAGATCCAATTTTGTTCCCGCTACTTCCGTTTCGCCGCCTGCGTTTGTCTTTAAACTGTTCCCCATGCTGTCTATCATGAAAATATTTTCCTCCGTAAGCCCGGGAACGCTTTTTGCTATAAGCCCTTGTATGCCTTTTATTTGTTGTCTGCTTAAACCGTCACGGTCTTTAAGCTTTAATATAACGGACGCCGACGCATTTTGCTTGTCCTTCTGCAGAACATATATGTTGTTATCCGGAATGTGTATCGTAACAATAGCATCCTCAACTACTTCGAGTGTTTTTATAGAGTTTTGCAAACGCTCCTGAATCTGGAACTGCATATATTTTTGTTTTTCAAAATCCGTTGTACCAAACCCCGTACTGTTTTGAAAAACATCATAATTTAAAGTGCTTTTCGGATAGCCTTCGGATGCAAGCATCATTCTTATCGAATCAAGTTCCTTCTTCGGCACCAGTATGGTACCTTCGCCGCGCGTATCTACACCGACATTCTGTTCTTTCAGCAAGTTTACAATCTCGCCCGCTTCCTTGGGATCTAAATTATTGTATAAAACGTCATACTCTTTTTTGCTCGCCATTGCAACGCTTACAAATATTATTAAAATTACCAAGGACACCGATGCGGCAAAATAAATTTTCTTCTTTTTATCCAGACCTTGCCAAAAGTTATTCAATGGTTCCAATAATTTTTCAAAGGATGCTTTGTTCAAATTATTCTATCCCCTCACATGTATAATAACTTTTTTAAAAAAACTAAAATAAAAAGTAACTGTTATGTCTTTTTTGACATGCAGTTACTTAAAAAATGAATAAACATACTAAACGTTTATTACACTCATCAGGTAACTGGCTGTCATCCATTCCGGGAAGACCCTATAGCTTTGCGTCACTGTCTTTCGACAGTTTTGCCTTTTTCTATTTTTGAATGCTTTTTTTATTTTTTAGTATAAATTCTTATTTTATTTTTTTAGAAGTTTTATATTTTATTATTTACGCAAAATTATTTTTTCGGTATAGTCTTTTACCATATCATTTCGCATATAGATAAGCAGGTTATTAATAAGAGTAGCTGCTTCTGCTTTTGTAAGCACTTCGTTAGGCTTTAACTCATTATTCTCATTGCCTCTAACCAGACCAATCTTTTCGGCAACCAATACCGAACTCCGTGCCCAGCTTGGTATATCGTCATTATCATTAAAAGATGTAATCGGCATACTGTCCTGCGCCATTGATTCAAGCCCCAGCATTCGGACGATTATTACAAGTGCTTGTGCCCTGCTAAGCGGTTCATCAGGTGAAAAGGTGCTGCTCGCCGTTCCGGACATTACTCCGTTTTTGTATAAAGTATATATGTACTTGTAATATTCATCCCGAACATCTACATCATAAAACGGCAAAATATCAACCGGCGTTTGAAACTTTGACTTTGTTTTTTTTGTATCTTCAACCGGAATATCCAACGGTTCTATTTTAACCGATTCCGATATTGCCTTGGCAAATTCCTTCCTTGTTATAGGATTGTCAAACTGGGTGTAATGCCAAACATACCCGTCACTTATAATACCAAGGCTCATTAGCTGCCGCACGTTTTCTTCATACCAGTGGCCCATTATCGCGCTTGTATCAAAGACCGGAAGCCTTTCCTGAACCGGAAAACCGGTTATATCAAGTGTATCCCTATAGCTTACTATGTTATCAGTCGATATGCCTTTTGAATCAAACAGGGGGAATTGCAAATCATATTGCAAAACACTTTTGTTTTCCTGCCTTCTCAGATATCCGCCTTCAAAGCTGATTGCATCGGGTTTGTTTTCGATATATGTAAGGTTGTTTGCGGTCACGGTAGATATTTTTAACGTCCCATTGCCTCCCCAGCTATCATATACGCCGGGCTTATTAGTTGTGCCTTCTACGGAAATTTTTATTTCCTGATTCTCCGTAGCGCCCCAGTATTGGCTGTATCCGTAAATCTGGCTTGTCATTAACACACTAACCGTTTTACCGCTTTTTTCACTATATGTTTTTTTGCTGCTCCAATTTCCCGCATAGTAATCACAAGCCGGCCTGACATCATTTATTGTGCTAAGTGAAAAGTTTTGGTTGACTGCGGAATCCAAGCTGAACGTTTGATTGCCTATTGTTATTTTTTCTCTCGGTTTGCTGTTTAATTTAAATGACATTACCCGTATCGCCTGGTTACCCGAATAAGAAACAATCGCATCATAGTCAACCTGGCGTGTCAATTTGTTTTTGCTACCGTTTGTAAGGGAATAATTGTACGAATATGTTTCGACATCGTTTTTAGTTTTTTTAGAAACGGTAACGGTTCCGGTAAAAATAAGCGGAGTGCCGGTAACAAAAACAATTTCTTTATAAGAATATGTCTGCTTATCATTGCCTCCTTTCAGATTGCTCAGCGGAGTCAATATCCTTCCGGAAGAAATACCTCCTTCATAGCCATTGTCCCCTAATTGCGCAAATGCTATATTGTTGTTAAAAGCAAGAACGATAAGAATTATTAATATTGCAAAAGTCCTTCTCAAATGTCTCCCACCTCTTTTTCAAATAGCCCGTTAATTTATGAAAACAACAAGCCCTTCCTTATGATTCCTACCGTTATGAAACACCGTTACACTATCTCCTTCTTTTAATTCCGACGATAATACCACTTTATTATCTTTTATGAAAATCGTGTTCGGGGAAACGGCAATATCACCGTTTATTTCCTCATACCACTCATCAAAACTGCTGTCATAGCTTCTTACTTCATATACATAAAAAGATTTGACCTTCAACTCGTCATCTCTTGTGATGGAACCTACTCTTGCCTTTAAGGAATATCTTGCACTCTCTCCTACGCTTATAAGCAAAGCTTCACCGTCACTAACAACAATATTTGCCGTATCCCCGTATACGGAATCTGCCGCAAGCTCCCTGTTGTTAATAACCCCGTCTTTGCCGAGAACTATTGTGTCATTGCTCATCTTAAGGGATATTTTACGCGATGTATATATCCAGTCGCCTTTTTCCTTATCGTAAAACCTGTTGGTCGAAATAACTATTCTATCACCGATACTTACGCTTTGTAGCCGAGCAAAGTATACTGTAATATCTTTTGTGTCATCTTCGTCTTCAATATTCAGTACCATGGCATTGTAAGTATTCCCGCTGCCCGACGACACAATGTAAACATTGTCCTTAGACTTGATATCATTAATGTATGCTAATTTATTGTTTTTTACGATGATGGTTCCTCTGTCAACGGAATAATTATTCAAAGAATTTTTCAGACTTACCCTGTTAGATCCAACCTGTTCAATTTTTCCGTTTTGTGTTTGCACTCTTTTATCGGCATTGGTGTTTATTCTTGCAAATACAATTACCTCGCTGCCGTCCATACCTAATTGAGTGGCAAAATAAATTTCCGAATCTTTGTATTCATTTATTCTGCCGTACGAAATGTCCTGGTTGTTACAATATATCCTTGAAAATTCATCGACGGAAAAGCCGATATATCCTTTATGCGCCGTATAACCCCAATCTTTTTTCTCCATTTTCTTTAAATCTTTAACAATTAGCTTGCTGCCCAAACCATCATATGAATCAACTGTTGCTTTATATATGTTGCTTATTAAATACTCATCATACTCTTCGTCTTCATCGTATGCCTCTTCAATTTTTTTCGAAAAGGATATTTGTGTCACATATCCGCCGTCAATTTTAAGATATACCCTGTCATTCGGTTTAATATCAGATAAGGATGCACTGCGGTTATTATTCAGAACCCTGAGCGCGGATGTTTTTATATTAAATGTCCTGTAATACTGAGGACTTGTCCTGCCCTCTTCATCGTACAATGTTATTGAAGAACCTTTTATACTTTGGACTATGCCGGTTGTGACAAAACTGCCATCTTGCCTGCTTTGCTGCATTCTTACCGTAACCAAAACCACTTCGTTGTTTTCGCCGACATAATAGCTCACGGAATCCAAGCCTTTTAAAAGCTGCGCTGTCCCGATATTATCAATGCCTATAACCGCCAAGCCTTCACCCTGTTTTATTGTAATATAACTTTCTGTTCCGCCATCATTTGTGATGATTATATTGCTCTCGTCCGTTAAAGGATTTATTATGCCCGAATATTCTTTTATTCCCTTTTTTTCTAAGATATAATTCTTGCAGTTGTATAAAATTTGAGCCATTTCGGCACGGGTCAAATAATGTTTCGGATACAAATAACCGTTACTTCCTTGTATTATGCCTTGTCTTACGGCCGCTTCAAAATATGGTGCCGCTTCGTTATCAATTTCACGCGAGTCGGCAAAACTGCTAAGTGACGTGAAATCACCGGACGGCGGGATATCTAAAACCTTGGTAATCCATAAAACAGCTTCTCTTCGGGTAGCTTCCCTTGACTTTCTGAAAGCATCAACAGGCAATCCCGCCTGATCATAATACAGGGCATCCATATATTGTTGGCTGCTTATCAGTCCGTCTTCTGCCGCAAGCTGAATGTACCCGTCTGCCCATGAATCTATGTTATTCACCCTGTGAGGGTTTTTCCTTCTTTCATCCTCAATAACCTTTGCACTTACCAGTGCCTGTTCTTCAAGCGCTGCGGCCCGGTAAATCATTGCCAACGCCTGAACACGGGTTACAGGCTCGGCAGGCAAAAACATATTGTCTTCAAAACCCTTGACTATTCCCAAACCGGCCACGGTACATATTGCTTCTCTGGCCCAGAAACCTGCCGAAACGTCATAAAATCGAGCGGACTTTATTATCTCTTCAAAGTTCTTTGTTCCCGTCAAAAAACCGTTGCTTGCAATGCAATTAATACAGATTAAGCAGACAAGCAAAGCAATTGCAAAAATCTTCTTCGACAGAGTTGACATATAACCGCCCCTTATATTTGCATGCGCATTATTTCGTTATAGGCATCTATAGCTTTGTTTCTGATTTGTATTGCTAAACGCAAGGATAAATCCGCTTTCTGGGCGGATATAACGGCATCATGCAAAGCAATATCATCACCCGACATAAGGCTGATGTTATTGACTTTATCATTATAATCGCTAATATTTGCTTCTTTTATAAAATCCGACAATACTTTCTTAAAATCAGCATCCACCGCTGAGCCGCTTTGGTCTTGCCTGCCGGTTAAACTGCCGGCGGTTATCGGATTGATATTTATATTGTTTATTGCGTTAGTATTCATAATTCCTCCCCGAAGTAAGCTTATCTTCCAATTTCAAGCGCCTTCATTGCCATATTTTTAAAGGCATTTACAACCGTAACATTCGCTTCATATGAGCGTGTTGCGCTCATCATATCAATCATTTCTACAACCGTATTAACATTCGGCATCTGTACATATCCGTTTTCATCAGCATCCGGATGATTAGGGTCATAAACCGGGTTTAGCGGACTCTCATCCTCAATAACTGCGGTAACCCTGACTCCGTTGCCTACCGCCTGTCTTGCCGATTTAAGCCTCTCGGAAAACGGAATCTGAGGCTCCCTTTGCCCCATCAGCGTAATTTTCCGCCGGTAGGGCTGCCCGCTTGCCGTGCGGGTAGTTTGTGCATTTGCAATATTTTCTGCAATGACATCCATCCTAAACCTTTGCGCAGTAAGAGCGGAAGCGCTGATATCCATTGATTTAAAAAATCCCATAACCGTCAACCCCGATATAATTTATTATTTGCCTTCATTAATTGCAGCTCTTATCCTGTCCGTTTCAGCTTTATATTTTTCAATTAATGTATTGTAATAAATAACGTTTTTTACTAAATCTATTTGCTCGGATTCGATATCTACATTGTTGCCGTCCATTCTGTTTGCCGTATCGTTTCTTTTAACAACTACCGGCTCAATGCTTTTTTTGCCGAAATCCAAATGACGCGGATTTGTCTTTTTTGCGTTTATTTTTTTACTGGTGATTGCTTCATTGAATATTGATTCGAATTTAACGGCTGAGCTTTTAAAATTCGGAGTATCAACATTTGCAATATTATTTGAAATCACTTCGTTTCTGAGCCATGAAGCATCCAAAGCCTTTTCCAAATAATCGGAATGCGTAAAAATCCCTTTTATCATAGATTTACTACCTCCGAAAGAAATTAAAGGTAATTTGTCGAAATGTTTCATTCTTTGGTGAATTTTGTCGAAAATAACTATGTATTATATATATCGTAATTATTAACAAAAACATTAGAGGATTTTATATTTTTTTTTATATTTATGCAAAAATCAATTATATATTTATGAAAAATTATATGATTGCGTATGAAGTCTAAAAGTAATCCGTAAATTTTGTTAATAATTATAAAGGTGTTTTAAAAAACAATGCGTAAATTATATCATATTATTACATAATTTGCAACATTTTTTAAAATATTGAATAATTTGAATATATATACAGGCATCATTTTGCTTATTTGGTACCATTTACTATGGTATGGCCTCCCATATAAGTTTATATCTGCCAAATAACTCGCTTCACAAATTTTTCCTCCTATAGCAAAAGCAATAGCAATCGTTGAAACCAATGGACATTAAATTAAATCGCAACGCAAAATCCGTATTTTTTAATTTACCATAAAAAAATAAAAGCGTTCCGGCGCGTAGCGCTTTCCAAAAGCGCCTCATCTCGCCCCGCGAGGGTAGGCGAATTTATTTAGCCGGAGCGATGCATTTTAATTAAAAAGTTCCCGGTCACTCAGCGCACCGAGAACATAAAAAGAGGCAGATTTTTAATTTTTAATTGTTTTGCTGCCGCTGATAATGCAGTTTCTTTCTTTCCTCTTCTTTTTTTCTTTTTTCTTCTTCTTTCTTTTTATTTTTCCTGAATGCGATTTTTTCAAGAACGGAAAAATTTTTGGTACCGATAAAATACCCGGCCGTCACGGTAATCGGGATTACGCAGGCAGATAAAAGAATCTCGGATACCGAGATGCTGTCTTTATTTGCAAAAAAGCCTATAAAAGAAAAATACCATATTCTAATTATAACAGGCAAAACAACATTCGAAACACCGAGCGCGGTAAGAATTATAAACACTACCGGTATTATAGTCGGAACTGCTGCGGCACATATGGCACGAAGGGGGCTTTCTTTTATATCGTTATACGGTTTTGCTTCTTTTCTGCCCCAATTCCAGCCGTCAGAATAAAAAAGTCCTATATAAATCAGCGAAGTTACTATTGAAAAAACAAAAAAACTTTTTTCTATAACCCACCCTAAAACAAATACAAGAAACAGTGTAAGCGCTATGGATATCAAATGTGTTGCGATAAATTTAAAACCTTTTTTTAATATACTATTCAATTTTAACTCCACCTCTTCAATATTTATCAAGAAACTATTAATAAATGCTGTGCTTATTACACCACAAATTCGCAAGAATTTTTGGTGTAATTGCGCATCGCCGTTTCTTAAGCGCAGTGAGGAAAATTTCGGCGGCGCATAAATTCTGGTATAATATCTGCTTTTGCAGATATTATACCACATTAAATTATAATATACAACAAAATCAAAAAAAGACCCTGTGAATATAATTCACAGAGCCTTTTTTATTCCGGCAACGACCTACTTTTCCAGGCAGTCTCCCGCCAAGTATCATCGGCGCTGAAG
>LVAX01000010.1 GCA_001604215.1 Clostridiales bacterium Firm_18
AAAAAAAGAGGACTATAGCAAGTCGATTAGAAAAATCGTTTTGCTACAGCCCCTTTTTTGACAAAGCAAAACTGCTGTGCTACAATATATTTTATTGTAATGTATAAAAAACACGGAGGTATTCAGGATGCCGGTAGATTATAAAAAATTATGGATTTTACTGATACAAAAAGGAATATCAAAACCGGAACTTCGCAGACGTGCAAGCCTTTCCCCGGCGACACTTACAAAACTAAATAAAAATGAGTTTGTGTCTATGGAGATACTCGTTAGAATTTGCAGAACGCTTGAGTGCGATATCGGGGATGTTTTGGAGATTGTGAAAGAATAATATCACTATTTTAAGCATTGATTAGCTTGGGGGTAATTATGCCGAACCAATTTTTAACGAACTATACGGAAGTTACTTTTTTAGATAAGATCAAAGACAATTTGCGGCATTGCAATGCCTTTTACTTTTCTGTCAGCTTTATAAAAAAGGCTGGCCTTGTTCTATTGTTCAAGGATATTGAGGCTGCCGCACAGCGTGGCGCAAAAGGGTATATTATTACCTCAACATATCAAAATTTTACTGATATTGAATCCCTTAAAAGCTTTTATTCTTTGATGGAACGCTGTCCGAATTTTGAGTGTCATTTAGATTATGAGTGCTTTCACGACAAAGGATATTCTACCCTCGGATACCATTCAAAAGGGTATCTTTTTGAATTTGATGATTCCCGTGAGTTGATTGTCGGTTCTTCAAATATTACCCGATATGCCTTGCTTAAAAATATTGAGTGGGATGTGGTAGTCCGCGAGGAACATGACTTTAAGGTATATGAACAGGCAATGGCGGAATTCAAAGAAAAGTGGAACGCTACCCACCTGTTAAACAGTGAAATCATTAATCTTTATGCAAATAAACTTAATTTTGCAATTGAGCGCTGGGATATGGATTACGACCTTTCGGCATCCGATATAAAGCCGAATTTCATGCAGCGCCGAGCATTAAAAGAACTAAATCGTTACCGCGCCGTTGGCACAAACCGTGCTTTGGTTGTGGCGGCAGCAGGAAGCGGAAAAACCTATCTTGCAGCATTTGATGCCTTGAATTTTAATCCGAAACGACTGCTATATATCGTACATGAAGGCTCTATTCTTAGAAAATCTTTGGAAACCTTTCAGGACGTTTTCGGAAGCAATGTGTCATACGGAATATACAGCGGAACAAGTAAAGAATTTGACGCAGATTTTGTTTTTGCCACCAATATTACAATGTGTAAAACGCTTGAGCTATTTGCAAAAAATGAATTTGACTATATTATAATTGACGAATGTCACCATGCGACTGCCGAAACCTATAAAAAGATTATCGCTTATTTTGAACCGGAGTTTTTGCTTGGACTTACTGCCACGCCTGAACGTATGGACAATCAGGATGTCTTTGAATTATTTGATAAAAACATTCCGTATGAGCTTCGCCTGCGTGATGCAATTGTTAATGACCTTGTAGTACCTTTCAAATATTATGGTATTCGTGACAGCCTAATTGATTATGGCCTTTCGTCAAATGAAGAACGACGTATGATTGCACAGATGGCCAATGAGGAGCATTGCGAGTTTATAGCTGCACAAATTGAAAAATATCGCCCACAGGGCAAATTAAAGGCACTTGCATTTTGCCGTAATATTACTCATGCACGAATGATGTGCGAGGCTATGGCCGAGCATTACTATACTGCATATTTAACCGGAAAGAACGACATCGGAGAACGCATCCGGGCCTATAATGATTTGCAAAGTGACAGTGCTGACCTTGAAATACTGTTTACTGTTGATATTTTAAATGAAGGTGTGGATATACCCGGTGTAAATATGGTATTGTTCCTTCGCCCCACAGAATCATCAACAATATTTATTCAACAACTCGGCAGAGGCCTTCGTAAATTTGATAATAAGTTTTATGTAACAGTGTTAGACTTTATTGGCAACAGCTACAAAAGAAGTGTGCAAATTGCCTTTGCACTTTCATCTCTTGCAGAAAATTTTGTTGTTGAAAAGCGTTTGATGGCCTCTTTGGTGCGTGATAACTTTTCAGCTCTGGGACTATCTGATTACGGCGTTGAAATTAACATAGATGACCTTAGCAAAGAAGAAATCTTGGATTATATAGACAAGGAAAATTTCAATGCAATTAAATATTTAAAGCAGGATTATTTTAACTTTAAAAAGTATATTAATGCAGAATTTTATCCAAAGCATATGGACTATCTTAACAACGACTGTGCACCGGATATTATTCGCTTTATGAATATAAAAACAGAAGGAAGGAAAAATTGTTCATATTATAACTTTTTGCGTGGAATAGGCGAAGAAAATCTTCCGCTGTTTTCTGATGAACAAATTGCTTTTGCAAATTATTTGTCGGGATTGCTGCCGCTTGTCAGGCCTCACGAATATGAAATTGTCAAGTGCTTGCTAAGCGGCATAAACAATGTCGATATTTTGAGTCAAAGGCTTAAAGAAAAGATTGCAAATTATAACGATGCAGAACTTAGTCATGCTCTTAAGTTTATGAAATTCGTTTCGCAAAATGGCGCATTACTAACATTAGATGTAAGTGTTGACGACCAGTTCAAAGAGTATCTTGAAGATTTGCTTCAATATGGCATAACGCGCTATATTGCAGATTTTGGTGACGAGCCGGAATTTAAGCTATGGCAAAACTACCGAATGGATCAGGTACAGCTTAAACTGCTCAAAAATCCGGGATTCAACCAAGTCGGCACATATTACTATGATGATTTTGCTGTCATTTTTGCATCACTTAAAAAGGATGCCTCTGTTGAGGAACGTCTAAACTATAAGGACAAGTTTTTGCAGCCGGATTTATTTCAATGGGAATCCATGGCGCATTTGCCCGCGTCAGATCTTTTAAAGCTTAATAAAATCCGCTTTGCACACTTGTTTATACGAAAAGTATCCATGGAAAACGGGATTGTTCTTCCGTTTACATATGTGGGGAAAGGAAAACTGTCAAACTGCCGGAAAACAGATACGGGAAACGGTACATATCTGTTTGATATCCAAATGGAAAATGAATTGCCGGATTATCTGCAGTATGATTTTGGGTTGACAAAATGATGCAAAAAATAAATGTTATCCGTTCAAACCGCCGAACAATTGCAGTAGAGATAAAATCCGACCTGCAAATAATAGTTCGCGTCCCGATTCGTATGAAGGACAAAGATATTGAGCGGTTTTTAGAAGAAAATAAGACATTGATTGAAAAGCATATTGAAGCTGTGAAAAACCGACAAGCACAGCAGTTGCAATCATTTACCGATGGTGAAATTAAAAAACTTGCGGATGCTGCCGTGAGTGATATTCCGGTGCGTGTAAAAAAGTATGCTTCTTTGATTGGTGTAACAGTAAACAAAGTGACTATACGCAATCAAAAAACGCGCTGGGGTTCATGTTCATCTAAGGGAAACCTGAATTTTAATTGCTTGCTGATGCTGTGCCCGGAAAATGTTCGTGACTATATTGTTGTGCATGAGCTATGCCACCTAAAAGAAATGAACCACTCCCCCCGGTTTTGGGCACAGGTGGAGCAAATCCTTCCCGATTATAAGGGATGTCAGAAATGGCTTAAGGAAAACGGAAATATGCTTATTGGGAGATTAAGATGATGGTTGAAGTCGTAGCAGCCCTGATATGGGATGACGGCAGATTTTTGATATGCCAGCGTCCCGCACATAAGGCAAGAGGCCTTTTGTGGGAGTTTGTCGGCGGCAAGGTCGAAAAAGGCGAAACTAAAAAGCAGGCTCTTATTCGGGAATGCCGGGAAGAGCTTGATGTAACGATTGCTCCAAAGGATGTTTTTATGGAGTTAGTGCATGAATATCCTGATATAACTGTGCATCTGACACTTTTTAATGCGGTTATTGCTGACGGCGTACCGCAAAAATTAGAACATAACGATATTAAATGGATAAAACCGAATGAAATACGGGGTTTCAAGTTTTGCCCGGCAGATAAAAAGATTTTGGAGAGAATAATCGAGGCAGGAGAAACACATAAATATACAAGTATTCACAGCTTCAAAAAGCTATGAATAGAAAGCAGGTTGGATGAGAGGATAAACATGTTGCTAATGCGAGCACAGAAAACACTTGGAAAGAGGCTGCGTAATGAAAAGTAATAACAAGAAAACGATATATATTATAACTGTTGTCTTTGCTTTATCAGTTTTGCTTCTGCCTTTCAATGCACTGGCAACAGATTCTGAAATCTATGGCACTCTGACATTATTAGCAAATGAGGATTTGCCTCCCATTACATATAATGATAACGGAACATCCAAAGGTGTTGCAGTAGATATGGCTAAAGCTATCGGGAAAAATATTGGTTACGATATTAAGGTATTGGGGGTAAATTGGGAACAGGCGCAACAGATGCTGCAAAATGGCGAAGCGGACGGCCTTCTTCACATAAACCCAAGTCCTGAACGGAAAAAACTTTATGATTTCTCGGATCCTCTGCTAAAATCCGATTTTTCAATGTTCGTTCAAATTGATAATACAAGTTTAAGAGATATCAATGATTTAAAAGGAAAAATTGTCGGGGTAGAGCCCGGCGGTTATCCGAGCGTTCTGCTTCAAAGATATGATGATATAGCTATCGAAAATATTTATAATTGGAATGATTCCTTTAAAGCATTAAGCGGCGGAGAAATCGATGCCATTGTTGTGGATCGATGGATCGGTGAATATGAGCTTGCCAACAGTAAAATACCCGGCATAAAGATTGTAGAGCCTCCCCTCGAAACCCAGTACTCCAGAATCGCTATTCGCAAAGGCAATAGTGAAACATTGACTTTGATTAACTCCGGTTTGAGAGGAATAACTGATGACGGAACTATTGATAAAATTATGGAACAGTGGCAAGGCAAAAGAGTGATATACCTAACCGAAGATTATCTTCAGGTTTTTTATCTGCGCAACGCCAGTCTCTTTTTGTTGCTGGTAACGCTTATTGCCTTATACTTTGTATGGAAATATCGAAAGCTAAGTAAGAAGCTTGAGGCCAGTGTAAAAGAGAGAACAGAGGAACTTATTCATACAAATGAAAAGTTAAAAGTAGCAAATTCGAAGCTCGAACGGATTTCAATGATAGACGGCCTAACCTCAATTGAAAACAGAAGAGCTTTTGACATTGAATACAGTAAGGCATGGAAAATAAGCTTGAGGGAAGGAACTCCACTGGCTCTGATTATGATAGACATTGATCACTTCAAGATATTCAATGATACATACGGTCATCTTTCGGGTGACCAAACATTGATAAAAATCGCAGAGGTTATAAAAGATGTGATAAAAAGACCGGGCGATCTTGCGGCGCGTTACGGTGGTGAGGAGTTCGTGGTAATGCTCACGAATACCGACGCAAAGGGAGCGGCAACAGTCGCCGAAGAAATTCGAACAAAAGCAGAAGGGCTGGGTATAAAAAGCGAGCAAATAAAAAGCGTTATAACAGTCAGTCTGGGCGTAGCATCTGCTGTTCCTGACAGTACTATGGAGCCGAATGAGCTTATTGATACTGCCGACAGAGCATTATACAGGGCAAAGGAAGGCGGCCGCAACAAAGTCATGGTTTGGGAAGGGCGGAAGAGCTGAAGAGCGGAAAGGTAATAATTTAACAAGGGCAGGGCATATGGGGTTCGATTCTCTTATGCAAATAAGGCACATCGGCAAAAGGCGGTTTTCCACCTGATGTCAATGTGCCTTTGCGTACATTTATAATAAAATAGCATTTCAAACCCAACGCTATTAAAAATTGGGGAATAAATTGGAGTAATTCGAGCACATTTTTTTGAAATTCATCCGGAACTTAGTAAAATATTCTCCGAAGCATTGCCCCATATGTATAATAAATACTATATTGACAGTAAAAAATAAATAATATATAATATAAACGAAACATAAACAAAACAAAATCAAAAGCAAATGAAAAACACCTTTAATACAGAACAAATTCCTATAAAGCTTATGGTAATAGGATAACCTTATAAAACAAGGAGGCATGTCATGCTGTATATAGGTATAGATTTAGGGACTACATGTTGTAAAGCGCGCCTCTATGATGAAACCGGCAAGGTTTTGGGAGAAAACAGCATTTCATACCCGCTGATTGCATCCGGCAAGAATGTCGAGCAGGATGCAAATGCCTGGTTTAATGCTGTCAAAGAAAACATAAAAGCACTTGTGCCTTTTGCCACAGATGAAATTGCGGCAATCAGCTTTAGCACTCAAGGTATATCCTTTGTTCCGGTGGACAAGGACGGAGCACCTCTTGCAAACGCAATAACATGGCTTGACACCCGCGCGGAAACGGAAACGGAAAGCCTGAAAGATGCTTTCGGTAGTGAATACATCTACAAAAAGACAGGAAAGCCGATGCTTAGTGTATATACCTTGCCTAAACTGATTTGGTTTATGAAAAATTGCCCTTCGGTTTATGAAAAAGCATATAAGCTGCTAATGCCGCTGGACTTTCTGAATTTCAAGTTTACCGGAAAAGCAGTTACCGATATATCCATGGCAAGCGGGACTATGCTCTATGACATACACAACAGAAAATGGGATGAAGAATTATTAAAGTTTTCGGGTATTTCTTCTTTGAAATTGCCTGATATCCTGCCCGCCGGAACCGAAATAGGCAGAATTTTGCCCCAGCTTGCAAAGGAGCTGGGCATTTCAGCCGAAACGTCAATTGTCATGGGGAGTCAGGACCAAAAGCTTGCCGCATTCGGCGCCGGAATTTCCGAAGGGCTGTGTACCGTTTCCATTGGAACCGCCACCGCCATATCAAAAATTAACGCAACGAAAAATGCAGGCTTTCCGCTGTTTGCGTATAACGATAATATTATGTTTGCGGAAACAAGCATATCAACTACCGGTGCGGCAATTGAATGGCTGTCCCGTGTGTTAGGCCTTAGCTATAAAGAAATGGACGAATTAGCCCGGCAATCGCCCAAAGGCTCCAACGGAGTTGTATTCGACCTGAATTTATCCGTCAGCGGCTCGATTCAGAACTTAAACCTTGGAATTACTAAAGGCGATATAATTCGTGCGTTATACGAAAGCATAGCAACGGAAATAACAAATAAAGTCCGGCAGATGGGCGGGGCAAATTATATATGTGTTTTTGGCGGCGGTTCAAACAGCGATATTCTCAATCAAATTTTAGCAGACACATCGGGTATTGAGGTATGCGTTATGGAAACGGCCGAAACAGCAACCCTTGGCGCGGTAATGCTGGCGTCGGGGGGAGTAATCGGCTGTTCAAAAATAAGGAGGAGATTTAAATGCTAAAAGCAGGTGTTTCAATTATAGATATTTCACCAAAACCGGGGGTTGAGCTTGCGGGCTATCCTCATTGCCCCAGACCTAATACGGGCGTGCATGACCCGCTTTACGCTTCGTGCTTATATCTTGACAACGGCATTGACCATATAGTCATAGTGACGCTTGATTTATTGTATTTTGGCAAAAAATATGTCAAAGAATTGAGGAAGAAAACAAGGAAGAATATTTTATTTTCGTCAACCCATACCCACAGCGGCCCATGGGCTTCGAGTGTTCTTGCGTCGGAGCTCGCGGAGGGAATAACCGAAAACGAGGAGTATATTAAAGAACTGCTTGAAAAGCTTGAGCAGTGCATAAATGAAGCAACGACAAATACATTTGAGGCAAAAGCGGGTTCTTTTGTGGGACGTTGCGGAGCAGAACAGGGTGTCGGAGGCAACCGAAGGGAAAAAGGCGGAGTTTGCGACCCGTCCGTTAATGTTTTGGCTATCAAAGACAGCAAAGGCCAGGTTCGTGCCTGCCTTGTGAATTACGCCCTTCACCCGACGTTTTTGCACGCCGAAAGCACAGTTGTAAGCGCGGATTATCCGGGCTATATCCGGCGTTTTCTGTCTTTTGCCTATCCGAACGCTGTTACATTATTTGCGCTGGGCGCCGCAGGGAATCAAAGCTCGCGATATCACCGTGTCGGTCAGGACTTTGAAGAAGCGGCAAGAGTCGGAACAACTATAGGCGTTGAAGTCAGGAATTGCATCGAAAAAATGGAGTATTTCGATAATATAGATATTTCTGCGAAATCGGAAGAAGTGCAGTTGCCATTGAGGCATTTCCCATCAATTGAAGAAGCTGAAAAACAGCTTGAAATTGCGCAAAAAACATTTGAGCAAACCCGAAACAGCGATTACATAACCGCACGAAACGCGGAACTGGCGCTTTTTGGCGCGGAAAACATACTAAGCTACGCAAAGCTTAATGCGCAGGGCTATAAAAGTGATGAACTTCCTTGCGAAATTATGCTGGCAGCTATTGGCGATACGGTTATTGCTGCCGTTCAGGGAGAGCTTTTTGTTGAATTTGCATTGGAGATTAAGGCAATGCGGCCAAATAAAAAGACGTTTGTATTTACCACCAGCAACGGCTCGCTGCCGGGTTATGTATACACCCGCCAGGCAGGGATAGAAGGCGGATATGAAGTTGGCACTTCCATGCTGGATAACTCGGCAGGGGAAGTTATAATAAATAAAATAAGGGAGATGATTTAATGTTTCGGTTTAAACCGGCGGATTTTGTACCGTACAAAAATAAAGAGGTGTTGGATTACTGCCGAAAGCTATCCGGCGAAGATTTAACCAGGCATAAGAATCCAGACTTCAAGATACGAATTTCCGAAAATACCGGCGGTATTTGGATTTCGGACATGGTTATGAGGATACAGCGCTCCGACTTGTTGGACGAAAAAGTGGTAATGATACTTCCCAATCCATGCCCGGGTATATATATGGCGGTTGCCGACGCTATTAACATGCATAGGATCAACTGCCGAAACGTCTATATTTTTACCATGGACGAGTGGGCGGATGAGGACGGAAATATCGCGCCGGAAACATACAGGGCAGGATTCTCATATTCAAACAAAAAGTACTTTGTAAACAGAATCGACCCGGAGCTGCGCATGCCCGATAAAAACATAGTTTATCCCACCACAAAAAATATAAAGGATTATTCCAAATTGATAGAGGAAGCAGGCAATGCCGACATCTGCTACAGCGGTCCCGGCTGGGCAGGCCACATAGCGTTTATTGACCCGCTGACGCCGGAATTCGCCTGCGATAGTTTGGACGAGTTTTTAAACATGGGCGCAAGAATCGTAACCCTAAATCCCATGACTATTATGCAAAACTCCTTGCACGGCGTATTCGGCCAAAGCGGCGACATTGCCAATGTTCCGCCGAAGGCTGCCACAATCGGGCCGTTAGACGTAAAAATGGCAAAAAACCGTCTGGAGATTCATTCCCTGACCACAGGAGGCTCATTTTCATCCTGGCAGCGTATGATATCCAGATTGATATTACACGGTGAGGTTACTCCTTTGGTTCCCGCATCAATACTGCAGCTTTGGAAAACAGACGTATATATCAGTCCTGAAATTGCCGCACCGATTGAGTGCATGGAAACGGTGGGATATTAAAAATGAAAACTTATGCCATCACAGGTGACATTGTCCTCGAAAACCAAATAATAAAAGACGGTGTTGCTGTAATAGACGGCAAAACCTTAGCTTACGCAGGCGAAAAAAGCGGCTTCGTTATGCCAGATAAGGTGTTGGATTTCACCGGAAAACTAATAGGCCCGGGATTTGTGGACATACACTGCCATGCAGGGCATAATTTTCTTCCCGAAAATCAGTCTGCCGAAGAAGTGGTTTATGATATGCTAAGGCAAGGCACGACAGGAATGCTGATTTCCCTTTACCGTTCCATAAACCATACCCGAACTTTAGAGGCGATATCTAAAATAAAAGAGCTTATGAAGGAATACCCTAATATACTCGGTGTGCATATGGAAGGGCCGTATCTTAATCCCAAATACGGCTCGGTTGCCGGTTCTCCTCCAAGCGCTGACGTAAGGGCGATTAAAGAGGAATACCGGCAAATCATAGACGAAGGTATTGTGGTGCAATGGACTTTTGCACCGGAAGTAGAAAATTCCGAAGAATTTCTAAAGGATATCGTATCGGCCGGGATTGTACCTGCAATCGGGCATTCGGAAGCGGATGTTGACCAGGTCAAAAAGGCTGCTATGGGCGGTGCCCGAATTGTAACACATATGTTCGACGCGACAGGATGCGGGCGAAAGCCATACTTTGAAGGAACACTTGAGCTGACGTTCGACCAGGCCGCAATGCTGTGCGACAACCTTTATTATGAGGTTATTTGCGACAAAAACGGTTATCATGTCAGATATGAGATGCTGGATTTGCTGATCAAAACGGTGGGAATTGAACGTATTGCAGCCATAAGCGACTTTACCATGCGCAGCAGCGGTGGTATGGATATCACGGTTTTAGACAATAACGGCGAGCCCGAGCTGTGCGGAAGCTCCCTTACCATGCGTCAGGTTGCCGAAAATTTAAAAAACAGAGGCTTTTCCATAACAGATATTTTTAAGATGACCTCCGCAACACCGGCTAAAGCAATAAAATACTACGATAAAATAGGAAGCCTTGAAAAAGGAAAGCTTGCAAACATTGTAATTACAGATTATAGCTTTAAAAATCCTACTGCTATACTTATGGGGGATATAGTTAAATAAGCGGAAAGGCTTAAGAGCTGAAAAGCTGAAAAGCTGAAGAGCTGAAAAGCTCAAAAGCTTAAAAGCAACAATTTAAAAAAGTCAGGGCATAAAGAGTTTAGTGCCTTTATGCTTGTCTATGTGCCTTTCGAACATGTCAAAGCTGCTCCACTTGGCGGGATCGTATATATCATAGCCGACAGAGCAGGATATTTTGTGGGGCATGCTTGCGAAAAAATAAAACTGCTCAAAGGCGAGTTTGATTTTATTGATAACGGGCTTGACAAGGAATTTGTTTTTTGTATGAAGAACCATGTAAAATTCGTCCCCGCCGTACCTTGCCACAAAGCCGTGCATGTTTGACGAAGCAATTGCCTTTTGCAGAATTGCGGCGATTTCTTTTATAACTTTGTCGGCTCTGTTTCATATTTTGTGTAAACTCCTAATTTGGTGCAATAAAATTTTTTTTGGGCGGGTTAGCCAAATTAAGGCTTAACCCGCCTTGGTTACAATATAACACAAAAGCGGGAGCCGGTCAAGGGCGGCGAAGCCGTTTATTTACCCTTGACCGGGCAAGGGTTTTGTGTTAT
>LVAX01000011.1 GCA_001604215.1 Clostridiales bacterium Firm_18
CTGAAGAGTCCCGAACGCGGTCAGGTGTCGGTCAACATCTCAAAACCTGGTATAACCAAAGGTAATCATTGGCATCATACCAAGAATGAAAAGTTTCTGGTCGTCAGCGGCAAAGGCGTTGTCCGCTTCAGAAAAATAAATACAAATGAGATAATAGAATATTTTGTATCAGGAGATAAGTTGGAAGTGGTAGATATCCCGGTTGGCTATACCCACAACATCGAAAACCTCGGGGATGCCGACATGGTAACGGTCATGTGGGTGAATGAGGTGTTTGATAAAGAGAGACCGGATACGTTTTTTATGGAAGTTTAAAAAGGTCTACAGTCTACGGTCTACAGTCAACGGTCATGCAACAAATGACTGTAGACTGTAGACCGTAGACCGTAGACCGTAGACAATAAATTAAATGAAAAAACTAAAAGTACTTACAGTCGTTGGCACCCGTCCGGAGATCATCCGTTTATCGTGTGTGCTTCAAAAATTAGATGCCAGTGAAGCGATTGAACATACGCTTGTGCATACCGGTCAGAATTATGATTATGAATTGAACGAAGTGTTTTTTGAAGACCTTGGTTTGCGGAAACCGGATTATTTTCTGAATGCCGCGGGTAAGAACGCGACGGAAACGGCCGGACAGATATTGATAAATATTGATCCTGTATTGGAAACCGTACAACCTGATGCTTTTCTGGTGTTGGGAGATACCAACTCCTGTTTGTGTGCTATAGCAGCGAAAAAACGTCATATCCCTATTTTCCACATGGAAGCGGGTAACCGTTGTTTTGACCAGCGTGTACCTGAAGAAAGCAACCGGAAAATTGTAGATCACACAGCAGATATAAATTTGACATACAGTGATATTGCCAGAGAATACCTGCTGGCGGAAGGTTTACGTCCCGACAGGGTTATCAAAACCGGTAGCCCGATGTTTGAGGTGTTGAACCGTTATAAGTCTACAGTCAACGGTCAACTGTCTACTGTCTTGGGTAAGTTGGGGTTGAAAAAGGGTCAGTACTTTGTGGTATCGGCGCACCGGGAAGAAAATATAGCCTCAGAAAAGAATTTTTTCAATCTGGTAAAGATACTCAACCAGGTAGCAGCACAATATAACCTGCCGGTTATTGTTTCTACCCATCCACGTACCCGCAAAATGATTGAAAAGCACGGTATTCAGTTTCATGAACAGGTGAAGTTGATGAAACCGATGGGACTTAGCGAATACATTGCTCTGCAGGTGCAATCCAAAGCCGTGTTGTCCGACAGTGGAACCATCAGTGAAGAGTCCTCTATCCTGAATTTCCGGGCATTAAACATCCGTGAGGCGCACGAACGTCCCGAAGCCATGGAAGAAGCTTCGGTGATGATGGTTGGATTAAACCCCGAACGGGTGATGCAGGGACTTGTTGAACTGGAGCAACAGAAAACAGGTGCCGAGCGCAACTTCAGGCCCGTTGCCGATTACAGTATGCCCAATGTGAGCGACAAGGTGGTGCGGATTATCCTGTCGTATACCGATTATGTGAAAAGGGTGGTGTGGGGTGAAGAACTATAATAACGCATGCAAATAATTTGCTGTGTCATTCAAACTGTTTTTTCTCAGGATATTTAATACAGCATATTCATCTAAATCAGGATTCTTTTTATTCATCACCATTTCCTTGAAAGCTTCGACAGCAGCATCTGGATTTAAATCAATAATGTCAGTTAAGAAATCATCTGCTAATTTTGCCTTTATTCCATAGTTGCAGAGAACATCTTCAGGAAAATCTTTAATGTTATTCGTTACAATAACCTGAGCGTCTGTCTTAATTGCAGCGGCTAAAACATGGCAATCTTTTACATCCGGTAGGCTTAAGTTTTCAATTAAGGATT
The DNA here is from genome assembly GCA_001604215.1 of Clostridiales bacterium Firm_18. Lineage (GTDB taxonomy): Bacteria > Bacillota > Clostridia > Monoglobales > Firm-18 > Firm-18. The sequence goes on from LVAX01000011.1 coordinate 1,876, forward strand.
CGTAATTTTTTACCAATGCATCAGGGAAAGCTAAATTAGCTTTTTGACTTCTTTTTAAGGCTTCTTCCTCCGTTACACCTTTCCTTAACATAACTTGTTTCCATTCTTCAAAAATATGATGACTCCATTTGGGAGTGTATAACTCGTAATGTGCAAACCAAAACAGTAGGTCGCGGATAATAACAGGATAAATTACATTCGTATCTAATACAGCAGTGAAACGTACGCTATGAATCATAAAGCCCGTCCTCCTCGTCGGCATTCATGATGTCTATTATATGCCGTTTTTGTTCCGCTTTCATCTTTGTTTTGTAATTGGCTACATCTTCAAACTTGATTCGCCGGTGTTTACCTACTTTTGTAAACTCAATTTCACCATCTTCGAGGAGTTTCACCAAATAGGGTCTTGAACAACCTAACATCTCCGCCGCTTTTTGTGTTGTAACTTCAGTTGCACTTGGCACAAGTGAGATGGGTTTGCCCTGGCTCATTGCTTTGAGAATGTCTTCTAAAAATCTCATTGCACTCAATGGCATTACAATTTTATCATTTGTTTCTTCAATTTCAATTTCAACCTGGTCACTTTTTAATTGCCCCAAAGCAGCAGTCAATGCATCGTAAGATGTTTGTGCAATCATTCGCTCTGTTTTACTGGGTCTTCTGTATGCTTTAATTGCTTCCATAACTTAGTGTATTTAATTGCTTCCGGGGCAAAATTACACAAAACAAATGAAATATTCGAAATATTCGAAACATTTAACAACTGTAATTTTATCTGCTGCATCTTTCCTTAAAAGCTGATTTGTCTTTAATACCCCGGATTTTGCCCCATATTCGGATTTGTATAGGTTTCTGATTGCGGAATTGGCAACAGGAGTTGGTATGCCTGTATGTTTAACTCGTTCATCGCCCAATCATTGCGTTTCAGAAAGTCAAAATATGAAAAGCTTCCCTTTAGCCTGCTTTTCCATGTCACTTTCAGATCAGCTTCAAAGCTTGCATGGGTTGCCGGTTCTTCTCCG
>LVAX01000012.1 GCA_001604215.1 Clostridiales bacterium Firm_18
GACAATAGAATATCACATTTTCCTTTTAATTGTCAAGACAATAGAACCGTCCCCTTGTCTTGTTTACCTCCTGCCTTGTAACATAAAGGAATTGTCCTAAGTGTTCTGTATGGTTAAATCCCTGTACCACTTTCTAATAAAGAACGATCAACTCCATATTTGCCAAGTATACTAATAAGCGATTCCCACTCGTTACTATTTATAGAAAAATACATGTCTTCTATTTTAAAATTATGGCAACCATCAGTAGCAGGATAAATTATAATAGTATTATCTTCTTCCTCAATTAAAAATTTAACATATCCAAATGGACAAGAAAACGAGTTGTTCGAAGGCTTTTTATTAAGTAAATTAACAAATTCAGATATATCATTTGAAGCTGATATATTAACTATTAAGTTTTCTTCTTCTGAAATAATATTTACGTTTTTAACTTTGCTTACATTAATTAATTCTTGTTTAAATATAAATGAAAACAGAAATATTAACGTAAAAATTAGCATTAAAAATATAATAAACAATGTTCTTTTATTTTTTAACAAATTACAGCACCTTCTTATTAATTGTTAGGAGTAAACAACTTTCCTCTGCCATAGGTATTAAATAGATTTTTAACATCGAAATGCCTTAAGTAAACGTTAAGTGATGTTTCTTTATCTTTAATACGTATATGTATATCAGGATCATGAGAAAATGAAGCACTTCCGATTTGGGCAAATGTATTAACGCCCTGAGTATTAGCAAAGTTTTGCGGAAGATCTCCAAGTGCTATACCGCAACCAAAAAACGCTGCATAGGGGCTAGTAGTATATCCACCATTTTTTCCGTTACGCATAACAGATTGCCAATCGAGTTTTTGTGCATTGCTTAGATAATTTTCTTCTCCTGCCCAAGCTACAATTACACCATCTGAACTTCCGTGCGAGTAAATCTCAAGCCCTTCAACACTATCATATCCAGCCCACATACTCCATGTATTCTTCAAATCTTGTATATTATCAATCCTTTGCATATCAATTTCACTTTCAGGTATACCCGAATCTATTAACTCCTGTCGTCTGGTATATGCTGCTCTTGCAAAAGAATTTTCCTTTGTGAATTTGTCCCAATTTACATTTCCATCAGAATCTTTATAAGCGTCTATATCAAATTTTCCATATGACCATGCAATTACGTAGATTTCACCAGTTGGATCAATATATTTGATAGGGGTAATGGTAACGCATAGACCCATACGCAACAATAGCAACAAATCAGCTTATAACATCTACAAAAACCCACGCCCCAGCGTGGGTTTTTGCTATGCCTTATAAATTATTTGCCCTGTCTTAAAAACATGTTTCACAAAACCGCTTTTATCATTTGTGCTATCAAGTAAATGCGGCTCAATATCAAAACTAACACCACGCCGTAAACGCCATAATTGCGCCGCTGTTTTCCTCCAATCGCCAGTAAAACCATCAAACACAACGCCAACGTCAATGTCGCTGTCTTCGTGCGGATTACCATTGACATACGAACCGAATAAAATAACAGCAGACGGCGAAAATTCCCTCGTTACAGCTTCCGTGTATCGTTCAACTGTATTTATAACTGTTCCTTTATCCAACATAATAATTCCTCCGTCCTCACGATAAACTCCCCGCAGTTTTCTTTTGTCAGTCCTGCCGCTATCTCGTCTTTGTATTCGGGATAACGCACTTCAATATTGAGGGGGTTCAAATCATCTATAAAATCTTGCTGTTCTTCTGACATTAAATCAAACAAACTGGCACGAACAGCTAATTTTGAAAGGTCGTGTATTTTTGGTGGGATTTCACCGTCAGTACAATCACGAGCAACAACGGCTTTTAACGCTTTTTCAATCGTCTGATGACACATAAAGCCGACATAGAGAAGCCGCCCGCTATTTAACATTGCCTTTGCAGTTTCAATGTCATAATCGGCTAAATCCAACCAATACTTAACGCTATCACTCATTTTGCATCACCAACCTTACAAGAATAGTATAGCATAAGATTCCTTGAAATACAACCATTTTTTCGGTAGCTTTGTGTGAGCGTTATTCAATAAAGCGAAGGGTAAAAAAGTCTTTTACTTTTTTAAAATCAGACTTCGGATTTGACCTCTTACTGTGGAAACAATTGAGGGGCTTTATATTCTGATTTATTACAGTTGTATTACATTTTCAAAAATAGGGTTGCATTTTTGCCGTTTAGTGTGGAAACAAATGAGGAGGTTTTTTTGTGGGATATTTAACCTTGCGTTATAAAGACAGGGGAAGACAGGGGGACGGTTCTGTTGTCTTAGCTGATTCTTTCAACAATCCCCTTGCTAATTCCGGTTAGTCTGCTAATTTGTCTTATTGAAAGACCCTTCTCCTTCAACTTCTTAATGTACTTATTCCGTTGTTCTATTTCTATTGTTTGAATCTCAGTTGTATTTGTGCACTTGCAAACTTTTTGTATGATCCTTCTTGCGTCTGTATCATTAAGTCGAAATTCATGTACATCACAATCCAGGCATTTGTCATCGTTCTCTTCTTTATGTAACTTTACAAAATCTTCTTTACTTATAATGGTAAATACAAAGTCCAAGTCAATTAATTCATTATCTTCCTCATGATATATTCCGCTTGCACTTTTCTTTCTTGCTTGTCTCGGCACATTTTCCTTTTAATTGTCAAGACAATAGAACCGTCCCCTTGTCTCTTCATGAGCCAATACAAAGGAAAACAAGATAAGGATGGTTTTTCATCCGTAAATAATATTTACTGCTCATATTATCACCTCGTAGAAGTATTTTACCATATTTTTAGTTTATATGTTTTAATAGCTTTTCTACATCCTTGCGGCGTCCTATAACTAAAAGATGTTCCTCGGGCTTGAATATATAATCGGCAACAGGTAAAGGTGAAATATCATTCCCAGCTTTTGTTGCCAGTATACTTACATGGTATCTTACTCTGAAATTTATCTCCTTTATACTTCTCCCAATCCAGCTTTTTGCAGGCGGAATTTCATAGATGGAGATATCATTTGTGAGCTCAATATAATCAAAAACGTGGTTTGCACTGCAGCGCACCGCCAGTTTTTCAGCAATATTCCGTTCAGGATCTATAACTTCATCCGCACCATTACGTAGTAAGAATTTTGTTTGGATATCGCGACTGGATTTGCTTATTACATATTTAGCGCCAAAATCCTTAAGCAGATTGGTAATTTCAAGGCTGCTCTGAAAATCATTTTCAACACAGACAAAACATACGTCATAATTATCAATGCCCAGTGAACGAAGTACTTCTTCTTTCGTACAATCACCAATTTGTGCATTTGTCACGATGGGTAAAAGTTCTCTTATATTTTCTTCATTTTTATCAACAATCATGACTTCATTTCCAAGCTCAACCAGCTTACGGCTCAAATGTTTCCCAAAACGTCCAATTCCAATAACTAAAAATGATTTCATACCAATACCCCTATCCTATATTTATTTTTTCCACCGGATTCTGTATAGATGACGTCACTCCATGTTCTGTAAACAGCAAAGCAAAAGAAAGACTTCCGACTCTGCCGCTATACATCAATAGTATGATAATTATTTTTGCAAAGGTATTCAGACCACCTGTGATTCCCGTAGAAAGACCAACAGTACCAATTGCAGATGTAACCTCAAACAAAACAGCGTCAAGTCCTAAAGCTTTATTTGTAGCACTAATAAGTAAAGCCGCACTCAGTATAAGAAGTATATTGACTGTCACAACGGCAGACGACCTCTTTAGTGCATTATCTTCCAGTCTCCTGCCAAATATATTATCACCATTCCTATTTTTCAAGCTTGACCACAGCGAAATCATGATAACTGCCAAAGTAGTAGTCTTGATCCCACCGGCAGTAGATCCGGGACTGCCGCCTATAAACATCAACACAATAGTCAGAAGCTTACTTGCAGAGGTTAATGATGCAACGTCAACAGTATTGAAGCCTGCTGTTCTGGGCGTAACTGCGCCAAAGAGAGAGACTAAAACTTTCTCTCCTGTAGTCATCCCATAAAGAAGGTTATTTCTTTCAAAAATATAAAAGCATATCGTCCCTGACACTATAAGAATTGCGGTCATCGTTAAAACTATTTTTGTATGTAGCTGATATTTTCTAAAATGATATTTATTTTTCTCAATATCATCCCATACAAAGAACCCTATTCCTCCGACAATGATGAGTGAAATAATTGTTAAGTTAACAACCGCATCCCCGGCGAAATTTGTTAGCGATGAATACTTGCCGTACTTTCCCATAATGTCAAACCCGGCATTGCAAAAAGCTGAAACCGAGTGAAAAATGCCATTATATATACCTTCCAGCAAGCCCATTTTGGGTATAAACCTCAATGATAGCAATACTGCACCAATACCTTCAAACAGCAAAGTGCCAAGCAATATTCTTTTGGTCAGACGTACAATCCCACCGATATACATAGCATTTATACTTTCACGTAAAAGTCCCCTTTCTTTCAGCCCGATTTTTCTTTTTAAAAAAATAGAAAACATTGTGACAACCGTCATAAACCCTAAGCCACCTATTTGAATCAGCAGTAAAATAACTACTTGTCCAAATAGCGACCATTGTGTATAGGTGTCAAAAACAACAAGCCCTGTTACACAAGTAGCAGAGGTTGCTGTAAAAAGTGCATTAATTAATCCGGGAAATAAATTATTGCGGCTGGCTATCGGCAATGACAGCAAAAATGTCCCGGCAATTATTATCAGAAAGTAGCCAAGTGCTATCATCTGTGGGTATGATAACGATTTTAATTTTCCTATATATTTTCTCATAATTTTTCCATCCTTTTCTGCAGGAACAGCCTCGTACAACCTCTGGGCTGCAATCTCTTTCCAATTTAGTAAGCAAAGAAATCTATATATAATTACTTACCTTCTTAGTAATCAGAATACATTTTATCATCTTATTTTAGTACTTCAAGAACAGTATTAAAAAATTGATTATACATCTTTATAACCTCACTTTTAAAATTTTATTAATTTAAGTTTTTTCATAATAATTCAATTAGCGTCATTGTTGCTTAACTATTAAGTAAAAGCTGTTGATACCTATTCATCTGGCTGAATCTCCATAATATCGGAAATATCACACTTTAATGCCTTGCAAATCTTCACAAGCACATCGGTCGTAACATTTTCGTTTTTACCCAGTTTTGCCATAGAAGATGTACTAATACCAGCCGCTTCTTTTAAATCTTTCTTTTTCATATCTTTATCAATTAAGAGTTTCCAGAAGACAGGGGGACGGTTCTGTTGTCTTAGCTGATTCTTTCAACAATCCCCTTGCCAATTC
>LVAX01000013.1 GCA_001604215.1 Clostridiales bacterium Firm_18
GCAAAAGAAGCACTTCGACAAGTGCCCGAGCATATGGTAAGAAAACCGGTTACGAATTCAAGATTATTGGAATAGGAGAGCCAAATCTTCGAGCTGTCCTTGCTGAAAAAATGCATTCATATTCTATTGGGCTTATCTCAATAATCCATCCCAGCTCCATTATTTCTAATTCCGCTATAATTGGTCAGGGGGTCTATATTGGACCTTTTTCTTTTATATCAAGTAATTCTTCAATCGCTGATAATGTAGTTATTCAACCGCATGTCATGATAGGTCATGATACAAGTGTTGGACATTCATCCGTGATTTCAACAAATGCTGTTCTTGCCGGCAACTGTGCTGTCGGTGCTAGGACATTCATCGCATTGAATGTCTCAGTTGAACAAAAAACAATCATCGGGGATGATTCAATTATTGGGATGGCTTCTTGTGTGAATAGGGACATACCATCAAATGTGATAGCGATGGGATATCCTGCGAGGGTTTTAAAAAAGAATGAATTAAAGCGAGTTTTTTAACCAGTTCTTGATTTACATTTCTGATTTTTCGCTTTTACAATATTTTTTCTATTATGCTACCAACCCAGAGGCTTCTTAGGAGGTTTCTGGGTTTTTGTTTTATATGCTCAGCTGAGAGCTCCCTGAATACTTATTTTCTCTATCGCCTACAGAAGTAAATTATGGTAAGCTCATGTCGAATGAAACTATAGGATTATACCAAGAGGTTATGTGTGAGCTCATTTTTCTATACTATACTAATATCTCCCATCGAATTACTCATTGAGCTTCTCTTTTCTTTTTTCTATAAAGCTTTCGATAATTTTGGAATATCCATAGTTGCAATAAGCCTATTTATAAGTTTGTTGTCTTTACCTCTGTATCATATTGCTGAAAAGCTTCAGGAGAAAGAACGAAATCAACGGAAACAAATGGACCCTGGTATTCGTCGCATAAAGGAAGTCTTTAGTGGTGATGAACAATATATGATTCTCTCAACCTTTTATAGACAGAACCATTATCATCCAGCATATGCATTACGGAGTAGCGTAAGTTTGCTAATTCAGGTCCCTTTCTTTATTGCAGCGTATCATTTTCTCTCGCATTTACCGCATCTCCAAGGACAAAGCTTCGCTATCATTCAAAATCTCGGTCAGCCAGACCATTTACTCCAAATTGGTTCTCTTTCGGTAAATATACTTCCCTTACTCATGACATTAATCAATGTCTTTGCAGGAATGATTTATACAAAAGGATTTCCTTTGCGGGACAAGGTTCAGTTATATGGAATGGCAGGAGTCTTTCTGGTGTTACTGTACCAATCTCCAGCTGGACTAGTTTTTTACTGGACCATGAATAACGTGGTGTCATTGATTAAGAATATTTTCTACAAGTTGAAAAATCCTCTAAAAATTCTTTATTTGATGGCTGTTGCTGGATCAGTTGGACTTACACTTGTAATTATTATCACGAAACCAAATCTTCCTGTCTCTAAGCATTTGATTCTTATTATCGGAAGCTTGATAGTCTGTTTTATTCCACTCATACTTATATTTATTAAGAAGATTCAAAACACATTTCTTGCAACCTTCTCTCTGAATAGTAAAGAGGTATTTCGCATAACTTTTCTATCATGCATTTCCCTTTGGCTATTGTACGGTGTTGTGGTAATAGGAAATCTGATTTCTTCATCGCCGAATGAATTTTCCTTTACTGGAGATGTTGAGAATCCTTTATCATATATCATGTTAACAAGCACAGTGTTCTTTGGTGTTTGGGTTGTATGGCCTCTCTTTATGTATGGAATGGCTAGTAAAAAGATGCGCTCTCTGATGTCATTTTCATTTTTCATTCTATCAGCAACATCTGTCGGGAACATATTTTTATTTAGTGGGCAATATGGGCATATCAGTAAGATACTGATGTTTGACAATCCGTCACTTCTTACCCCTAATCTATTTTTAACTCTGGTACCCTTGCTTTTTTGTGGCATAGTGGCACTTACTGGTTTGTTTTTGATTAAACGGAATCAAGTGAAAATTCTTTCAGCACTTCTCACAATTCTCGTATTGGCAACTGTGATGAGTGGAGGATATTCACTATGGCAAATCACAAAATCCTTTGAGAATCATAAGCAACTGATACAAAATAATAAATCGTTCACTAATCATGATAAGATTAAGCCAATGATTTCGCTTAGTCAAGAAAAGCAGAATGTAGTTATTCTTTTTCTGGATCGTGCCATCAGTTCCTATTTACCTCTTGTTGTTGAGCAGTTTCCACAACTTAAGGAACAGTTTGCTGGATTCTTATATTATCCCAATACAGTCTCGTATGGTGCCTATACCCTTACTGCTGCTCCTGCACTTATGGGTGGGTATGAGTATACCCCTGATGCAATCAATGCTCGTGATTCAGAGAAACTTGTGGATAAGCATAATGAAGCTACGTTGGTGCTGCCAAGACTCTTTTCAGAAGCCGGGTATGCAGTAACTGTTTTTGACCCGCCATTTGCTAATTATCAATGGTCCGATGATTTTTCTGCATTCAAGGATTATCCCGAGATTAATGTGTATAGGATGTTGGGAAGGTACTCTCTTCAATACAAGACTGAATATTCAGAAAATCTTGATTGGGATGTTGGGTTTGAAAGCGAAATTATACAAAATAGACTCCCAATGTATGCAATTTTCAAGAATAGTTTTCCCTTTCTCAGATCAATGCTGTACGACCAGGGTACCTATTTCTTGATGGCTAAGAACCCACAGGTGACTGATGCCTTTATTGATTCTTATGCGGTATTGCATTATCTGCCACAAATTACATCAATTGATAGCAACAAACCAACATTTACGTTTCTTACGAACGATGCAACGCACGAACCTACGTTCTTGCAAGCCCCTAATTATATTCCTGTTAGTGAGGTAACAGACACTAGCAATCCATTGCAACAAGATGCAGGCTATGATGAGATAGATCAGATTCATTACCATGCAAATGCAGCTGCCCTATTGCAAATCGGAAATTGGCTGGATTATTTACGCAAGCAGGGAGTATACGATAATACGAAAATTATCATTGTGGCAGATCATGGACGAGATGTTAGCACTCCAGTTTTCAAGAATTACTCAAGTGAATACTCAAAAATCCTTGGATATTATAATCCATTGATGCTAAGCAAAGAGTTCAATGCAAGAGGTTTACTCACCGAGGATTCTCAATTCATGACGAATGCGGATGTTCCGGTTATAGCAATCCAGAATACCTCTGTTTCTTCGATAAATCCATTTACGAAAAATGATATTCTGATGATGATCGATAAAACTAATGTAAATAGCTTTTTCTCCTCTGCAGACCCAAAGCATAATTCTGGAAAGGAATTTGTGTTTGACTATTCACAAAGTTTTTCTATTAGGGAATCAATTTTTAGTGAATCCAATTGGGTTCCGATTCTGCAACCATGAATCAAGGGAGATAGGTACTAGATGTTACTATTATATATAGATCCAGGAACTGGCAGCATGCTTTTTTCCATCGTTATCGGATTGGTGACGATGCTCTATTTCATTGGGAAAGCTGTTGTAATAAAATTAAAATTTGTACTTTCAGGGGGAAGAGTTACGGCTTCAAGTAGCCATTATCCATTGGTTATTTATTCTGAAGGGAAACGGTACTGGAATGTGTTTATGCCCATACTTGAGGCTTTGAATCGAAGGGCAATTCCAACAGTGTTTTATACTTCATCAGAAGATGACCCAGTATTTCAGATGCAATTTGAATACATAACAAGTGAATATATTGGTGAAGGAAATAAAGCCTTTACTCGTTTGAACTTTCTAGAGGCTGATGTCTGCTTAATGACTACCCCTGGTCTTGATGTTTATCAGCTTAAGCGGTCAAGGGGAGTGAGTCATTATTGTCATGTTCTTCATGCCGTAGATGATGCGACGAGTTATCGCTTATTCGGGCTTGATTATTTTGATTCTATCCTGCTATCTGGAGAGTATCAAAAAGATCATATCCGACAATTGGAATATCAGAGAAATATCAAAGAGAAGGAGTTGGTTGTTGTTGGTTGTCCCTATCTTGATGTTTTAAAGGAAAAAGTTGTCTCTCTTCCAAGAGAGAATGAGGCTAGGGGAAAATTTACAGTGTTGATAGCTCCATCATGGGGAAAAAACGGTATTCTCAGTAAATATGGTACCAGCCTTCTTGATCCGCTTGTCGAAACTGGATTTACAATTATCGTACGGCCTCATCCTCAATCAAAGCAATCAGAAAAAGAGGTGTTGGATGTACTAGAAGAACGCTTCAGGAATAGGATGAATGTTGCATGGGATTATGAAAGTGAAAATCTTCAATCACTCTCGCGTGCAGATATATTGATATCTGATTTCTCTGGAATAATTTTTGATTATACTTTCTTATTCGATAGACCTTTTTTCTATGTCAATAATGCCTTCGATGCTCGTCCGTATGATTCTTTCGATCTTGAGGAGCCGCCTTGGAAGTTCAGAATTCTTCCTGAAATTGGAGTAGAGCTGAAAGAACAAGACTTCGGTCATATCGGAGAACTTTTACTTTCAGCCAGCAAGAATATTCATCTACAAGAGAATCGGAAAAGAGCACGGGAGACAGCTTGGCAGTTTCCCGGAGATAGTGGCAATCGGATTGCTGAATTTTTAGAGAAAACCATACAGATGTGCAATACTACAAAACATGGAGGGAGACCCTAATGCAGGCGATAATTCTCGCAGCCGGAATGGGAAGACGTCTCAAGGATTTAACAAGAGATAATACCAAATGTATGATACGGGTAAATGACCAGACGCTTATCGAACGGGTACTCTTTCAACTCGATTCACTTAATTTAGAGAGAGTTATTATTGTCGTTGGTTATAAAGGAGACAAACTAGTGTCTTTTATAAACTCACTTGCAATGAGAACCCCAGTAATTTTTATTGATAATCCAATTTATGATAAGACTAACAATATTTACTCGCTATATTTAGCAAAAGAGTATCTAGTTGAAAAAGATACATTGTTGCTTGAATCCGATCTAATTATTGAAGATTCAATATTGCCTCGATTAGTTCGAGATACACGAAAGAACCTTGTATTGGCTGCGAAGTATGAGAGTTGGATGGATGGTACAGTTGTGACTATCGATGAACAACAAAATATTACTAGTTTTCTTAATAAGAAACAGTTTCAATTTTGTGATAC
>LVAX01000014.1 GCA_001604215.1 Clostridiales bacterium Firm_18
ACCTTCCTGATTATTATTTTATCAGTCTTTCTGTGTGTCCGTCAAGGGCTGGCTGGGTCATTGCCTAAGATTGTATTGCCGATAGGCTTTATATTCGATAGGCTTTCCCATCTGTACAGTGTTATTTGCTCGTTCTCATTTGTGACGGGAACACCCTCCTGCGTCGTTAGCACGATACTGCTGCCCGGAGAAATATCCGCCGCCATTCCGTCTTGAACAGCTACTTTTTTCAGTATACCGTTTTCCCTCACGGCAAGAATATTTTTTCCGTCTTGAGAATAAGCGTAATGAGAGTTCATGGTGTTTGTTATTTCGCAGGACGCATAAGCCTTAGAGTTATCGATAACAATTCTTGCCTCGCCTTCGGTAATTTCCCCGTCCACATATGTTCCGATTGTTATATTGTCCAAATAATAATATTTGTACAAGACGGTGTCATTAAATTGAATGAACAGGTTTTTTGTATCCTCCCACGACAAGTCGGCTTTGTTGGTAATAGCGGAAAGAGGCACGATTACCGTCTGCCACGACGGTCCGTATCCTACATTGCATACGTCCCGTATGCTGTTGGCTGTCGTTCCGCTTGAGCGACCTACCGAAAGACTGTAATAGACGGTATTAACGTTCATTACATCAAATTTTATATACTTGTTATGATAATTATTATCGTTAATTCCCATCTCGGATATATCAAACGCTATGCCTGCCCTGCCGTAACAGTAAAGCCGTATTACGCCGTTGCTGTCCCCGCCTGCGCCATAGCTTTCGTTTATGGCGTTGGGGTTGCCGGCATCAGACGGATACAACGAATAACTGCTTGAAAATGCACCGTGCCTGTAGAGTATATAATCGTCCCGCATGACCCGCTCACTTGGCTTTTCGTTGTACCTCACGGAGTCTTTATGTATAATCGTAATTTCGTTTATATACATATCCAATATGTTAAGCGTGTTTCCGCTGCCTGCCGAAGCAATGCCAAGCCCGATTCCGTATGTGGAGGAAAGGTTGTGCCCGCTAAACTCGCTAAGCGGTATAATTACCGTCTGCCAATCCTGCGTAGGCTTAAAATACGGACCTACTCGCCCAATGAAGGTTACGGCTCCCGTAAACTGACCTGTAGTTTTAACAAGGGAAACTGTATTTTTCTCAGCATTGCCAAGCTTTACCCTCATTTTAACCAAATAGTCCTTTGTGGATGTAACGTCCGCATATCTGAAGCTTGTGTTGTGTCCGAACACTGCCGCATTCCCCTCCGCCTTAAGGCTTACCTTAAGGGAATTAAGTCCGTCAACCACAACATTTTTTGTAATGGACGGATAATTTCCGATGCTGCTGTATGGAATTGCGTACATGCCGTCCGCAATATTTCCGTTTTCGACTACATTAATGGTATTGCCGCCGTTGTAATAATAATCGGCTGTTTCATAAAAGCCGGTGCCGACATACATATTTTTCACATATATATCACCGGTGGCTCTTTGGGTAAAGCCGATACCGATATAATATGTTCCCTTGCTCCAGTCAAAGTCCACATTATCGGAAAACAAATACAGGGGGATTCTCACAGTCTGCCAGCTGCCGGCAGCGCCGATATAGTCAGATATATCAATGCTGAACTGATTCTCCCCGTCTCTTAGCCTTAAAAACATATTCCCCTGCATTCCGGCGATGCGGTATAAATCAAACTGCAAATATGCATAGTTTTTTGTCACGGGAGAAATATTATAGGTGTTTGTGTTAAACTCCAGCGGGTATGCCGTATTGCTGTAGCTGATTTTATATGCCCCGTCATAAATGCCTGCCGGGTCGCCGGTTTTGCCGTGTGTTATACTTTTATTCGCCCCTTGTTCAACATTAACAAAGTTTACACCATAGGCAACATTACCGTATATGTCTATAATGCTGCACCCGCCGCTTTTGCTATAATCCAGATATCTTCCTGCAGGCTTGGCGGAAGCATCGGGCGGGTAAATCCGCTCTTTATCATAAACAAAAGTAAACGTTCGGTCCTCCTGCGGAATTTCAACCCCCTCAAGGGCAATCAAAGCCGTATATTCGCCACGCTCCGCGTCGTTTGCCATCTCAACATTAAAGCAGAAATAACCGTTTGAATCGGTAACAGTCTGAAATACATAATAAAGCATACCCTCCGCATTGGATTCGGTAAGCTCGCCTGCATCGGAGAAGCCCGGCTTAAATACCATAAGCGTAACGCTTTTACCCTGAGTCATTCTTCCGTCATAACCGTATATTTTAGCCAGACCGTTTTGCGAATCCATTTCGGAAAACAAAGAAATGCCGTCTATTTTTATTATTTCGTAAAACATTGTCTGATATGTTTCGTTTGTTTCAAAAAAGCTGTATCCTTGTGCGGTTTTTGATACCGGCACCGTCATTTTTCTTTGCCCCGAGGAATCAAGGGCATAAACCAAAACAGAGTCATTTGTTTTGATGGTGACCCTTGCGCTAACCGGCTCGATAATTACAGGTGCCTTGCCCCTGCTTATCATAAGCCCGATTTCCGTTTCACTCATTACCATATCGGTATTTCTTTCCCTTGCCGCCGTTGTAAGAAGCATGCGGTTTGTGTCCTTCAAAGTCTTTTCGCTTAAGGAGACCAAAGATATGGTTGATATTTCGTTTTGTATTTCTATTTTGCTGTCGCCGCTTTCATAAACCAAATTTTGTGTTTCTCCGGTTATCATGTTTGTATAGTCCGTTGTCACCTTCATAAGAGTGTTCGGTCTGTCCCACACAATATTTTCGTTTACATAAGTGTCCTTTGCGTTAACCCGCTGCTGCAGGGCGTTTTTTACAGCATTATATTGATTTTTGTTATAGCTGTTGTATTCTTGTACGGTGTCGAACAGCTTGTATCTTACCTTGGCATAATCGCTGAACAAAGCGCTCTGTATTTTGCCGTCGGGATAGTTATTATTGATTATGTTATCCCTTGTAATGGGAATATCCATTGAAATTGTTGCTTCCGCAACATCCTTGCGGTGGAACAAAATAGCGGCCGAAGGCTGTACCGCCGTTCTTACGGGCGAATTATAGCTTTGGAACGCATCGTAAAGGGACACGGTTTTTCTGTCGTCCACTCTTAAACAGTAATTTAGGGGATGCCAGTTTTGAAAGCTTGCGATGGTTGCCATCATCATCTCGGTTTCAGCACCGTACGGGTTGGGAAGACACTCGTTGTACTCCCCTATTATATGCGGCTTTTCCGTTCTGAAGTGCCCAAGGCGCCAGAACACATTCCAGCCATATCCGGCGGACGAGCCAAAGCCCTGAAACAGCGAGCCGTCGGAAAACCAATCGGTGGGGTGTGAGTTGTATTCATGGTTATCAATAAAATCGGTGAATTCGTCGCATGCCGAAGCAGTGGCGCCGTTTTTTGCGCCCAGCCCCAGGCTTGAGCCCGTTATAAGGCATTTCACGCCCAACTCGCCCTTTAAATAAGTGACCATTGTTGTGTACATGTCACCTAAGGTGTCATATACAAAACGGTTTGAGTCCTTTTTTCTTTCTGTGGAATAGGATGTGTTTGACTGGTAGGCATAATCAAAATTAACCGAATTGTCTTCCAGTCTTTCACCGGACATAACGCCTGTTTTGCCCAATTGAAACCAGGCCGCGGTAAGGGAGGCCGTTGTACCGTATTTGTTTTTAAGCCATGTGTTGAATTTTTGCTTGAGCTGGTTTGCATAATAGCTTTTGGAGTAAAGACTTTCGTTTCTGTAATAACCCACGGTCAGCTCGGTAAGTGCGTTTTCGTTATGTAATTGAAGAAAAACCATTACAGGGTCATCTTTAAGGGCAAGCCCGGTATACGGATTTACAGTTGTCAGAAGCTGCCGGGCATATTGCTTTTGCAGCTCGATTAAATCGTCTGAAAAGCATGCCTCCGTCTGCATAAAAGACTTTCCTGTCGGCGAAATGTTGTCATCTGCAAGGATGGGCCTGTACGCCATTAAATCCATGTATATATATACGCCTCTGTTTTTCAGCCGGGCTATAAGATAAAACATCTTGTCAAGCTGGGCAGCGTCAAGGCTTGCTGTGCTTGTCGCACCGTTTATCACGCCGAATACATTGTTATCGTTAAAATATGCGTCTATCGCATGAAACCTGACAAGATTATATCCGACGCGGGCTATTCTGTCCGCCAGCTTGTCCAAATCGTCATAGCTGCCGAATATGGCCGCACAGCCTATATTGGTGCCCCAGAATCTGGCCGGCCTCACATTACCGTTTTCATCAACAAATTCTATGTTTTCGCCGTTTGCACGCACAAAGCCGTATTTGCCTGCAGGAGCATCAAGCATAAAAGAAGCGTCAATAGCCGTTCCCTTTGCCAGATTATCATCAGGCATGTCCCAAGAAAACCAATCGGATGTATCGGGGTTTTGCTCCAACGAGTACACGGTAAGTGTGCTGAAAAGAAAAATAATCGCAATAATAATTGCTTTTATTCTCATGACTTCCCTCCTGTGTTCTCAGGGGCATTTCACATGAAATGCCCCTGAAATCATATTAATCGTCAAAATTATAATAAGGCTGGATTACAGCTTCGGCAAGAGGTTTTATGTTATTCAAGTTATTCCACCTGTATAAATATATCATAGACATAAAATCAGGTGTGGGTATGGGAACCTTTGGCGTGTCTAAAGTAATGGTGGCATCCGGCATTATGACATCGCCTTCGGTCTCTAAAACGTTAATGGACTTTATAACATCGTATTCTTTAACCACAATTATGTCTTTTTCCTCCGGCACATAATCATATGCCGCTGTCATTGTATTGCTGACTGATAATCTTGCAAATGCCTCGTTGCCTTCAACAATAACGGAGGCATTGACTGCCGCTGCTTTTCCGTCCACATAATCACCGATTGATACATTGTCAATAAAATATACTTTATACCAGTTACCATCGTCAAAGGTGGGGGCAATGTAGTTAATGTCGCTCCACGACAGGCCGCTGTTTTGGGTGAGCTTTTCCAAAGGGAGTATAACTGTTGTGGCAACCATGTTTTCGGCTTTGTACGATACCCGGCAGGTATCATATTCCCCGTCTGTTTTGGACGTTGTTTTCGACCTGTATATTGTCATGGTAAAGACATTGGAGTTTGAGTTAATTACATCAAACTTGAAATATTTTGTTTTGTAATTCTCATCGGTAATTCCGCAATCCGAAATATCAAATGCGGGCCCTTTTCCGGCTCCTTGTGTATTTACCTGCATTACCTTTTGGCTGTACTGCCCCGGCTTTGTGCTTGACGGGTCCTGAAAGGAAATACTTGGAGGGTTGTCTAAGTTGCTTGGAAACTTGCCTTCGGTCTTACCATTTTTCATTGCGCCGTTTCTGAATATTAAATATGAATCCTTAAGCGTTTTTTCATAGGGAACGCCGTTATATTTTATCGCGGTTATTGGAACAAGAGCCAATTCGTTAAGATAAATGGTGGGATAATACTGGTTTATTCCACCCGTCGCACCAAGCGTAAGACCAAGGCCTTTTAATGCCGAATAATCCCTCTCGGAGAATTCCGTCAGCGGTATGATGGCAGTCTGCCAGCTTGTTGTGGCCTTAAGATACGAACCTATTGTGCCATTGTTGCTAGTTCCCCAAGCATTGTAATTTCCGTTTGACCTTGTAAACCTAAGTGAGCTGTTATGTGCCTCTTCAAACTTAATCTTTATCAGCAGGCAATAATCATGCGAAGAAGTTACGGCTGCAAAAGGATTGGAGTCGTTATTGCCGAACTGCATTGACACGCCCGTATTTTCGAATGTTTGTTTTATGCTCTTAAGCCCGTCAGCCACAACAGCAGGCTCAGACGGTGTTGCACCGGAATTGACGGTGCTTACATTTATCCCCGGCGGCCGCTCCCCGTCCTTTACAAGGTAAATTATTCCGGGGTGGTCATAATAGTAATCATACATCTCCTGACCCTCTGTTGAGATATACATGTTTTTCAGGTATATATCGGCAGTTGTGGCCAGGGAAAATGCAAATTGCAGGGCTGTAACGTCATAGTTCCAGTTGTAGTCCACTGTTGTCTGCCCGCCGCCTACCGGGTAAAAGGTTGCCGTGTCGGGAAATGCCGATACCGGGATTCTTACTGTCTGCCACTGAGATGTTTCGGACAGATAAGGCTCTATTGAAATGGTGTTGTAATAATCACCCACACCCGATGCGTTTTTGTAAAACCTTAGAAGTATATTGTTCGTCACGCTCGCGTCTTTGTAAATATCAAAACAAACATAGGTCATATCCTTGGTTGCATAAGTCAGATTATAAGGGATGACAACGAAATCAAAGCCTCTGTCTGTGTTGCTGTAGCTTATCTTAAATGCTGTGCCCTCGGGATTGACCGGGTCGGTGCTGCCCGCTTCGGATGTTATGTTGCTGCCTGCCGTATAATTACTCTCTGCGCGTGTGCAGCCGGCCAATAATGTTCCTTCCTCCGAAAGAATTTCCGTTTTGGAGTAATAAACATAGGGAGCTGCGGTTACAGTTGCCTCCGAAGCTGACGCCGGCAGCGCGAATCCGGCTAAAATCATTACTGCCAGGGTTAAAGATATTATGCTTTTTCCTGTTTTCATGTTCCATCCTCCTTATTTTTATATTTTATGTTTTTATATTAAGCTGTCATTACTTGTCTGTAAGCAACGGGTTTTTTATAAACCCCAATTTGCCCCTTCTGTCCACTACGGCTGCAAGTCCTTCCGAAAACTCCATAAAATAGTGATGGTCTTCATCCTTGGAAATAGTTTCATTGTTTGGGTTCGGAATTATTATATTGCCTTTTTTGTCACAGTACGACGGTATCATCTTGCCGGAAACAAGATCCTGTTTAATGGTTGCAACCAAGCCCTCGTGGTACATATTATGTCGTCTGCCGGTGCCAACGGCGTTTCCGTCTCTGTCTATAAGTGAATACGCCCCGCTGTAGTCGGGGTTCTCGCTGCCGTGCTCTCTTGTAAAGGCTACTCCGTTGCTGAACGAGGAAATCTCCGTATATATGTAGAAGGGCACAATTTCGTTCCCGAAGCGGTCTATGCATCCTGCAAAATCCATGAAATATACTATGGCGCGTTCCTCATTGAATTCAAGAATGTGCTCATATTTGCAGGGAATAACAATTTCTCCGCTTGTGTCAATATATCCGTATCTGCCGTTCTCCCCTATTCTTGCCCTTTCCTCTTTAAACGAGGTCGCCCATTTGAATTTAAAGTCTATTACCGTTTCGTTGCTGCGGTTTATATATCCGTACAGGCCGTCTTTTTTAACGGCAGCCATTCCGTAGGAAAAACCGTAGGCATTGTCATACTCAAAGGGCACCACAACATTTCCCTCAATGTCAATAAACCCGTATTTGCCGCCGCTGACAACCCATGCAAGATTCTCGCTGAAATCCCCTCCGCCTTCATATATTGTATCGATTACCAGCCTGCCCTTTCTGTCAACATATCCTGTCTTTCCGTCAAGCTCCACTCTCCCCATTCCGTTGGAAAAATCATACGCTCTGTCATACAAAAACCCGATAACCGTTTTACCGTCGGTGTTTATATAACCGTATTTGCCGTCCTTTTTTACCGCCGCAAGACCGGAGCAAAATCTTGTATCGGGTACCAGCCCGTCAAACTGGGGCGTTATATGCCAGCTCCATTTCTCATATTTCCCAACTTCGCCAACTATTTTATCAATATTTTCAAATGTCCTGACCACAATGACAACCGCTTCTTTTCTGCTTATGTTTTGCAAGGGTGAAATAACATAATCGTCCGTGCCGTTAATGATGCCGAAGCTGTATGCAAAGCTTACGGCATTTTTCGCCCAATAGCTTATCTGCCAATCGTCAATGAAGGTATATTCCGCATGCAGATAAGGGTCATTTTCCGGATACGCGGTAAATATGGCGCGGGTTAGCAAGGTTACGGCCTCTTCCCTTGTAAGATAAAGCCCTGGGCTGAATTGGTCTTCGGACGTGCCGTTTACTATACCCAGGCTGTAAGCCCTTAAAACATACGGGTTTTCGGTATCGATAAAAGCAGGCTCCCGCAGGGCAGACTCACTTTCTTCTTCCGAAGCTGCATTTTCTTCCGAAGCCTCGTTTTCCGGCAATATCTTGTCATACAGCTTCATAATAAGCTCGGTATATTCCTCCCGGGTTATCGGCTTGTTGTAATCCTCGTCAAACCCGGGGATTGCAAGCCCGTATTCCTCAGCCTTTGAAAACTCGTCGGCTGCCTGCTCACTGCTTTGCGAAAATGCCCGGCACTGCGCCGGAATTATAAGTGCAAAAACAAGAATGAATATTTTAATTTTCATCTGCATTCCCCTTTACTTTTACCACCTCATAAAACGCTGTTTTATACTCCGCGCCCACATAAAACCTTTTATAGCCCTCCGGCGTAGTGCTGTATTCCAGTTTGGTAACCCTGTGCCCGGATGAATCAAGAGAATAAATCTCTATATCATCCTGCATTTTAAGAGTTATATACCCTTTAATCGGCTCTAAAATCTGCGGCCCTCTGCCCTTGATGACAATCTTTTTGCCCTCTTCGTCATCCATAATCATGCCGGTGTTTCTGGACCTGCCCACTAAAGCTATAAGATAATCATCCGTTTCCTTCAGGGTTTTTTCCGTAGCGGAGGTAAAGCCCACCGTAGCAGACTGGTTTTCCAGCTCGAAAATACAATCCGCCATATCTATGGTAAGGCCTCCCAAAAAACCGCAGGCGGCGTTTGTGTAGTCGGTTTCAAGCCTGAAAATCCCGGTGCTTTGATTCCAGTTGATTTGTTTTGTCTGCGGCTCGTTGTTATAGAATTTTTTATACATGTTGTCAAGCCCTTCGCCGGTACAATCGGAAACGTCATCCCCGATATCAGGATATTTAACTTTAAATTCCCCATAGGGCCAGATGTTCCATGGAGTGATAAACCAGTTGTTAAAGCTTTCTTTGTTGAACAGCTCATCTTTTTTAACCACTCTGTAGAAGATATCATCGGGCTGCTCTATGTTATCCCTTAAAAATATCATTGAGGCCAAAGGACTAATGCTTGTGTGCATTGCATCGGAAAAGGTTTCAAAAAAGTCCCGCTGCGGACTGTTTTCCGGAGGAAGCTTATCCATAATTATACCGTAGTTTATGGGATTAACCTCGTAAATCCTGCCATAAACGGAAAGCAACAGATAATGCTCCGGCGCATAATGAGACGGAGAGCAGACCTGCCATTCCGTTACGAAATGTGGTATATTATACGGTCTGTTTACGGTAAAATGCTGAAACATCTCCTGCCCGTTCCTTACCGTAGGGCTTATCCATGGCGTGATTGTTCCGGGATACCCCGTTCCTGTGGATGGATGGGATTTGTAGGTGTTATTAGCGTTCACATCGCTTGTTTCCCTTTGCGCAATCTGCATAGGCGGGCAGAAAGCATATTGCAGTCCGATGGCTACGCCGGATATAAGGTTTTTATACCCTATGTCGTCCTTTATGTAGCTGTTCATTTGTCTGAAATAGTCTACCTGCAAATAATATAAAAAGCTGTATATGTCGTAAAACCTTGCGTCGCTGTAATTCTCGCTGCCATAGGAGGCTTTGAAAACCACCGTGCCCTTTGTAAAATCCTCTTTTTTATCAAGTCCCGTTTTCCCCTCCTGCGCCCATGCTTTTTCAAGCTCGCTGCGGGACGAGTATTTTTCGGCAAGCCAGCTGTTAAACATTGACTGTAGAATTGACGCGTAATAGTTGGTTTCAATGGGGTTTGAAACTTTGCCGATGCCCATTATGCCCATCTCGTTTGTAAGACCAATCACGATTACGGCAGGGTCGTCTTTAAGCGCCAGACCGGTGTATGGATTAACCGCCGTCAAAAGCTGACGGGCAAACTCCTTCTGCAACTCAATCAGATACGGGTCAAACTGTCCCTCGCCTTTCCAGCCGTTATTGATATCCTCCCTGAAGGGAATGCCGTCATTCGGCATAGGTCTGCGATAGCACAATAAATCTATATAGGAATATACGCCGCGTTCCTTAAGCTGTGTGAACAGATAAAAGAAAATATCAAGCTGCTTTTCGTCAATCTTTTTCGATGTGGTGTTTCCGTTTGAATACCCGAAAATATTATTATCAAACCAGCTTCCGTCCATTGCATGGAAGCGTGCAATATTAAAACCGCTTCGGGCTATTCTGTCTGCCAGCTTTTCCGCATCCTCTTTGGTCTGGAATATACCTATTCCGCCGATATTTGTACCCCAGAATCTCGCAGGAGTGTTATCCTCAAAGAACATTTCAGAGCCTCGTGCCTCCACAAAGCCATGCTTTCCTGCAGGCTTATGGAAGAACATTGAAGCGTCTATAGGGGTGCCGTATGCGTTGGCATCATCAGGCCATTGCCATTCAAACCAGTCCGAAACATCCGGATTGCCCATGCTAAAGCCTTCCTCTTCTGCCGCAACGGGCAAGCCGTAAGCACAAATGCAAATAATTAAAGCCAGAATTGCAATCCTTTTCATGATTCCCTCCGTTTCTGCTGCGGCGCTGTCAATAATGTCGAGTAGCCGCGCATTTAACCTGTTCAATGTAAGCAGAAAGTGCATGCCTTAAAAACTAATCACCAATCGGCTATTTTGCAGAAAGATGCTTGGTTATTGGCTGCATATTGACAAAGTCCGTCCACAAATACGCTATTACCTCCATTCCCGACACATCGGAAGGAAGCGTATACTGCTCTAAGCTTTCAACTGCTGTGTCTTTAGCATCGACGGTTACATATTGGGGAATTAATCTTGTCATTATTCCGTTTTGGTACACCGCAAACATCATAAGTACGGTTTCGTCAGAGGACAATTCGTTCTCCAGGGTAACGGTGGGCACAAGTGCTTTCCCGGGGGACAGGGTGGTAACCTCTTGGCCCTCGTCATCCAGAATATCTATTGTCGCCCGGCACCGCATTTTTTTATTAAATTCAACATAAATATCGCCGTATGATATTTCAATGGAGCTTGGGGGATTCGGACCCGCAAAAGCATTTTTGGTTTTTCGGGAAATTATATGTATGGCGGATGCCTTGCTCCAGTCAGCGGCTTCATATACAGAGCCTGAAGAGCCTGAATACCTTACCCTTGTGAAATCGGATAAATTAAGGGTTGCTTCCACCGTCTGCCACTCGGTAGTTGCCTCCACATAATCACCGATTGATATGTATCTGGTTCCGGAAGAATCCACAAAATCCCTGCGCAGCGCTGCGTTTGCATAATCACCGGTTAATACATATTCTCCGTTGCTGTCCGTTATAGCGGAAAAGGAAACCTCGATGTCCTTGTTTCTTACGTCGTCTAATTTAAGCCTGAACCTTAGCGTAATGTTGGTTAAGGTATCATTTGTAAGGCCTATTGTCTGGTAGGCATCGTTCATCCGGCATCTGTTTATCAGCTCAACAGAGCCGTAATTAGAATTGCTTTCTGCTGTCGGACCGGTTATATTGGTCATTATAGTGTATTCACCTATATAAAAATCGTTGTCATATACTCTGACACCTTTTGACACCTGCCATATAGGTGTATATGTGCCCCGTGCAAACAATGCCTGCGCTGTCTGCATTTCGGTCTTCTTAATATAGCCGCTTTCAGATGCAAATGCCGGAAGTGTTCCCAAAATCAACATAAGGGCAATTAATAACGAGCTTATTCTTTTCATATGATTCATTCCTTTCATAAAGGCGTTGGTATTGTTCATTGCTTATATACAACCATGTATCTTGGGTCGCCATAGGTTGAGAGCACCACCATTCTCGAGCAATCATCCTGCAGCTGCTCAAAGGTGTCTATATCGGCAATGGAGCCCGGTGTTACAACAGTTTTCCCCTCTATCTTTTCAACAACGGTAATTGCATATGAAGTGGCTCTGAAAATATCTATGCCTATGGCGCTTGAACGAGGGTCGTCGCCGTAGTAAACCTGCACAAACCCCGACTCGATTTTTATTGCTCTGCCAAAGCACGTCCTGACTTCATTGAGATAGTAAGTAGGAGATGTGGGGTTGGACGATAAATGGTATTCATTTGATTGCCATGTGTATATGGGCAAAATCGCATGAACAACGTCCTTCTTTATAAGCAAAAACATAACATCGCCTACATTAATGGTTGAGGGTATCACAGAGTCATTCGCTGTATAATAGGTTCTTAACGTATTACCCCTATAATAGCATTCAAGCTTTTGAACTTTTTCGCCGTTTTCATTTATAGCAGTTGATATTTCTTTTACCACCGCAAAATGCCTTTCCCTTTCTTCCGCGGTTACGTCTGATGCGGCCTTCCTTGAAATATTGGCAAGATATTTCCCGACTATCTTATCACCAATTACGTAGGATATAATTCTATAAGTCTGTTCGCCGCTTAAACTTCCACCTGTTGATACCGAAAAGTCTTTGTCAGTAGCCCAAACATCATCCAATGCCGGAACGTTAAAAACAATTGTTCCGGTTGTTATTGGTGCCTTACCGCCGAAAATGTACTGGGTTGATTTGAAGTATCCGGTTCCGTTATAAAAAATCTTAAGGGTTTCAACGCTTTCGCGCGGTTTCGGCGCATCGGTGTATGCGGTGTCAATCTCGGTAATCCTCCTGCCGGTGTTTAACCTGTATCTTATAAGCTGATAAAACGTCGGCTGACCGGGTATATTGAGTGCGTTAACAATGTCTTGCCCGGAAACATCTTTCTGCCCGTCTATAATAATCTTGTTTTCACATTCTAAAACTTCAATATTACCTTGACTGGTCAGAAATTTAATGCTGACATTTTTATCTATTCCATTTTCATTTTGCTTTACCGCAATCACATATCCTACAAACATCCCGTCTTCGTCTGTCCACTCAATATCCGCAATTTTACCAAATGCGTCAACATAAAAATTGCCTGTCAATCCGGGTCTTATCATATTGTATTCATCACTGCCGGAATCAACAAAGCCTTTTGACAGCTCGTACTCAACATTGTCAACGGCAATTTTGTTGTACTCCTTACTTGCGCCTGTAACCGTACCCGTTATCATATTTTTGCTTACAATAATTTTAAGCAGTCTTTTATCGGGACCTTTGGCAATTGAACATACACTGCCGTATCTTATGTCAACTATAAACATGGAATTGCCCTTTTCATCAGTTACTATGACTTCTTTATATAAGTTCATGTCAAGTTCAATTTTTCGGTCCCGGATATCTGTAAGAATGTACCGTTCATAATTAAAGTCATATACTGCAACCGTTTCAAAATCCCAGACAGAAACAACGTCATATATGCTGTCCCCCTTGCTGGAAGACAAAACTATATACCCCGATTCCGGCTTCAAATGCTCCTCGCTAAGGTCGGGGAAGGCAACTCCGTTGTAAAAATAGGCTGCAGCGCCATCTATATTTACTGTTGCTGTGCGATTGTTATGCAGATATCTGATTGAGGAAAGTGTTGCATTCTCTATATTGTCCGAAATAATTTTAAGGGATTCATATCTTTCGGATATGTTTAGCAGCACGTTGTCCATATTGTCTATCTTTTTGTAATAAAAAGTTACGGTTTTGCCGATGTAATCCACACACGGAATTTCCGTCCTAAGCTCGACCGAATTTATGACAACCATGTTCCTTCCCACGGCTTTTGACGGTGAATAAAGCCCGGTAACGCTTGTGGCGGTAACAATTCCCGTATCCTTATATATGTCATGAACAACGTTTAGTATTGTTTCTTTTGTTACCGTATATTCAAAATGGTCTTGAACAACGGATGTCATTTTGACATACGGAATTGAAAAGGTGTTAACCGTCATTCTGGCTGCTTCGGCAACGGTAATTGCTTCGCCGAAGGATTTGTTTATACCTTTAGTCACGCCGAGGGAAACCGCTTCGTTTATATAGCTTTCTATATAAGCGCCTTTGTTAAGCACAATCTGCTCATAACCCAATACACATACAACTATTTTTGCTGCCGAGCCTAAGGTTATCGGCCGTGAGCTGTCACTGCCCCGAAGTTCTGACAAAAAGGGTACCGTTTCGATATACTCATTTATGTTGGCAGCGTTTATGGCCCCCGCATTATACCCCTTTAATCTTAGCATTATTTCCGCAAACTCTGCCTTTGTAACAGTATCGGTGTCGCGGGCTGCAACGCTTGTGCTTATCATGCCTAAATCCTTGCACAAAAGAATGTTATTATCAGCGATTTGCCCTTCGTTTGCCAATGCTGTCACAAAAGAGGTGCAAAGTAATACTAAAATTATTATAAAAATGTTATTTATATTTTTTTTCATCCTATTATTTCCTTTCAAATAAAAGTCAACAACACAGGATTACAAATGCTGTAAAAGCCTGTAGATAATAATCACTGCCTCCGCCCTTGTGCACGAGCTTTGCGGGTCGAAAATATTGTTTCCCTTCCCATTTATAATATTTGCGGCAGACAATGTCCGCACACTGTCTAATGCATATTCGGATATTTCGTCGGCATCTTCAAATTCAATGCTGTCATCCAATTCCGCCCGGATGTTTTTGATTTGCATAATTCTGTGGGCTATAACACATAAATCCTGACGCGTAATAGGTGCGCCTATGCCGAATTCCTGCTCAGATATGCCGTTTACTATGCCAAGCTTGTTTGCTGCGGCTACATAACTGTAATACCACATGCTTTTGTCGCAATCCGAAAAATCACATTCCGCCTCTTCATCCGCCAAGTCGAATACATTTACAATTATTTTGACAAACTCTTCTCTTTTTATCTCTACGTTGGGCGAAAATTCCTTTTCGCTTGTGCCGCTTATGTATCCTTTGTCGGCAAAGTCTTCAATGGCCTCCTTTGCCCACTGTACATCGGATAAATCGCTGAAGGTTATTTTATATCTGTCCTCCGCCTTTTCAATGTCCGAATTGTCGATGTAGGCAGCCTTGTAGCTACTTGAAGCGGTGCCTTTGCCCCCCGTTTCCCCGCCGGGGCCGGGGATATTGCCGGATGGATTAAATGTCTTTGTTCTTTTTTTGAAGGCCTCCAAAAATTCTTGTATTGTATTAAAATCCTTGTTGGTCAAATCAATGTTGAAAAGAATTTTGTCATCATGGGAAAGCTTATCATACACCGAATACTCAGACAATTGGGACAGCCCCAGAATGTCATCGTACGCCTGCAAAACGCTTATAAGCTCTTCCCTCCCCGATTTGTTTATCGCAACAACAGTGGTTTGATTTGCTACAAATCGAATCAGTTCATCGTCTGACAGCAGATTTTTTGTTTTATTAATATTTATTTTGTCTATAACACTGTCGGGGTAGCTTGAATATTCCTCGGGCAGGTTAATTGATTTTCTTTCAAAATAAGCTTCTAAGGCTTCCTTCGTCATCCGGCCTTCATCTGCAAGGCAGTAAAAGTAAGCATCGTTAAACATAGCCGAAACTGCCGAAATGTTTTCAAACTGTATATCACCCTTTAAGTCCATAAGTTTTTTTGCAATCAAAAGCCTGTTCGAGGCATAAAACTCAGATGAAGTGGCAAGGCTGAGCAAGGGATTTTCAAGATGCAATGCCATTTCCTCTTTTGTTTTGGCGGCGTTAATATGACCGATTGCCTCGTTTATTTGACTAATGCTTGCAAAATATTTTGAGATGCTGCGCTCCGCCTCATCGATTATCAAATCTTCAACGGCAACCTTGTATATATATTCACCGCCGGCAAGGTTTTCGTTCCAATTGTATCTGAAAACAAATTGCCCGTCTTCGACTACTGTCTGTAATACAATAAATATCAATTCCTCGGCGTTTTGCTCAGTAATATCTTCAAGGGTGTATTCAGCTTCATCATCCGGATTTAAAACAATAAGCGTTGCCTTTTTTCCGTTATATTCACTGCCCGCATTGCCTGTAACGGTAACAATGCCGTCATTGGGGTCATAATCTACCTCCGGTTTAAGGCTGCTATTGCCAAACACGCTGACAGTCAGGCTGGATATTACAAGCACTGCTGCTAAAGTAATTATCGTAAACTTTGATATATTATTCAATGGGGCTTACCTCCCTATAAAAAATTGCGTATGTACTATTTGCCTGCCCATTCGTTGTATTGCCTTTGAATTTCATTAACAATATCGTCTGCTCCGGCAAGCCTTAGTTTTTCCCGGTACTTTTTAACCAGAACCTCTGCATCCTCAACCCCGTCCGCTATCTGCTGTTCAAATTCGGCCTGTACATTAAGGCATGCTCCCATTTGTGTTTTTATGCTCGTCGTATCGGGGTTAAAGCCAAGATATTCCGATACCGCCAATCTTTCATTGTATTCTATTAAATTATCATTTTTTTTCGGGTCATCGTTTTCAAGAAGATATTGATTAAAAACGTTACAGAACTGCCATCTTGCGGTTGAATAATCATAACCGGAATTTTCAACCATCTTTACCTTGTTTTCATCTATCTTGGTATAATGCTTGCCTTCAATACCGTAAACTATCAGGTTTATAAGATAAGGGTCTGTATAAGCCTTGTTTAAAAACTTCATGACAAGCTCGGGCTTTTCCGATGTTTTAGATATGGCAAGCATAGCTCCCATGGTATCCCGAAACTGCATTCTGGGCTTGGTAAGGTCAACCTGCTTCCAATTGGTTTTAGCAGACATTTCAACGTCCTTGCCCGGTTTTAAAGCATAGCTTCTTATAAAGAATTTACTTGACGACTGATTAAGGGAACCGCCCTGAGCAAGATATCCTTTTTCGTATCTTTCCCTGATTTTTTTAGCTGCCTCGAGAAACTCCGGTGTATCAACAAAGTTTACAACTTTTCCGTCTTTTGAATCGGCATAAAAGGCAGCGGGATATGCAACGATTTCAAAATCAAGCATATAAGTATCATCGCATCCCTTTACCGATTGGAAAGGATATAAGTCGGGTTCTTTTTCCTTGATTATTTCAAGGACGGGATAAAGGTCCTCCAAAGACTTTATGCTTTCAATCTGCTCGGTAAGACCGTGTTTTTCGGCAATATCCGCCTGATATAAAATTCCGTAATGATGTCCCTTTTCTTTGTTTACCGGTATGGCGTAATTTTCGCCTTTAATTCTGGAGCCTTCAAGAAAATGCTCGCCAAGCGCTTCCTTAATGCCTCGTCCGTGCTGGTCAAGAAGCCTGCCGAGAGGCAAAAATGCATTCTTAGCCGCCAATGCATGATAGTTATTTAAGTCGGTAAAGGTAATGTCAAACTTCTCTCCGCCGGCCGCCATAATATTAATCTTTTCTCTGATGCCGGACCAGTCAAGCGGATGAAGCTCCAATGAAATATTAATTTCATCTTTTACGTATTCATTTACCTTGTCTTGCACTTCCTTCACGTCCAACTGAGGGTCGCCGACAAAATACCAGTCGATTTGATACGGCTTTTCGGAACCGGTTTTTCCGCCGCACCCTGCAAATGTAATTACCATTGCCGCAAATAACAATACCGAAACAACTCTTTTGAAACTCATTTTAATCCCCCTAAAAAATTATTTTGTTCATTTGATTTAACCTTTTACAGACCCTATTGTAAGGCCCTTTACAAAAAACCTCTGGAAAAACGGATACGCCAAAACAATAGGCCCCACCGCAAGAGCACAAATTGCCATCCTTGCGCCTTCGCGCGGAACTACTGCCAGCATGCTGCCCGCCTGCATTGCCGCACTTGATGAGTTTAGCAGCTCCTGCAAATTATTAAGTATTCGCTTTAAATACATTTGTATATTTGACAGCTTCGGGTCTGAGGTAAGCATAAAGGGCAAATACCAGTCATTCCAATACCGCAGCGTCATAAAAAGTGCAATTGTGGCAAGCCCCGGAATCGCTATGGGGAAAACTATTCTGAAAAACGTTTTAAGCTCGCTGGCGCCGTCAATTTTAGCCGCCTCAATAATTGCGCTCGGCACAGTTGTATTGTAGAATGTTTTCATTACCATTACATACCACGCATTTATAAGGTACGGCCATACAAGGGCGATTAATGTGTTTTGGATTTTTAAAACCTGGGTGCAAACAATATACCAGGGAACGATACCTCCGTTAAACAGCATTGTAAAAAAGATGAAAAAGGTGAAAAACCTTCTGTATTTAAAGCCTTGCTGCACTATTGCGTATGCATACAGGGCTATCATCAGAGTAGACAATACCGTTCCCGTTAGGGTTGTAATTATTGTTACTATGTATGCGTTGGTTATAGGCTTTGCATTTGACAGCACATATTTATAAGCATCAAGGCTTATAACCTTGGGGAACGCTTTGTACCCTACGACATTTAAGTATGTTTCCTCCGCAAATGATGTGCCAATAACAAGCAGAATGGGATAAATGCATAAAAACGAAAGTAAAATGAATATAACATTCAGCAAAACATTAGCCGCATTTGATATTTCATTGATTCTTAAGCTGCCTTTTGCCATAATATAAGCTCTCCTTCTTAGAATAATGCCTGTGCGCTGTCAATTCTGTTGACAATATGGTTTGTAACCAAAACCAGCACGAAGCCGACCACAGACTGGAAAAACCCTGCCGCTGTTGCCATGGCAATATCTCCGTTAATTTTCAATGCGTTGTATACAAACGTATCGAGCACGTTTGTTACCGGCATCAGTGCCCCGCTGCCCATCGGCACGTTATAAAACATACCGAAATCTGCATTTAAAATTTTCCCCACCGCCAAAATCGCAAGCATTACAATAACAGGCTTTATGCTTGGTATCGTTATTACAAGCACCTGCTTCCATACGCCGGCACCATCTATCGAAGCGGCTTCATAAAGCTCCGAATCAATTCCCATAATCGCGGCAAAATAAATAATGCTGTTGTATCCGAATGTTTTCCAGATATGCAGCAGGACCAAAATAGTCGGCCAATACCTGGGCGATTGATACCAGTTTACAGCCTCTCTCCCGAAAACACCTGAAATAATATTATTGAAAATCCCAAGCCTGTAATCAAAAATACCGAACACAAGATAGCTTACGATAATCCATGATAAAAAGTACGGAAGAAACATAAAGCTTTGATACGCCCTTGCACCGGTTTTGTTTTTCAGAAGGCTCAGGCCCACCGCAACGGCAACGGGTACTATAGCGCCCGTAACAATAAAAATAAGGTTGTATCCCAGGGTGTTGCGAAGAACTGTAAAAACATCTGGGTTTTTAAACAAAAACTCGAAGTTTTTGAAACCGTTCCAGTCCATATTGAAAAAGCCTTTGGAATAGTCAACGGTTTTGAACGCAAGAATCAAGCCGAACAGTGGCAAATAATTAAATAATATAAGCTGCAAAACACCGGGAACAATCATTAATAAATATTCTCTGTTGTCGTGTAAGTCTTTAAAAAAGCTCTTTTTTTTCTTTATTTCTATCGCTTTATCTTTTAGCTGTTTAACTACCGTTTTCACCATTTTGTCTCCTTTTTCGAATATTCCGTAAGGAAATTTACCGGGGGTGCCGAATAATCGGGGGTGAGTTTTTGCGAAATGCTTGTGCCATACGGCTGTTCGGCGCCTTCCTACTTTAAAGCCTTGTTCCACGCATCGTCCATCTGCTTAAGAAGCGTGCCTGTGTATTCTTTGTTATTTTCAATCCAGATTCTATCAAAGATATTTTCTTTTGTGTAATCCTGGTCGTCTATAATATCGTAATCCTTAGCAGAAAGGGGCCTTATTGCGTTAAACTGTGAAAATTCATGCCACCCCTTAAATTCCGGGACGGAACTATATTTTGTGATTTTTTCTTCTATCGTCAGATATTTCCCGTTTTTGTAAAGCGCCGATTTTACATCATTGCTGAAAAGCCAGGAATAAGCCGAAATAGCATTCTTTTCGTTTTTCATTTTTGATACCGCATTTGTCAGATAAGCAAAGCCAACCGGCTCATATGCATAGCTGATTTTTTTATACCGCGTATCCTCAAACATCGGCAGCTCAGCCACGCCCCAATCAAAATCCGTGCCATACATGTTGTTAAAAACACTTATGTCATAAAAAGAAGAAATTTTTATACCCACCTTGCCCTCCGCAAACAGCTTGCATGCATTATCGTTGTCAATCCACAAGGGATTGGGATAAAAGCTTTTATCATCCTTTATTTTCAGCAAATAATTGTTAAATGCCTTTTCATATATAGAAAAATTGTAGACGGCGTTGTCATCATCATAGTAAAACCCGACAGCAGGCTCAAAAGCCTTTATAAGATTAAAGTCCCAGAAATATTCGCTGTTTCTCATGGGGAAAACTATTCCGTAGACTTCTCCGTTTCCTCCCTCGGTTATTTTCCTCGCATACTCAACAATTTCTTCCCATGTTTTCGGGGACTTTGGATTACCGTTTTTATCAACAATATTATTTGTTTGGAATAATTCCTTGTTATAAATGAGCTTGACTGTGGTTACCGACATCTTAACGGCATAGGCATTGTCATTATACCTTGCAATGCTTAAATCGTTATATTCACTCAAAAACTGCTTGCCGCCTTCTATGCTTTCAATCATCTTTACCCAACTGTTATCAATAAGCTGTTTTACCGAATATGAAGACGGAAACGACATAATTTCAGCCTGGTTGTTTGTGGCGTATGCGGTTGCAAACACAGTTTCATATTCATCGCCGAAATCTTTATACTCAATCATAATTCCGTCTTTTTCCGCACCGGTTTCATTGTATCGGTTAACCAACGGGTTCATAACATCCGAAATATGCCTCTCCTTCAGCCAGATTCTCACCGTTGTCGGTTTATTGACGCTGCCTGTGCTTTTGCTTGTATTAAAGTATAATATACAGAAAAGCAAACCAAGTACGGCAGCCGTAACGGCACCTATTACAAGCATTTTTTTCATAATATCATTCCAACCTTATCCAAAGTATAATTTAAACTTAAGCTGTTGTAAATAAACAAAATTATTATTTTATTCCATTTCTTATGTTGTGTCAAATAATTTTCTTTTGTACTGTATAGGTGTTATTCCGGTTACTTTCTTAAAAACTTTGCTGAAATATGTAGGGTTTTCATACCCGACCATGGCGGATATTTCCCATATGGCAAGGTCATTTTCTTTAAACAGCGCTATTGCCGCATCAATCCTCACCTTTGTAAGATAATCTACAAATGTTGTTCCCGTTTCCTTTTTAAACTGCTCCGAAAGATAGTTAGGGCTTAAATTCAGAATCATAGCCATTTTATTCAGCGATATATCCTGATAATAGTTCTGGTCTATGTGTTTTTTTGCTTCGCAGATTTTCTTGCTTAAGTTGCTTTGGAGCTGCTGCTCGGTTTTTTCCATCACAAAAAAAGAGATGCTTTTTATATAGGCCTTTATCTGGTCTATGTTTTCAAATGACTCAAGCTCGAATTCGGTATATTTTTTTATTTCCTCATCCGTAACCGTTATGTAGTGTTTTTCGTTAATAAGAATTTTTATTCTGTACAGAAAATCTTCCAATACTCTTAAAATATAAAACGACACATTTTTTTTGCTCGAAATTAAATTATTAAATAGCACATCCACTATCTGCCGGCATCTTTCCCTGTCTATCTCTTCAATGGACCTGATTAGTTTTTTTGAGTATTCAAACAGTTCACGGGGGTCCTCTTTTAAATCATGCTCCTTTGAATATTCAAAAACGCCCGTCCCGTAGATAAAGCGGTTGCAAATAACCGTTTGCGCTTCGGCAAACGCATAATGGGAATTTTCAATTCCGTTATAATACCTGCTTATCCCGACCGATACGTCCTGGTTGATAACACTGTTTATTTTGTTCCTGATAAAAACCGCTGTTTGCTTAATATCCGCTTTGCTTTTTTCGGTTATAAACACAATGGTCTTTTTCTTTGTAAAAAAGCTTATGTGGTTAATACCCTTTTCCGTTAACATTTCATCAAATATGTTTTTAATTCCGTAATTCATAAGCATAACGTCGTTGGTATTTCTTATGTGCCTGTTGTTTTCAAGATTGTTCTTCACATATAACAGACACAGCTTTTCATCAACGTCTAAACTGATTTTGTTTTCTTCAAAAAAGCTTTTTATCTGCTCGCCGCTGTATTTGTCGGAATATATAATTTCATTGTAAAAGCTTTCAAATAAATTTTTGTATGTATCTTTGGCAAGCACTCTTTTTCTTATTAATTCGTTTTCCTTTTCAATACGCTCGGAAATGGAATCAAGGATACCGAAAAGCTCCTTTTTCTTCAAAGGCTTAAGTAAATAATCCACCGCATTGTTCCTTAATGCCGCGTGCAAATATTCAACATCGTCATGCCCGCTTATCATTATGCAGTGCGCCGAGGGCTGATTTTTTTTAAACCATTTTAATACCTCTATACCGTCCGTATGGGGCATGCGTATATCGGTGATTAAAATGTGCGGATTCTCCCTTTTGCCGATTTCTATTGCCTCGCTGCCGTCCTCCGCCAAGCCGCAAACGGTATATTTCTCCGAATAGTTTGAAATGATTTTTTCCAGCCCTTCAAGCACAAGCTTTTCATCGTCCGCAATAAGTATTTTAATCATACACTTTTACCTCCTTTGCTGCGGCATTGTAATTGTAACCGAAGTTCCGATTCCCGGCGTGCTTTCAACGCTTAAGCCTGCTGTCTTGCCGAAATACAGCTTCAGCCTTCTGTCTACATTCCTCAGTCCTATTCCTTCCGTTTTAACGTTATCCAGTTTGTTGAGGTCGGGATTGCTTTTATCAAACCCGTCTCCGTTATCCTCTATTGTAAGCTTAAAGGTGTCGCCTTCCGTTTCTGCGGAAATTCTGATTATCCCGTCGCTCTTTCTTCCTATATTTCCATGATAAAAGCTGTTTTCTATAATCGGCTGCAGCGTTATTTTGGGAATCAGCACATCGTATAAGCTCTTATCCACCGTATTGACTATTTCTATATTATGGCGCAGCCTGAATTTCATTAGGGTAACGTAGTTTTCTATATTGCTAAACTCATGCATAAGCTCTACCAGACCTTCATTATTAAGGCTCAGACCATAGCGCAGCAGCCTTCCCAATATAAGAATCATTTCGGAGACTATTTCATCGTCATGCATTTCGCTTACCATACGGATAGCTTCAAGGGTATTGTACAGGAAATGGGGATTTATCTGCTCCTGCAGCGCCTTCTTTTCTATGCTGCTAAGCTCCTTCTCCTTCGTCTGAATAAAGGTCATAAGCTTTTTAATACGCTCGAACATATCATCATATATGCTTTGAGTGTGTCTTACATTTTCAATTTGAATATTATTCTTTACCGAGGCCTCCATTAATTCATTTTCAAAGTTGCTGAGCTTATTTGAAAAATCCACAAGCCTGGTCAGCATTCTTATTACAATTGCCCGCACAATAAAAACACTTGCGGCAAGAACAAACAGGCCAAACAAAATGTTTAAAACCCGAATGCCCGCATACTTTTTAACTTCTTTGGATTCATCGATTAAATATAAATATCTGTCCCCCGCCAGGTATGAACTCCTGTATACCACATTTATTTTTTTGCCGCCCGCTTTAATCAAAAAACTGCCTTCATTTTCTTCCGCTTTTTCAGACAGCTCGGCCAAATGCTCAGATTCAATGCTACTTGAAAAGATAACATAGCTGTTTTCGTTTCCGATAATAATTACATCCTCGCTGTCTTGCAGATTGTGCTGCATAAGCATATCGCCAAAGGCTTTTTCAGATACGCCTATGCTTATGATTGCCGCTTTGTTTTTCAGTCTGTATTTTTTTGAAAAAATGTAAAACTTATCCTCATTATCATACTTTTGCTTGTTATACTCTATCGGACCGTTAAGCTTGATTTTGCCAACATCAAGCCTGTTGTATATATCCTTCATAGCCACGGCCTCATATTTGTCAATGCTTTTGTCATAAGCGTTTCCATACCTTAAAACCACCCCGTCGTCATCCATTATACTTAAAAATTCAAAGTGGGCGACGGAGTTTTCCACCATTTCACATAAATTTTTTATAAATTCTATTTCCTTTTTATTTGAATACAGCTCCCTTTCATTTTTGTCCTTTGCTATGTATTCTACCGTCTGCTCATTGACCGCAACCGTATCTAATATATCCGAAACGGAAAGAAACCTTGCATTGAAATTATTCATAATTCTTTTAAGGTTGTAATCCACTCTTTTTTCCAATGTATCGGACAATACGACTTTTACTACTATGGAGCTTCCAATGTTAAAAAGAATAATTGCAACAGAAATAACTGCTACAAGCAAAAGAACGACTTGATTATGAAAACTAAGCTTATCTATCAGCTTCTTTATTTTATGCATTTGTTTTCTCCTTATATAAAGAGCGTAAAGGATATTAAAATTTATCTTTGCCACAAATAAATTATATTACCGGAATTATTGCTTTGCAATGAACATTATTATGTTTTCTTGCCATATTTTACGGTACGCCTAACCTAAAATAGCATTAATAACACCAAAAGTCAATAGCGCAGTTTGAGCATGCGTAGGCATTATAGTTTTTTCTATTAAGAAAATATGGCTGAAAACAGTTAAATTGTTTATTGACAAGCAACGTCAGCGGCTATATAATTGAGTTAAATCTAAAATATCCCAAATAAACGGATTGGTTTTGGAAAGGAAGTTTTTAATGGATACATACAATTCTATTTCAATTTGCCATATTGCGGCAAGCATTGCAAGGGCTTTGGGCGCCCGACCGCCCGAGCATGCGGCAAAGCCTCTTAATGCCCTTTCAACGCTTTTGAAAAAAGGCTGCGGCTGCGAAACCGCAGACCGCGTATTAATGTACAACCCTGATGCCATAGCAATGTGGCTTTTTCAAAAATATACAGACTATTTTTTACCCGTATTAGAGCATACGCAGCTTGCCCTGCCGCTAAGGACGGTTATGCCCTCCGTTACACCGGTATGCTTTGGCTCATTATACACCGGCGCCATGCCCCATGTGCACGGAATACAGGAATATGTAAAGCCCGTCATAAAGATTGATTCGCTGTTTGACACTGTCCTGCGTTCGGGCAAAAGGGCGGCGATTGTGGCTGTGGGCAAAGCAAGCATGAGCAATATTTATTTAGAGAGGGATATGGATTATTATATTTGCGGGAATAACGCAGAGGTAAACGAAAAGGCCCTGGATTTAATCAGAGAGGACCGGCATGATTTATTGGTTGTATATAACGGAAATTACGATTCGGCAAGTCACAAAACCTATCCCGAATCCGAGCTTGCGCTAAACGCGCTGAAGGATAACATAAACACCTTTGCCGGATTTGCCGAAGCCGTGGATAAATACTGGAAACGGCATAACGTTCTTTTAGGCTTTGCAACGGACCATGGAACCCATAAATCAGAAGAGGGAAACGGCGCCCACGGGTCCGATTTGCCGGAGGATTTAAACATTATGCATTTTTACGGCGTAAAGCCTAAAAGCTGATTGTATATTTTATTTTGATAAGGAGTGCATTTAAATGAGCCGCTTTGGCAATGTTTTTACAGCTGTTGATAAATACAGGGATTTAATTCTCAAGGCAGAGCGATATATATGGCAGAACCCCGAAATCGCCTTTCGCGAATGGAAGACTTCCTCATATTTGGAAGAAAGGTTTCAAGACCTTGGATACAGACTGGTAAAGGCGGGTAACATACCCGGATTTTATACTGATTACGATACGGGCCGCCCCGGCCCTAAAATTTTAGTATTCGGAGAGCTGGACTCGGTTGTTTGCTACGAGCACCCCGAATCGGACCCCGAAACAGGTGCGGTTCATGCCTGCGGGCATAATGCGCAGTGTGCTGCGCTGCTTGGCATTGCGGCGGCGTTAAAGGAAAACAGCGTTACAAATGATTTGTGCGGCTCTGTCAGGCTTTGCGCCGTTCCCGCCGAAGAAGGCATAGATATAGAATACCGTGAGGGGCTTTTGAGCAGCGGTATTATACGTTATTACAGCGGCAAGGCGGAGTATTTGTACAGAGGCTATTTTGACAATGTTGATATGGCGTTTATGGTTCATACCGCAACACGGGGAAAAGGGTTTTCGATTTATGACGGTGCCATCGGTAATATAAAAAAACGGGTAACATTCAAGGGTGTTGCATCTCATGCCGCTTCTTCACCCCATAAGGGGGTAAACGCTCTTTATGCGGCAAATGTGGGGCTGTGCGCAATTAATGCGCTGAGGGAAACCTTCAAGGATGAGGAGCATATAAGAGTACATCCCATCATTACAAATGGCGGTGCATCGGTAAACGCTATACCCAGCGAGGTTGTGCTGGAGACCTATGTGCGGGGCATCTCAATAGATGCCATATATGCGGCAAACACAAAAATTAACAGAGCTCTTGCGGGCGCAGCAGCAAGCATGGGCGCGGGGGTTGTTATCAGTGACCGTGTCGGCTCCTCTCCGCTTGTCAACAATAAAGCTTTAATAAAGGCTGCAAAAATTGCAATGGCTGAGACGGTCGGTGCAAAAAATATTGAGGTGCATAAAAAAACAATGACCGCCTCAACCGATATGGGGCATATTTCTTCGGTTATGCCGGCAATACACCCCTATATAACAGGCGCCGAAGGAACGTCGCACGGAAAGGATTATTACATAACCAATCCGGAGCAGGCATGTGTAAACTCCGCAAAGGCACAGCTTTGCATGATAAGCCTGTTGTTGTCAAACAACGCCCAAAGGGCAAAGGAAATCGCGGCAAAAGGAAATTATCCGTCAATACCGGCATACTTTAAAAAAATTGACAGGCTTAACAAAAATATTGATGCCGTAAAGTACTTAAAAAACGGAAAAGTCATATTATAAAAAAACATTTTAATTGGTTTAGCTTTCTACAACGATAATACAATGAATTTTAAGTTGTTCTATTTTCACAACTGCGAAATTATTATTATATGCAAAATCGCACAATTTATGTTGCGGCTCAATATATATTTTCTTCGGCTTATGCTGCGATTTTATTTTAACCGACAGCGGCCCGATAGAAGGAATTTCACTATATCCTCTTACACCTTCAACATTATGGGCACCTGCATAGTTTGTTAGATTTATTAATAACATGCTGTCTTTTTCCATAATTGTAACGTCGACATAGCAGCTACCGGATACCTCAACCAACGGACTAAAGCCCGCTAATAAAATTTGATTTTTGCAAAAGTCTCTGATTGTTGTTGTTATATTTTGAGGATATGTATTTCCAAAGTCAAAACAAAAAGTAGTTACCATACCTTTTCCATATTTGCAAACAAAGGATGCCGGTGATTTATTTTCATCAAAATAATTATTTTTATAGTAATATCCTGTTACGTTAGCTTTTGTCAAAGTGAAATCAACGCACAGGGCTTCTATAGATGCTAAAGTCTTATTACTGCTCAGATATATAATTTTTTTATTTGTATTTATTATATCCGCTCCAATTATGTCTTTAAAAAATTGTGCGGAGATGGAATCCAATATAAGCCTGCCGCCGTCATAAACATATTTTTTTATCAAATTAACGGATTTAATATCTAATGTAGCGGTTGAGGGCACAACAATAACTTCAAATGAATTTAAGCTATCCCCGGTAAGCTCACTTTCCATTAGAACCTCGGCAAACAACTGATTGTCCTGCAAGGCATCAATCCATCCGCATAAAGATATATAGCTTTTATAACAGCAGTCGTATAACTGTGGCATTTTAAGATCAGTTTTTTCATTCGGATATATAATCCCTATTTGATGTACCGGCTCCGCCTTGTGACAAAACCTTTGCCTTTCCCTGCAAAATTCAGAAACTTTCTTCCACATGGGAATTGCCCATTCCTGAAGAGTTCCCCCACCGCCATACATTATATTGAAAAATTGAAATCCTCCACCCAAAGATATAACTATAGCTGCTTCTTGGCAATGCTGGGCCAGCTCTTTTGTGCTTCGGTTGTTTGTTGTCCATGAACATGGTATCGCGTTCTGACCCCAAGCCATCAAATCCCACGTTAATTTACGGCTCAACAAACAACGCCCGTTATGTCTTGCACTCGCAACCGAGTTGCTCGGCATGTAATCACCGGACAAAAAATCAACGGGTATTTCAGCTTTTTCAGGCATATATGCGGAATACAACCAATTGCTTGTTATTTGAAAATTCGGGTTATATGTTTTAATTGCAGTAACATAACGCTTGACATAATCTCTGAAGCCTTGCCTGCAAAATTCACGATAATCCTCATATCCGCTTTCACTGCTTTTAGGCGGATTTTTCCCAGTGCACTTAAAATATTTGCTCGTTGCATATTTACTATAATCAACTCTTGTTGCCCAGCATTCACCGTCAATCCAAGCACCGTCCAAACGGTATTCATTTGCAAGCTCTATCAATTGAGGAATTAATATTTCATCAACATAGGGGCTAAAAGGAGAAATAAATTCGCTACTTACATTTCCGTTCTCATCAGTAACAGCCCATTCAGGATGGATTGAAGCAACCTTCATATCATACAAACCAGAATGATGACCATACAAAGCAATCCCCCTTTCCTCAGTAAGGTCACGCCACATTTTTAAAATGTCGTTTTCAATTATATCGGCTCTATTGCCGACCTTTGTAGGATACGATGACAAACCAGCATGACCTTTTGTATCGCATTGTACAAAGTCCGGCCTTACTTCGTCAAGCATTTTTGCGACTATATCTGGTCTAAACACTCGCCCTACCGTTTCTTTAGGCATAGCATGAAAGTCAAAATGTATTCCAAAAAAAGATTCTTGCCTATTTTTTTTTACCATAAAAGATATTTCCTTTCGATTTATTCTTTACTTTTAACACTGTCAAATATATTCTATCATTTATTTTAAAAATGCAAATAAACTATATTAAGAATATTTGCCATATCTTAAACACTTTAATAAACAGAGGCTATAGCAAAACGATTTTTCTAATCGACTTGCTATAGTCCTCTTTTTTTGCCTTAAAATGATAAATTTTTGTTATGAACGGATACAACAAATCAGAGGCCGAGCCTCTTATGTGGATACTTTTTTCAATTTTGCCCGATTTAAGCAGAAAGTTTACCGTGAAGCTGTGTTCCCGTTCGATTGTCCTGAATTTTGCGGTGATATTTGTTTTTCGTACAGCCTTTTTTATACTGACAGTTTTTACAGCTTTCACATTCATAATAAGTTATTTCACTTTCAAAGCCTGATTTGCTCTTTCTGATTCCAATATAGACCGCCTTTAATTTTCTGCCGTTACGAAAAATGAATTTCAAGCTATTAAAGGAATAAGGCTATGAACCATTATATACCAGGACTGATTTTACCGATGCTTTGCACGATGCATTAGGTTTTCGTACAGATTATGAAATTGTTACTTTAAAGCAGATGAAAAAAATTTTAAAAAATAACAAAAAGCAAATAACATTGTGCACTTTTAAAAAAAATAACAAAAGCCTGTAATCCAGTAAATTCAATGGATATCAGGCTTTTCCTTTTTTGCAACTGTCAAAAACGGGTTATTGGTATATGTAAACATAAAAATCTTACTGTTTCTTGCAAAATATTCGGAAATAATTAAATATGAAACAAAATTTATTGACAGTTAAATATCATGTTGATATAATCTATCTAATTAAATGTTGAAAGGAAGATTGTCTATGAAACGTTCGCAAATTAACAATGCGATTGATAAGGCGAAATGCGTGTTGGAAAAACAAAAAATTACCCTTCCTATGTTTGGATATTGGACAATAGATGATTGGAATATTAACAAGGATCGAACTAAATTAATACGAGATATTATGTTGGGGTGGGACGTAACGGATTTTGGTTCAGACAATTTTCTAAAAACTGGAGCTGTTTTGTTCACTCTTAGAAACGGTGATGTATTTAATAAAAACAAAGGAACGCCCTATGCTGAAAAGTATATTATTCTAGATGATGCTTTTGAGCAGGAAATACCTATGCATTTTCACAACAAAAAAACAGAGGACATTATTAACCGTGGAGGCGGTACACTTATGGTTCAGCTTTACAATTCAACCACAACCGGTGTTCTTGATGAAACCTCTGATGTTATGGTTGTAACTGATGGCATATCAAAAATAGTGCCGGCAGGCGGAATTATCGAAATATCTACGGGAAACAGCATAACTCTTGTTCCGGGCATCTATCACAGATTTTATGCCAAAAAAGGCGGAGGAATGCTGGTTGTAGGGGAAGTATCGACTATAAATGATGATTATACCGATAATGTTTTTCTTAATAAATCGGCACGCTTTTGCCAAATTGAAGAAGACGAAAAACCAAAATATCTTCTTGTAAATGAGTATTGAAAATATAATAATAAAAGATGTTTGTTCTTAAAGTTTAGGTTTTATATTGATGAGAATAATAGAATAATTAAAGATATTACAGCTCTTTAAAACAATTAGACCTTCCTGAATGAAAGTTGCTCCGCCTTTTTTCTTTACCCCACAAGTGGGTTTTGAACAAAACTCTGAAATCCTCATTTTATGGTATTGGCAAACGATAACCCCAAAAATCAAACGATAGCTTGGATTTTCAAAGCTATCGTTTGATTTTTGCAATAAACCCACATAAAAAACATCATAATAGACGTCAACAACAGGGTTCCATGTGCTGCTGTTCAACGCCCTATGCCCTGAAAAGCCTTATTTCAAGCCATTTTCGGGGCGTATAGCAAAAATTGGGATATGCATCTTTTGCAAAAAATGCCGACTTGTGGAACGCGGAAAAAATGCGGAAGATTTTTTGTGAAAAGTATGGTATAATGTAATCAATTAAATTGTAACTGTCAAGTAGAAATGGGCCAATTTGAGCAAACAAAATTCCCCCACCCTATGAATT
>LVAX01000015.1 GCA_001604215.1 Clostridiales bacterium Firm_18
CAATGAATGCATTGGACTGGTTCGGAGGAACCTGCCGCTTCCTACGGCCGGACAATCTTTAAAGGAAAGATTGACATTATGTGTTTAATGACAAGAAAACATAATGTGAAGTTAGGCAACACGGTGTGAGGGAAACTTCACATTATAATAGGTCTACCTCATAGTATTGAGAAAATTCTCAAGGTCCGTAATTTCACTTTGTGAATAAGTGCTCGTAGCTTTGACACCTATACACGATGCTGCATTCTCCAAAGCCTTCCGAGTATTTTCAGCATTTGTGGTTAAGTATACTTGAGTAGTGGAGATAGACTCATGCCCCAAGAAATCTCTGACATTAAAGATATGTACACCAGAATTTACCAAGTGAGTTGCTTTCGAATGGCGTAGCAAATGTGGGGAGAGCGAAATATTCTTGTCAAGCAACCCAGGGTTTGTGTTTAAAGCTTCCAATGCATATTTCTTCAAGATATAAGCTACTCCTTGTCT
Source organism: Clostridiales bacterium Firm_18 (assembly GCA_001604215.1). Classification (GTDB taxonomy): domain Bacteria; phylum Bacillota; class Clostridia; order Monoglobales; family Firm-18; genus Firm-18. The sequence goes on from LVAX01000015.1 coordinate 487, forward strand.
TGTCATCTTACCGCCTGTTCTACTCTCGAAAAGCAAATCGTTGTCATCCAAATTAAGCTTCTTGATATATGCCTTCAGAAGCCGAGATGTTACTTCTAGCAGAGGGATGTCTCTTTGTTTGTTGCCCTTACCGTTCACCCGGATGTGGCAATATTTACCGGAATAGATGTCTTCGACCTTCAGATCAATGATTTCCTGGACCCTGCAGGCAGAATCATAAAGCACAACAAGCAATGTCGAATGCTTTAGTCCTTCCATCGTATCAGTCCCAGGAAGGTTGAGAATTATTTTCACAGCTTCTTCTGACAAGGAAACAGGAGGTTTTTTGGGAACATTCTTAAATGGAATAGTTGCCATCGAGCGGCATGTGTCAATCAAAGATGGTTCCTCGGTAAAAACATATTCAAAAAATGATTTGAAATGAGCCAAACGGACGTTTCTTGTTGAATCACAATTATTTCTGTCTTTTTGTAACCAATCGAGGAGTTCTATCACTGTTTTTTTCTTCAAGTCCTCCAGTTTTAGTTTAGAGATAGTCTCACTACCAATGAATCGGATGAATAAGGAAAACGTCATCGAATAGGATGATACAGTATTGCTGCCATACCCGCGCTGTGTTCTGAGATACTTCGTGAAGTACTGCTGGACATAGTATGAAAAATAATCAGATTTCATAACATACCTCCGGAATTAATCCAGCAAGCAAGGTCTCCTGTTTCAAGACATCTTCAAAGGCAATTTCTGTGAAATGGATGTATTTCTCAGTATCAAAAGTACTAACATGACCCATATAAGCAGAAAGAACTGGAAGAGCTGTGTAAAAGCTCATTCCTGTAGACATCATCCTTCCCAGGCTCCTTGTACAGAATGTATGTCTGAATGAATGGATTCTTGGTTTTTCTCCATTTTTTGGTTTGATACCTGCTTTTGTGAAGATTTTCTGACCTAAATATTTCATGCCCTCATAAGAATAATGTTCATTCGTGTACGGAGACATGAACAATGGCACAGGACCTCTTCGAGCAATGTTTGATAAATTATACCGCATTTCAAAGGTCAAACTCCCTGACATTGGTATAAATCTTGAAACTCCGTTTTTGCCGTTGATAACTTTGACTATCCCTTTTTCAACATCAATATCTTCAACATTTAGTGCTATGATTTCACCGATTCGCATTCCTGTTCCAATAAGCATACGAATTATGAAAGGATGTGGCAGGATGGAAAGGCTGTCCTTATGCCTTGTTGACCTAAAAACAAGGGTATCAGCTGCTTCTGTGATATTCTTCAGCTCTTCTTCAGAAAAGATGAAAGAATGAAATGGTCTCCTTTGCATCCTCAAATATTTGGGTGGAATCACAAAGGTTTCTGGATAAAACATCGACATAAATGATGAGAACTGCCTGAATGTTGAAATCAGATTGTCATTCAGTTTTCCATCATGTTCCTTCTTCTTGATAAGAATCTCATCTGCCATTTTCTTGGTGATGACTGAAGAGTTGAAAAGGGAAAGCCCGTTGTTAATTGTTTTCATCACATACATAGTCGAATCAACGACCTTTTCACCTTTACCCCGTTTAAGCTCAATGAATTTGATGAAATAAGGCTTGAAAAACCCATTTGTGAATTGGTCAAGGATGGTGTCTCTTATTCTATTTCGCATGGGGAAGCACATCCTCTGCTGCAAGGGAAAGATGCTGGATATCTGACCATATATACTTCAAAGTGGTATTTGCTGTTGAATGTCCAAGAATAGTAGCAACCTCGTTAAGGGGTACCTCCATCTCTGTCAGTTTTGTTGCCAGACTGTGACGCAGCGAGTGCAAGCCATGATGTTTGTTTGTGGTGTCGATTCCTGCAATTTTAAAGTATGGGTTGATTAAGTAGGTAAAGTGATCATTTTTGCTATAAGGCATCTGTGGCAAGCGTGTGCGAATAAAGATATGGGGATCTTTAACTTTTGGCCGTACGTTCTTAATGTAATCAAGCAGGGCCCATTTGACTTCTGCTATCAAAGGAAGCTCAAGATACCTTGTGGTTTTTTTCTGTATGAGAGAAATCTGGTTTATATCCCATCTTATGGATTCAAGCTTGAGTTCCCTGATATCTTTGCTTCTCAAGCCATAGATACCGGCAAGTAGAATTACAATATAAGATAGCGTGCCCGTAGGTTTCGACCTGTCAATAATGCCTAATAGCCTCTGAACTTCTTCTGCACTATAGAAAGACGGCAACCTTTCGTGCTTATTGGTGTGCATACAGCAAAGTAGAGGCATAGGATTGCAGGAGAGCTTTTCATTTACATATGGGCATTTCAAGAAGTCCCTTACGGTATACAGTATGTTATACTTGCCCTGAGAGCTATAACCAGAAGTGCACAGGCTTCCAATGAATCCAACGAAATCATTCAAAGCCAGATTCTGGATTTTGTAGATCCTACATTGTTCCATATAGGCAAAGAATATTCTCATCCTGCTAGTACGGGTCTCTATAGTGATGACAGTCTTGTTAGTAGAGAGCATCCATTCAGAATATTCCCTTTGAATTTCTGAATACCATGCTATGACTATAAAACTACTGCCAAATTTGCACTTGAGTGGGATTTCATCCCCTCTCAACAAGCTAACGACTCTTAGCAATCTTCCCGCTTTTAATTTTGCAGTCGGAGTCTTTGGTCGGAAAAATGCGGGAACTTGAAGGTGTTGTTCATAGAAAGAAGCAACCACTTCAATACCATTGAGATTTGGATTATCAGCCTGTACTTCAAGCAATTTCCCAAATAAATACTCATATGGTCTTACCGTATTAGGAGAATAATGCGAAAGCCATTCACGAAAAGTAGTAATGGCTTCTTCTAAACTAGTGATTGGTACTGGGTTCATAGATTACCTCCTGGTTATATCTGGAGGTTATTATAATGCTAAGATGCTCTCTTCTAACTTATTTAATTCTCATGATTTATCGGATATCTTTCCATTATGAATGCTTGTCATTAAATCTTCGAACCGGCGTGGTGAAGCCGGATTGGTATGAACCTGAGCTTTACCAGGCATATCTGGAATTTGCCGAGCATTACCATACGGCAATCCTCCCAGCGCGTGTCAGGAAGCCGAAAGATAAGCCGAACGCCGAAAACAATGTGAAGATTGCCACTTCATGGATCATAGCGGAATTGCGGCACCACACGTTCTTCACCCTGGGAGATCTGAATACGGCCGTCTGGGAACGCATGGACTTTTTCAACAGCCATCCGTTCCAGAAAATGCCGGGCTCGAGGCAGAGTATGTTTCTTGAGATCGAGAAGCAGCATCTGTCGCCTCTTCCTTCCATCAGGTTTGAATTTGCGGAAAGGAAAGAGGCGACCGTCGCACCGGACTTCCATCTCAGTTACGACTGCTGCATGTACAGTGTACCCTATAAGCTGGTCGGCAAAAAGCTCTTGGTGAGGGCAACCCCTACCACGGTACGAATCTTCTCCAATGAAGAACTTGTTGCAACCCATGAGCGAGCTACCCACAAGGGGCAGAAAATCACCAACCCGGAACATCTGCCTGAGAGTTATCGAGAGTATGCCTCGTGGAGCGGAGCCTCATTTCGGTACCGGGCCAAATCCATGGGTGAGAACACCTATCATGTCATCGATGGCATCCTGAAGTCCTACGAGTTCGAGGTGCAGGCGTTCAGGCGGTGTGTAGGCATTCTCAACCTTGCAAGGAAACACTCACCGGAGATGCTGGAGCGGGCTTGTTCACTGGCTGCTGAGGACGGACGTTCCAGTTACAAGTACATCAAGAACCTGCTCGATTCGATGGTATTGGAACCGAACGAGGCGATGCAACCAGCCGGGAAAGAGAAGAAACCCAGTCCGTTCGCCCGCCCAAAGGGATTCTATTCGGTACTTCCATCCAAGATGGAGGACCGGCCATGAACAGCAGGGACAATTACCAAATAATGAAAATACGGTTGCAGGGCATGCTGCTTGAGCTCAAGCTGCAGGTCATGGCGCAGGCATTGGACGCCCAACTGAGTGACCCGATGTACCAGGAACTCAGCAAGATGGAGTTCCTCTATCGTTTGGTGGAAGAGGAGTACGTCTCCAGGAACAACACCCGTTCCGCCCAGCTGCTCAAACGGGCCGGTTTGTGGAAAACACAGGCGGATTTGTCGAAGATTGACCACTCGGTCGAAAGGAGGTTGAACCGTGATCTCCTCTCCCAGCTGGTCACATGTGATTTCATCCTGGACAAGAAGAATCTCTGTATCCTTGGTGCTGCCGGGTCGGGTAAGTCGTTTTTTGCAAAAGCGTTCGGAGTCGAGGCGTGCCACAACCTGCACAGGACGAAGTACTTCAATGCCAACAGGTTTCTAAACGATCTGTATGATTTGAGCATCCAAGACCAGAAACGGTTCAAACGCAAACTCGGGTACTACCAAAGATTGCCGGTGCTGATACTGGATGATTGGCTGATGTTCGCCATCGATAATACGGTCAAGGAGTCCATCCTGCTCGATCTCATCGATGCAAGGTATGGACAGGCCACCACGATTGTCTGCTCACAGGTAGATCCCGATGATTGGTGCGGAAAGTTTTCCGGTTATACCGTCGGGAATGCGATTACCAGCAGGTTGGTTTCGAATGGGTTCAGTCTAGTCATTCAATGTGACGAGGATTTGAGACAGACCAAATATCCCGGAGAGCTCTGAAAAGAGTACTGATACTTCTGGTTGAGGTGGTGCTGACTGCCTCAACCGGTTCAATTTCCCCGAAATATATGGCTCAATTTGAGCGAAATGGGTGGCTCAGTTTTTGCGGAACAACGGCTCAGTCAGTCCGAAATATCCACTTTCCGCAGGCACCTACATTTACTATGAGTATGCCCGGGAATACGACAAGCAGAAGAAGTTCAACATCCCCAGGCGGGCG
>LVAX01000016.1 GCA_001604215.1 Clostridiales bacterium Firm_18
TTTTGCAATTGCAATCGTCCTCATTTTTTACACTTTTTAGGCCATAGTTTTGCTACAGCCCCCGGTACTGAGTTTTAAAATTTAAACGAAAAATAATATGCCATTCCCGGTGCGGTGAAATTTGCCTTTTAAATTATAGGGCTTTAATCCCTTATGACTAAAACAACCTTGCCGATATTTTTACCTTTTTCAAGCAGGGAATGCGCGGCTTGTGCTTCGGTAACGGGCAGGGTTTTGAAAATTGTGGGGCGGATTTCGCCCGTTTCAACCTTGGGCCATATTTCTTTAACCAGGCATGCTAAAATATGTGCTTTTACATTTTGCGGCTTGCTTCTTAATGTACTGCCTATGAGACGGATATTTTTCATAAACATTGTACGTAAGTTTATAGCGGATATATCGCCCGCAAGTGTGGCAATTATAATCCAGCGGCAGCCATAGGCAACGTATGGCAGGCATTCCCCCGCCATTTCGCCGCCGAGGCAGTCAATGGCAATGTTTACGGGACAACCTTTTTCTTCTTCGGCTTTAAGCCGCTGTGCCACGTTATCCACAGAGGTGTCGATAACAACATCCGCATTAAGATGGGCAATGGATTTTGCAATTTCGGCGGACAAAACCGTGGTTATTACCCGCAAACCAAAAGCTTTTGCCATGGGGATTATTACGCTTGCAAGGCCGCTTGCTCCTGCATGCATAAGCAAAACATCGCCTGCTTTTGCGCCGCCTTCCATAAATAAATTCAGGTATGCGGTTGCAAAAGCTTCCGGAAGGGCGGCAGCTTCAACCATGGAAAGTCCTTTCGGAACAGGCATAAGCATTGTATGGTGAACGGCGGCATACTGTGCGTATCCACCGCCGCCCAGCAGCGCGCATACTTTATCGCCGATTTGCCATTGGCTTTCTTTTTTTGCTTCGGGAGACATTTCCCTGATAACTCCGGCTATTTCAAGGCCGGGCCAATCGGGGCAGCCCGGGGGCGGAGGATATATTCCTTCCCTTTGCATTAAATCGGCACGATTAAGGGCGGCGGCGTGAATCTCCACCAGCACTTCACCATCGGATAAAACGGGGTCCGGCACGTCCGTCCATAATAAATCTTTATTTTTCGTTATAACAACTGCTTTCATATAGAACTCTCCTTTTTTAATTGCTGAAATATTCTGCAACACCGCAGGCAGCAAGCAGGGCTTTTTGGACTTCAAGCTCGTATTCGTAGCTGTAGGGGTTTTTCTTGCCTTCTGTTATCATTTTGGCGAAATCAAGCATCATTTTGTCATATCGCCCTGTCACTGCGGGCATTGGTACAATACATTTACAATCCGTGTATTCACGCCCGGTTGTCATTTCTTTAAAGGAAAGAGCCAGCGTGGGCTGCCCATTGTAGCTGCCTTCAAGAGGGCGGATTTCAATTGTTCCTTTGCTGCCGCATACCAAAAGAGATCTTCGCCCATACCCGTTTATGTCGTTTGACATTGCTTCCACCGTTGCAATTGCGCGCTTGTATTCAAACACCGCAAAGCCCATGTCAACGACATTGACACCGTCAAATCCCGTAGACTTGCATAAGGATGTAATCTTTTCGGGAAAACCCAGCATCAGCAGCACCAAATCCACCATATGGCAGCCTAAATAAAACATGTTGCCGCCGGGGAATGGTTTCATCCAGGCCCGTTTTTCCGGCGGATGGTATGTGTTCATGACGGCATGCACCCGGAATATTTCACCCAGCATGCCGCTTTTTACCGCATCAAGGCAATACTCAACGGCAGGATTGTAGCGGTACATATACGCAAGCTGTACTATCAGGTTTTTATCCCCGGCATCGCAAAGAAGGCGCTCGAAATCTTTAACATTGCCGCCTGCGGGCTTGTCTAAGTGAATATGTATTCCTCTGTCGATACATTTTTGACCTATACGGACAAGAGAAAGCTCTTTAGTTTCAACCATCACCGCATCCAGACCGGGTATGCTCAGCAGTTCTTCCACGCTCATTACGGGAAGGCCGCGGTAGCAGTCTCTATTTCCGAATTTTTTAATATTTTCGGGATTTTCCTCCGCAATGCCCACAATTTCGAATACGTCTGGGAACTTGCGAACACAGCTCATTTTCCCTTCCGCATGGTCGTGGGCCATTCCGATTTGTCCGATTTTTATCATACCGATAGCCTCCTTGTTTATTGGCCGTGTACATGTATATAATATTGAATTGACAAATAAAATGCAATGTGCTATTCTGTTGAATATGATAACAATACTACTGTTTTTTTGGGAGGGCGTCATGCAAAATTCAAATCTTGGCCTGAATCAATTGCAGGCGGCAAAATACGAATATTTGTCGGAGCATGTTTGCGACTGGCGCTCCAATCCCCGTCCGTTTTCCACTATTGCGGTGATGCAAAAAGGGGAGGGGTATTTTGAGGCGGACAATAAAAGTTTTGAAGTGAAAAGCGGCGAGGTATTTTTTATACCTGTCGGATCAAAGTACATATCCTATTGGCACGGAGCGGACGAAATTATGTATTATGCAATACATTTTCACTTTGAAAACAGTTACTCCGAATTTTCGCCCCAAAGGTTCTGCCTGCAAAAGATTGATAAAATGGATTCGGATAAGTTTTTGCGGCAATTTGAAAGTGTGCGGCTTAATTTATCCGCCGGCGGCAGCTTTTTGTTAAAAGCATACGGCGCGTTTTACAGCTTGTATGCCGACATATTGCCGATGCTTGATTGCGCAAAGCCGCAGAACCAGGCGCTGCAAAAAATTAAAAAAGCTGTTGACTATATTGAAATGAACAGTGAAAAGGAATTTCCCGTGGATTATTTGGCAAGCCTGTGCCATTTAAGCCAGTCAAGATTTTATGCGCTGTTTCAGCGCGCACTCGGGTGCTCTCCTATCGCTTATCGCAACAACGTAAGGATACGAAACGCAATTACCATGCTGGGCAGCCAATATACGGTTGACGATATTGCTGCCCGTGTGGGTTTTTCCTCCGCCGTTTATTTTCGCCGCATTTTTAAGGAAATCATGGGGAAACTGCCGTCGGAGTACAGGAAAAATCTGCAGTTTTAGTTTTTTTCGTTTATATCAGCATTGCGGCTTTTAACGTTAAAATGCAAAATCGGCGAAAGCGGCTTGTATACAAGCAGCGTTACCGTTGAAATCAGAATTCCTTTAAAAAGGTTAAAAGGCGTAATGCCGTATATTATAAGCGAAATTTTATCTTTGATTAAGCTGTTGGCGTTTGCCGCTTTTTTAATAATATCTTCTATCGGCATAAGCAGTGAATAAACCGGCAGAGTTATATACAGATTCGTAAAAATTCCGGTTAATGCCATTGTTACTGTGCCCGCAATAAGCCCTATTACTGCGCCTTTTTTTGTGTGGAGGATATTGTAAACAATCCCGGCGGGCAAAACAAAGGCGGCTCCCACAAAAAAGTTTGCAATTTCTCCGGCAATCATTGTTTGGGTTGAAAGCGCATGTATGATGTTTTTAAACAGCTGCACCCCAACGCCCCATAACGGGCCGACCGCAAAGGAGCATATTATTGCGGGTAAATCGCTTGGGTCAAGCTTTAAAAAAAACGGGAAAAAAGGCATTGGTGTTTCGATATACATAAGTATTGCCGCCAAAGCGGACATTACGGCAGTCACCGAAAGCTTTCTGATTCTTGAATTCTTCATTTTTCAAGTCCCCCTTAAAATATTTTAATATGCCTAAAATAAAAAAACCGATGAAAAAACTCATCGGGACAGCACAAAACATTTAAAACAAGAATATGACCTTCTTTCATCCAGACTTAGAAAATAAATTTTATTTTCGTCACTGTCGGCTTCGGAGTTTCACCGAATCTGCCTTGACGGCTCGTGGGCTGTACCACCGGTAGGGAATTTCACCCGTCCCTGAAGTTTTTCACTTTAAATTTTAAGCCTAAAAATTGTTTTTGTCAATATATTTTTTTGAAAACGGGAAATAATATTGCTTATGGATATGGAAAGAACAAACAAAATCAGCAACCTTATCAACAAACCCGTTTTAAGCCGGAGCGGGGTGTTTATGGGCAGGGTGTGCGATGTTATTTTTAATCCGGAAGACATGCGTATAAAAGGTTATATGGTTAAAACCGGCAAGGTATTGAGATTTACACGTTTCTTAAGCTCGGGCAGCGTTGAAAAAACAGACAAATCGGGAATAATCGTTGAAGGCAGAGATGCGTTTGAGCCGGTTTCAAATATTAAAAAAGATGTGCATGCCGTAAGCTTTATGCAAAATGCAAGAGGCACCCCTATACCGAAGGCGCGGGGCGAAGGGGGCAGGATAAGTGATTTTTTGTTTAATACCGAGATAGGTAAGATAACTCATTTTGAAATCTCGGAGGGGTTTGCGGAGGACGTGCTGCACGGAAGAAAAAAAATTAATGCTAATAAGGGCTGCTTTTTTGGAAATAATAATAACGAGAAAAAAGATAAGGAGTGATTAGTTTGAATACAGGTTCGTTTGTGAAAGGAATGGTGACGGGAGCGGTTATCGGTATGGGTATTTCCATGGTAGCCAACCCGATAGACGAGCGGGACCGCAGGAGGATTGCCAAAAAGACATCAAAATTATTTACAACTATCGGTTCCATAGCGGATAATGTAATTGATGTAATGAAATAAAACTATTATAGAAATATATAAATGGCGCATTTGCGCCATTTATGCCGGTTGACAAATAAAGCGTTCGGGTGCGTAGCGCTTTCCCGAACGCTTTATCTAAATTAAATAAATTCATTCTGCCCGTTTGCGGAAATGGAGCTTAAAATGAACAGGAAGTATTTGCTTGCCGCCTTTGCAGTTGCGGCAGCCGTTTTTTTATATATTGCCCGCGGTGCCGTTTATCCTCTTTTCTGGGGTGCGATATTTGCCTATGCCCTTACGCCTGCCGTTAAAAAGCTTGAAAATGCCGGGCTGGGGCGCAGGCCGGCACTTGTTGTCGTTTACTTGACTGTGATACTTCTGATAATTTTGACCTTCTCGATTGGAACCCCTCTTTTTATTTCGGGAGCCTCCGCCCTTAAAAAAACAATTACCGACTATATTGCCGGCATTTCCCTGCACTTTCCCGCCTTGGACAATTTGGAAGGTATTATCATGCAGTTTCACGATGCCATATTCGGATATGCCGGGTCGGCGATAATGACTTTATTTTCGACGCTTGGCGCGGCGGTCAACGTGGTGCTTGGTCTGGTGCTTAGCTTTTATATGATACTGGACAGGGAAAAAATAAAAAGCTCGCTGCTTGCTTTAATTCCGAAAAGCTGGCGTCGCTTTGTCGTTAACGTTGCAAGTAAAACGGATATTGTAATTAAGCAGTTTATATGCGGGCAGCTTGGAGTTGCCCTGGCTATGAGCGTTTTGTTGTTTATAGGGCTTGTTTTGCTTGGAATCAGGCATGCCCTGCTGCTTGCCGCCTTTGCGGGCCTGCTTGAAGTAATACCGTATTTCGGGGCGTTTTTAGGCGCGGCTCCCGCGGTATTTGCCGCGGCTGCGGTATCATGGCAAAAAGCAATCTGGACGACGATATTGTTTATCGTCGTCCAGCAGATTGAAGGAGCGTATATTTCACCAAAAATTCTCGGGGATTATATCGGACTTCATCCTATTATTGTCATTATGGCGGTAATAACAGGAGGAAATCTTTTCGGGCTTATCGGCATGATTGCTGCCGTCCCGGCGTGCGGAATTATTAAAGGCATTGCCGAAGAAATAATCAGTGCCCTTGATACGTCAAAGGATTAGGATGGGCAAATGCGGTAAGAAACATTTCGAGAATGCGCCTCTTTCTTTCGCAGCATATTTCCATCACGGAAGCGGTTATATAGCATGAAGCGCGCAGCGCGGCAATTATATCCTTTTCGCAGTTATGCTCGGTTAAATGGTATTCCTTTATCCATTTATCAAGCTGCGAAGCAATTTCATCACAGCTCCGGGCAGGCTTTAAGCCATGCATAAAATCAAAATCATCAAATTTCTCGAAATTGTCTTCAATATAATCCCTTAGCGTATATTCATATTTTAAATGTTCCTTAGGGCTTCCGATGTTATTGGACGCATGTGCCTTGCAAAAAAAATCACAAATATAATGGGTTACCACCCCGAGATTTAACATGTATCCGATACCGAACTCGTCCGACAGCCCGGGGATATATTCGCAAAGGCTTTTTATTTTATTCTTGATGTAATTTATCGATTTTGTATGATAATGCGGGTGCATCGCGGTAAGATGCGATATGTCCGCAAGCACGTTTCCGAAGCAAAGTACATTTATACCGAGATTGTATGAATAATTCTGGTCTATAAACTCCTTAACCTTCATTTCAATAAACAAATGAGTACTAATTTTCAAGCGCAGCCCTCTCTTTCATAAAAATGCCCGCTTATTTTAATATACAACAAAGAAAAGCATAAAATGTTAACGAAATATTAACAATATATTAACGCTTGCCGGCGGGTTAAATTTTTATTCTTAGCACTTGTTTTTTTTAATTAACAATGATATAATGTTTTAAAATTGCGGTTAGCACTTAATTTTTACCCGGAGCTATGAAAAGATGCCGAAGTTTTTTGTTTTAAAAAGCCGGATTAATAACGGACGCGCGGTTATAGAAGGTGAAGATGCTTTGCATATTTCCAGGGTTCTAAGGCTTGGAAAGGGGCAGAGCGTTACTTTGTGCGACGGCCTGGGCTGGGATTATGATGCCGTTATTGAAACCGTATCAAAAAACGAAATAACCGCCAGTATTGTGAAAACTTACAAATGCGATGCCGAGCCTTCGGTTAGGGCGGTATTGTATCAGGCGCTGCCCAAGCACGGGAAAATGGAATATGTAATCCAAAAAACCACCGAGCTTGGGGTTGCGAAAATAGTTCCGGTATATTCCAAAAGGTGTGTTGCAAAACCTTCCGCAAACCAATTGACAAGGTGGCAAAAAATAGCGCGTGAAGCTGCAAAGCAAAGCGGACGGGGCATTATTCCCGAGGTGGGCGATGTAATTTCCTTCGATGAGGCAATCGGGCAGATGAGCCGGGCCGGGCTGCCGATAATGTTTTACGAGGAAGAACAAACGGTGAGGCTAAAGGATGTTATAGAAGGCAAAAGGCCGCCTGATGTGTGCTTCCTTATCGGTCCCGAGGGAGGATTTGATCCCTTAGAGGCACAGCTTGCAAGGGATAGCGGCATTCCAACCGTTACGCTCGGCAAGCGAATATTACGTACCGAAACGGCTGCGGCCGCCGTACTTGCGATAATTATGTATTCTTTGAATGATTTGTAAGGAGAGTTAAAGATATGACAAAGAAAAAAACTTCAATTAACTCAAATGTAAGGATAAAAATCAGCCAAAAAGAAAAAATTGCAAATGATTTTTTGCTGCAATTCGCATATGCTATCGGCGCGTCCATAATACTTCTTTTCATATACAACGCAAGCCTTTTTAAGTACGGCGGGACTTTGGGCAGCGCAATGCCTAAGATTCTTTGGGTTTTATTCGGTATTTGCGCGGCAGCCGGCATTGTATTTATTGTGTTGTGGAAGAAGGCAGAAAGAAACAGCTATAAAATTACCGCAATTTATCTTTTTGCAACGGCGGCGGGCTTTTTTTGGTGCGTTGCGATGCACCCCATATTGTTTTTCCTTAAAAACTATATCCCGTTTTTAAGTTATTTTGCAAACACGAAAAGGCTTATGGAAATTCTGTTTATACTGATAGGCCTTTCGCTTGTCGTTGAGTTTATAGCTTATTTTTACCGTATGCAAAATATTAAGAATAAAAGTGTTAAAAAAAATAAAAAATAGAAGTAATAAAGTCCGATAACACGGGCTTTTTAAATGACGGCAGAATTGCCGTATTTTTTATAATATATAGGAAATTACGCAAAGCGCAATTTCACGCTCCGGCGAAATAAATTCGCCTACGCTTACGCTCGCGCGGCGAGCGGTTGCGTTCGGGAAAGCGCTACGCGCCCGAACGCTTTATTCAATACTTTATTGAAAGGATTATATCAACTTTTATGTTGGCAGGTGGCATGAATGAGCATTAAATCAATTCAAATTAAAAACGGAATTAATGTGCATTACATTGAGACAAAAAAATTCAAAACAACAACCCTTGGATTTTACTTCCGCCGTCCCCTCTCCCGCGGCGAGGTGACGCTTAACGCGCTTACCGCAAATGTTTTGCGCAGGGCGTGTCCGCTGTATCCCGAAACGGCACTGCTGTCAAAGCGGCTGGATGAGTTGTACGGGGCAAGGCTTGACGCAGGGGTGCGCAAAAAAGGGGACATGCAAATAATCCATGTTAATTTTGAGTTTGCAAACGAAGAATATATCGGCAAATCCCAGGCCATATTTGAAAATATTCTTTTGCTTGCCAAAAGCATGGTTACAGACCAAACGGGTTTTTGCGCCAATTACGTCAATCAGGAAAAGGATAATTTAAGGCAGCGGATTTTGGCTTTAATCAACGATAAAAAAAGCTATGCGCACATGCGGTGTATTGAAATAATGTGCGAAGCGGAGCCTTACGGCATAAGAGAGCTTGGGTTCGTGGAGGATATTGAAGCAATAGACGAAAAGATACTTTTCAGGCATTATAAAAACGTACTGCTGAGCAGCCCGGTTGATATTTTTATCTGCGGCGACGCGGATATTGATTTTGCCGTGGAGTTTTTAAAGGATGCTTTCAGCCGGATTGAAACATCCCAAACAAAGTATCCCGAAAACGTTATCGTTAAGGAAGCAGGCGAGGTTAAAAAAGTCGTTGAAACGGAAAATATCGCACAGGGAAAGCTCTGCCTGGGATTCAGGACAAAAACAAGAGCCACGGACGAGAACTATCCCGCCATGGTGATATTTAACGAACTGTTTGGCGGTGGGCCCTCCTCCAAGCTTTTTAATAATGTAAGGGAAAAGCTGTCGCTTGCGTATTACGTTTCATCAAAAATGGATATATTCAAGGGCATAATGACCGTAGGCTCCGGGATTGAAGTTGAAAATTTCCAAAAAGCATACGATGAAATTATGCTTCAATTAAACGAAGTAAAAAAAGGCAATGTTACGCAGGCGGAATTGTCCGCTGCAGTTAAGGCAACCGTCAACAACATAAGATCAATGTCGGACAGTGCCATCGTTACCGAGGACTATTGGCTAAGCCGCCTTATCACCGGGACACCGTGGGATTTTGAGGAGTATTGCGGGATGCTGCAAAAAATAACCGCCGAGCAGGTTGTAAGGGCGGCACAGGACGTAACCGTCGATACGATATACTTTTTAAAAGGAAAGGAAGCATAAAGCCATTATGGAATTTGAAAAAATACAAAGCAAATCACTTGGCGAAGTATTATACAGAGGCGTTCACAAGAGCGGCCTTAAAATATATGTGCTGCAGAAAAACGGCTTCAGCAAAAGCTATGCCAGCTTTGCCGCCCGTGTGGGTTCGGTTGACAGCGAGTTTACCGTTCCCGGCGAATCGGAAAAAACCAAGGTACCCGACGGCATCGCGCATTTTTTGGAGCATAAGCTTTTTGAGCAGCCGGACGGCAGCAATGTATTTGAAAAATACAGCAAAACCGGAGCCTGGGCAAATGCTTTTACCGGATTTAATACAACGGCTTATATTTTTTCGGCTACCGGAGGCTTTTATGAAAATCTGGAAATATTGCTTGATTTTGTGAGCAAGCCGTATTTTACCGACGAAAATGTTGCGAAGGAACAGGGTATTATAGGCCAGGAAATAAGAATGTACGACGACGACCCTAATTGGAGAGTGTTTTTTAATCTTTTGAGCGCAATGTATGTCAGCCACCCGGTAAAAAAGGATATAGCCGGAACGGTTGAAAGCATTTCACGGATAAACAAGGATATTTTGTACAAATGCTACAACACCTTTTACAATCCTTCGAATATGATTTTGTTTGCATGCGGCGATGTTGACTGCAAACGGGTTGAGCAGCTTGCGGACAAATATGTTACAGCCTCTCCTATTGGGGAAATAAACAGGCATTACCCCGAGGAGCCGCCGCGGATTAACCAAAGCGTTTCGGAGCAAAGGCTAAGCGTTGCCTTGCCTATCTTCCTGCTTGGTTTTAAGGACAGTGAGCTGAAGCAGCGGGGCGGCGATATGCTCAGAAAGCAAATAACAACGGAAGTTTTGCTTGAAATGCTTGCGGGAAAAAGCAGCCCGTTATATAACACCTTGTACGAAAAGGGCTTGATAAACGACAGCTTTGAACTTGATTTTTCTTCCGAAACAGATTATGCCCACACCGTTATGGGAGGGGAAAGTACCGACCCGGAAGCCGCAAGAGCAATAATTTTAAAGCAAATGAGGGAAGCAAAGCTACTCCCGGATGATTTCCAGCGTTGCAAAAAAGTGCTTATCGGACGTTTTTTGAGGCTGTTTAACAGCGTCGAGAATGTTTCGAATACATTTGTTTCGAATATTTTTAAAGGAATTGACATTTTTGAATATCCTCAAATTTGCGAGCAAATAACTCTTAAAGAAGCGCAAGACAGAAAGGAAAGCCATTTTACCGAAGAAAACTGTGCAATGTCGGTTGTACGGCCGTTCGGGTGAGCAGAACTGAAAAGCTAAAGAGCTTAAGCTTTTCCGCTTTTTCGCTTTTCAGCTTTTCAGCTTTTCAGCTCTTCAGCTCTTCAGCTTTTCCGCTTTTCCGCTTTTCCGCTCATCAATGAACTTATGCAGCTTTTCCAATGCCTTGCTGATTGAGCCTACCTCGTCGATAATGCCGTGGCTGACCGCTTCTTCTCCGAAAAGTATTGTTCCGACGTCGTTTGCGATTACTCCGGTTTGATGTACAAGTCGGTTAAATTCATCCGGCGATATTTTCGAATTGCTTGCAATAAATGAAACTACGCGCTCCTGAACCCTGCTGAAATAATCATACGTCTGAGAGGTCCCGATAACAACTCCGCTCATTCGTATCGGGTGAATGGTCATTGTTGCGCTGGGTACTATAAAAGAATATTCTGCCGCAACGGCCATAGGTACCCCGATACTGTGCCCCCCGCCCAGAACAAGTGAAACGGCGGGTTTTGACATGCCCGAAATCATTTCCGCAATGGCAAGCCCGGCCTCGACGTCCCCTCCTATTGTATTTAGCAGGATTAGCAGTCCGTCTATCGTATTATCCTCTTCAATGGATACAAGCTGAGGTATTACATGCTCGTATTTAGTGCTTTTGGTCTGAGGGGGGAGTACGGTATGCCCCTCTATTTGACCGATAATCGTAAGACATTGTATTTTATGACGGGAGTTTTTTGATTCGATTATACCGCTGTCCTTCGGATTGTCGTTTGAAGGCTCGGTATTTGTATTTTCACCGTTATCGTTTGCCAAGGGAGTTTTATTCAACATATCACTACCTTCCAAAATATATTATTATATTCTTGTCAATTTAATATACATCTGCTATAATAATTAAAAAGGAACTCCGAAGTAATTGTCTTTTGAAGCGAAAGGGTGAGTGAAATGCCTATTAAAATTGCAGACAATCTTCCTGCCAAAAGAACATTGGAAGCCGAGAATATATTTGTAATGTCTGAAAAAAGGGCGCTGACGCAGGATATAAGACCTTTAAAAATTGCAATCCTAAATCTTATGCCGACAAAAATCACAACCGAAACGCAGCTTTTGCGCCTGCTGGGCAATTCTCCCCTGCAGGTTGACATTGAGCTTGTCAAAACGCAAAGCTATCAAAGCAAAAATACTCCTGCTGAGCATTTGCTTACCTTTTACAAAACTTTTGACGAAATTAAAAACAATAAATATGACGGTATGATTATAACAGGTGCTCCGGTAGAAACAATGGAATTTGAAGAGGTTGATTACTGGTCCGAGCTGGCCGGAATTTTAGAGTGGACAAAATCAAACGTAACTTCCACAATGCATATATGCTGGGGGGCGCAGGCAGCCCTTTATTATCATTACGGCATAAAAAAATACCGCCTCAGCAAAAAAATGTTCGGGGTGTACGAACACAAGATAAAGCGCAGGACAAAAATGCTGATGCGCGGGTTTGACGATGTTTTTTACGCACCCCATTCAAGATATACCGAGGTTTTGGAGGAAGAAATAAGCAAGGTGCCCGAACTTGAAGTGCTTGCGGTATCGGATAAAGCGGGAGTGTACCTTGTAACATCGAAAAAAGGCAAGCAGATTTTTATTATGGGGCATTGTGAATATGATGATGTAACCCTCAGCCAGGAATATTACAGGGATTTGGACAGGGGGCTTGATACCGATTTGCCGGAGAATTATTTTCCGGACGACGACCCCAAGCAGCGCCCAAAGGTTTTGTGGCGTGCCCATGCAAACCTGCTTTTTTCCAACTGGCTGAATTATCATGTGTATCAGACTACGCCTTATGATATCACCAAGATAAAATAATGGTAGGGAGGGAGATATAATGAGCACTTCCAAAAGGATTTCCTTTGAGGTCATAAAAAGGCTGCCCCGGTATTACAGGTATTTGGGCGAGCTTCGTGAAAACAATATTACAAGAATATCTTCAAAAGAGTTAAGCGATAAAATGAATGTTACCGCTTCGCAAATAAGGCAGGATTTAAACTGCTTCGGGGGCTTCGGGCAGCAGGGTTACGGCTATAATGTGCAAAGCCTTCACGACTCGATAGCGGATATTCTCGGCCTGAACAACGGGCATAAAACAATAATTATAGGAGCCGGCAATTTAGGAAGGGCGCTTGCGGCGTACAAGTCGTTTGAAAAAAGAGGATTTCACCTTAGCGGGGTTTTTGACAATGATCCGGCTAAAATAGGCACTTTTGTTGCAGGCCGCGTGGTAATGGACATTGAAACTGTAGAGGACTTTATAGCCGAGCACAAACCGGATATCGGAATAATAGCCGTTCCGAAATCGGCTGCCGGGCCGGTTGCTCTTCGCCTTGCAAACGCGGGCATAAAGGGACTTTTAAACTTTTCGTACACCGATATTGAAGTTCCCAAGGGAATTGAAATAGAAAATGTTCACATAAGCGACAGCCTTATGACATTGTCTTACAAGATTGCGAAAAAAAACAGGGATAAGCAGGTGTAAAGTATAAAGCTTTAACATGCTTTTGGTTTGAACGTATAAAAATGAGGTGTTTATTTGAATAATCTATTCGAAAAAATTTTCGGTTCATACAGTGAGCGTGAGCTAAAAAGGATAATGCCGATAGTTGCAAAGATCGAGGCTTTGGAGGACAGTATGAAAGGACTGTCCGACAGTCAGCTTAAAGCGAAAACGTCAGAGTTTAAAGAACGCCTTTCAAAAGGGGAAACCGCGGATGATATCCTTCCCGAGGCGTTTGCTGTGGTGCGGGAGGCTTCAAGGCGTGTTCTCGGGATGCGGCATTTTACCGTGCAGCTTGTGGGCGGCGTGGTGCTTTATCAGGGCAGGATAGCCGAAATGAAGACGGGCGAAGGCAAGACGCTTGTTGCAACGCTTCCGGCATACCTTATCGCTCTGACCGGCGGCGGTGTGCATATCGTTACGGTTAACGATTATCTTGCAAAGCGTGACAGTGAGTGGATGGGAAAGCTTTATAACTTTTTGGGCCTTTCCGTCGGTTTAATTGTCCACGGTATTGAAAACAGCCAAAGGCGCGATGCGTATGCTGCGGATGTTACCTACGGCACAAATAACGAGTTTGGCTTTGATTACCTGCGTGACAACATGGTTATATACAAAGAGCAAAAGGTGCAAAGGGGCCACAACTTTGCTATTGTGGACGAGGTTGACAGTATTTTGATAGACGAGGCGCGGACTCCCCTTATCATATCGGGCCCCGGCGACAAATCAACCGCTCTTTACGAAACCGCCGACAAGTTTGCCCGCGGTTTAAAATATATAAAAATCAAAGAAAGCGACGACAAACAGCACGATGATAATATTGAAGCGGATTATATCGTTGACGAAAAGGCAAGAACCGCCACACTTACCGAGCGGGGCATAAAAAAGGCGGAGGAATTTTTCGGTCTTGAAAACCTTTCCGACCCTGAAAATCTTACAATTTCGCACCATATTAACCAGGCTATACGTGCCCACGGGATTATGCGCAGGGATATCGACTATGTGGTAAAAGACGGAGAGGTAATAATAGTTGACGAGTTTACCGGCCGTCTTATGTTCGGCAGGCGCTACAGCGAAGGCCTGCACCAGGCTATAGAGGCGAAAGAAAAGGTTAAGGTTGAAAGGGAAAGTAAAACCCTTGCCACCATTACATTCCAGAATTATTTTCGTTTATATAAAAAGCTTTCGGGCATGACGGGCACCGCACGTACCGAAGAGCGGGAGTTCCAGGAAATATACAAGCTTGACGTTATTGAAATCCCTACAAACATGCCGCTTGCGCGTGTAGATTTGCCCGATGCCGTTTATAAAAACGAAAGGGGCAAGTTTCAAGCGATAATAAATCAAATAAAGGAGTGCCATGAAAAGGGGCAGCCTGTGCTTGTGGGTACCATTACGATAGAAAAATCCGAGGCACTTTCCGCGGCACTTAAAAAAAACGGAATACCCCATGAGGTTTTAAACGCCAAGTTCCACGAGAAAGAGGCGGAAATAATCGCCCAGGCGGGAAAAAAGGGTGCCGTAACGATTGCAACGAATATGGCCGGCCGCGGTACCGACATAATGCTTGGCGGAAATGCGGAGCACATGGCAAAGCGTGACATGGCGAAAATGGGTTATTCCCCCGAGCTTATAAACGAAGCGACAAGCTTTGCCGAAACACAGGATGAGGAAATATTGGAGGCAAGGGCAACCTTTAAGAAGCTTTTTGAAAAGCATAAAGCTGCCGTTGAGGAGGAGCGCGGGGAAGTAATAAAAGCCGGAGGACTTTTTATATTAGGCACGGAGCGCCATGAGAGCAGGCGCATAGATAACCAGCTGAGAGGCCGAAGCGGGCGTCAGGGGGATGTTGGGGCATCCAAGTTTTTTATTTCCCTTGAGGATGATTTAATGCGCCTGTTCGGCTCGGAGCGTCTGATGAACATGGTGGAAACCTTAGGGCTTGAAGAGGACCAGCCCATTGAGGCAAAAATGCTTACGAATGCGATTGAAAGCGCGCAAAAGAAGGTGGAAGGCAGAAACTTTGACATAAGAAAGCATGTGCTGCAGTATGACGATGTTATGAACCAGCAGCGAGAGCTGATTTATGCTCAGCGCGACAAGGTTCTGGAGGGCGAAAGCCTGAGGGATAATATAATATCAATGATTGACAGCGTTGTCGAAAAGATTGTAAGCAGTACGGCGGGCGATGCACGGCACGGTGAGGACTTTTCCTGGGAGACAATGTCGCTGCTTATGATGGAATATTTCGGCTTGCGTCTGGAAATAGATCAGAACAAGCGAAAAGAAATGTTAACGGAAGAGTTAAGAGAGCTTATTTCAAATGCCGCCCACGAAAAGTACGAAGAAAAAGAGCAGGAATTCGGCGCGGAGTCTATGCGTGAATTAGAGCGTGTGGTTTTGCTGAAGGTTGTTGACAATAAGTGGATGGATCATATCGACGCAATGGACCAGCTTCGGGCCGGAATAGGACTTAGGGCTTATGCCCAGCGTGACCCGGTGATAGAATTTAAGTTTGAAGGAATGGATATGTTTGATGAGATGGTAGCCGCAATTAAGGAGGATACCGTCAAGCATATTTTCCATGCCCGCCTTGCCAAGGATATAAAACGTGAGCAGGTTGCCCAGCCTACACAGGCAATACACGGGGAAAGCGGAAGTACCGGCGCAAAAGGCAAAACGGTGGTTAAAGGTAAAAAAGTCGGCAGGAACGACCCCTGTCCGTGCGGCAGCGGCAAAAAGTATAAAAAATGCTGCGGTCAATAAAATTTAAAAGCTTTGGAGTGATTATATGCTGGAATTGGAAGAATACCGGCTGTCTCTTGACGGGCTGGAGAAAAGTATAATTGAACTGAGGGATTCACTTTGACGTTGAAGGGCTGAAGGCGGAAGCAGAAAAGCTTGACAACGACATAGCATCTCCCGATTTTTACGCGGATATGGAAAAAGCCCAAAAGACTATGCAAAAGGCAAAGCAGCTTAAGGATAAGATATCTTCCTACGAATCGCTTAAACGAAACTGGGAGGATATGGTTACCCTTGTTTCCCTTGGGATTGAGATGGAGGACGAATCCGTATTGGAGGAAGTGTCGGAAGGTTACAAGGCCCTTACTATGCAGATTGAAAATATGAGGCTTGAAACACTTCTTTCCGGCGCTTACGATAAAAACAACGCAATATTGACGCTTCATTCGGGGGCAGGCGGAACGGAGGCTCAGGATTGGGTGCAAATGCTGTTTCGAATGTATACCCGCTGGGCGGAGCGCAGGGGGTTTAGGGTTGAAACCCTTGATTTCCTTGAAGGAGAAGAGGCGGGAATAAAAAGTGTCACCTTTTTGGTGGAAGGCTTGAATGCTTACGGATACGCCAAGGCCGAAAAGGGTGTCCACCGTCTTGTGCGCATATCCCCATTCGATGCTTCGGGGCGAAGGCATACATCCTTTGCATCGGTTGAGGTAATGCCGGAAATTGCGGATGATATTGAAATAAACATTAACCCGGATGATTTAAGGATTGACACATACCGCTCCAGCGGAGCGGGGGGGCAGCATGTAAACAAAACGGACAGCGCAATCCGTATCACGCATATCCCTACGGGGATAGTTGTTTCATGCCAAAACGAACGTTCCCAGCATAAAAACCGTGAAACGGCGCTGAAAATGTTAAAATCAAAGCTTTTGCAGCTTGCCGAGCAGGAGCAAAAGGAAAAAATAGAAGATTTAAAGGGAGTACAAAAGGATATTGCATGGGGGAGTCAAATCCGTTCGTATGTTTTTCACCCGTACAGCATGGTAAAGGACCATCGTACCGGCTTTGAAATGGGGAATATAGACGCGGTTATGGACGGCGACATTGACGGTTTTATAAATGCTTATTTAAAGGCGGCTTCCCTCGGACAGTTAAACTTAAAATAGGTGGAGGAATATTAGTTGTTTGATAAATTGTCATTTATTGAGGAAAGATATAACCGGCTCTGTTCCGAGGTCAGCAGCCCCGATATTATTGCAGACCAGCAAAAGTTTCGCAGCTTATGCAAGGAACAGGCCGATATTGCCCCGATTGTTGAAAAATTCAGGGAATACAAGGCTGAAAAGGAAAGAGTGGATGAAGCAAAGCAAATGCTTGAAGAAAAGCTTGACAGCGATTTTAGGGAGCTTGTCCAGTCGGAATACGACGAGGGAAGGGAAAAGCTTGCTTCGCTTGAAAAGGAGCTTCGTATTTTGCTGCTGCCTAAAGACCCCAACGATGAAAAAAACGTTATCGTGGAAATACGGGGCGGGGCAGGCGGCGACGAGGCCGCTTTATTTGCCGCCGATCTACTCAGAATGTATTCAATGTATGCCGAGTCGAAGCGCTGGAAAGTAGAAATACTTAACATGAACGCCACAGGGCTTGGGGGAATTAAAGAAGTTTCTTTTGAAATCAGCGGTACGGGAGCTTACAGCAGGCTAAAATATGAAAGCGGCGTGCACAGGGTTCAAAGAATCCCCACAACCGAAAGCGGGGGGAGGATACATACCTCCACCGTTACCGTTGCTGTTTTGCCGACGGTCGAGGAGGTTGAAGTTGAGATAAACCCGAATGATTTGCGGATTGACGTTTTCCGTGCGGGCGGCCCGGGAGGGCAGTGCGTAAACACAACCGATTCGGCTGTGCGCATAACCCATATACCAACAGGGCTTGTTGTTTCATGCCAGGATGAAAAATCCCAGCATAAAAATAAGGATAAAGCCATGAAAATCCTGCGTTCAAGGCTTTATGACCTGATGCAGGAGGAACAAAACACCCAGATAGCCCAACAGCGCAAAAGCCAGGTGGGAACAGGCGACAGGAGCGAAAGGATAAGGACTTATAACTTCCCGCAGGGCAGGGTAAGCGACCATAGAATAGGCTTGACTTTGCATAAGCTTGACGCGGTACTCAGCGGCGAGCTTGACGAGATAATCGATGCTTTAATCACGCACTATCAGGCCGAAAAGTTGAGCAACAATAACAGCTCGAGTTCTGTATGAAAGGAAAATAACGGGTTTGAATACACTTATGCTTACAACCTCGGATGAGGATTTGGCCCGCGCCGCAGAATTGTTAAAAGGCGGCGGGCTTGTTGCATTTCCTACGGAAACGGTATACGGCCTGGGCGCAAATGCTCTCAGCGAAAGGGCGGTTAAAAGCATTTTTGAGGCCAAGGGAAGGCCGTCGGACAACCCGCTTATTGTGCATATTGCTTGCTTTGAAGCGGTGCTGCCTCTTGTGGAAGCGGTGCCTCCCGCTGCCAAACTGCTTATGGATATTTTCTGGCCCGGTCCGCTGACGATTATACTTAAAAAGAATCCGGTTGTCCCCGATTGTGTTACGGCAGGGCTTGACACCGTTGCCCTTCGTATGCCGAAAAACGAAGTCGCACTGAAACTGCTGAAAAAATGCACAATACCGATAGCGGCACCCAGCGCCAATTCGTCCGGCAAACCCAGCCCTACCCTTGCGTCACATGTGGCACATGATTTGGGCGGAAGGATAGATGCAATAGTGGACGGAGGGAAATGCAGCATCGGTCTGGAATCCACCGTTATCGACATGAGCAGGGAGGTGCCCGCACTGCTCAGGCCCGGAGGTGTTACCTACGAACAGCTTACCGAAGTGTTGGGTCCCGTTGAGCGGTGCTTTGAATGCAAAAACGGTGAGACACCAAGGTCGCCCGGAATTAAATACCGGCATTATGCTCCCCGCGCTCCTCTTTTTGTAGTAAGGGGAAATTTTATTGAGTATATAAACGAAAATGCGCCCAAATACAACAAAGTGGGCGTTATTTCACAGGTAGCGGGAGAATTCCCGGAGAATTGCGTTGTTTTATATCTCGGGGATAGGCCCGAGGAATATGCTTCTAACCTATTTGCCCATTTGCGCAGCCTTGACAGGGCGGATATTGATGTGATTTTTGCTCAGGATATGGACGATACCGGAATAAACTTGGCCACCCGCAACCGGCTGTACAAGGCGGCGGGGAATAATGTGGTGTCATCCGATTGAAAGTAAAAACAGGGAGGCTTTAAGCTTTGAACATTCTTTTGGTTTGTACCGGGAATACATGCAGGAGCCCTATGGCGGAAGGAATTTTAAAAGCAATACTGCCCGGGCATTGTGTATCCTCCGCCGGAATAATGGCGCAGGAGGGGGCCGGGGCAAGTGAAAATGCAATTAAATCGGCAATGGAAAAGGGAATTGACATATCGGGCCATAAAGCCCGGAATTTAACTAAGGAGCTTGTTTTGGACGCCGATTTAATATTATGCATGACGCAAGGCCACAAATCAATGATTGAAGGAGTAAAGGATAAGTGCTTTACACTGTCCGAATATGCCGGGAAAAGCGGCGATGTTTCCGACCCTTTCGGCAAAGACATTGAAGAATACAGGGCATGTTTTGCACAGCTTGAAGAGCTGTTGGGTATCATTGCGGAAAAAATAGAAGGCAAATAATAAAACAAATATTTTTTAAAAAGGAGTATCCGGTATAAGCTTTAAAATAGTTCCGTTTGAAAAAGGTTATTTAAACGAAATAGTCATGCTTGAGGGGGAATGCTTTTCCGACCCTTGGACAAAAGCAATGTTCGAGTCGGAGGTGGGCAGTCCTTTTACCGTTTATTTTGTTGCTTTGGCCGGGGACGAGGTGGCGGGCTATGCGGGAATGTGGAAAATACTCGATGAGGGTCACATTACAAACATAGCGGTATCGCCGCGATACAGAAGAAAAGGTCTCGGCTCTTTGCTTTTAAACAAGCTTATTGAAATTGCCGAGGAAAACAAAATAAAAGTCCTGATGCTGGAAGTCAGAAAATCAAATGAGGCTGCCATCGGATTGTATGTAAAAAAAGGCTTCGAGCAAGTCGGGCTTCGTAAAAATTATTATGCAGACAATAACGAGGACGCCGTTTTGATGAATTTTACAATAAGGAAGGAATGAAGTAAAATATGGGGCATATACTTGCAATAGAGTCGTCATGCGATGAAACGGCCTGCGCCGTTGTGGGCTGCGAAGGCGGATTTACCGTAAAATCAAATGTTATCGCCTCTCAAATACAGCTTCATCAAATTTTTGGCGGTGTTGTTCCCGAAATAGCTTCAAGAAAGCATATCGAAAGCATATCGTTTGTGGTTGAGCAGGCATTGGATGAAGCGGGAGTGGATTTTGGGGATATTTCAGCCATAGCCGTAACATATGCCCCGGGGCTTGTGGGCTCGCTGCTTGTCGGGGTTAACTATGCGAAAGCCCTTGCATTTGCATTAAAAAAGCCGCTGCTTGCGGTACATCATATCGAGGCGCATATTGCCGCTAACTATGTTTCCTCGCCCGGCCTGGCACCTCCTTTTGTTTGCCTTGTTGCCTCGGGAGGCCATTGCACCGTTGCTCATGTCCGGGACTGGGCAAAATTCAGTGTGCTGGCAAAAACCCGCGACGATGCCCCAGGCGAGGCGTTTGATAAAATTGCGCGGGTTTTGGGGCTCGGCTATCCGGGAGGCCCCGCGATACAGGAGAGTGCGAAAAAGGGTGACAGCAATGCTTTTGCTTTTCCCAGGGTGCATTTTGAAGATTCATTTGATTTTAGCTTCAGCGGCGTTAAAACATCCGTTATAAACATGCTGCACAATTTAAAGCAAAAAAACGAAGAAATACCCGTTTCGGATATTGCGGCATCATTTCAGCAAGCGGTTTGCGGCGTTCTGGCGGAGCGCCTGATTGAATGTGCGCTGAGCGTGGGGGTAAAAAATATTGCTTTGGCCGGAGGGGTTGCGTCCAATGCTTTATTGCGGCAAATGACAAAAAGCATGGCAGAGGCAAACAGCCTCGGTTTTTATTGCCCCGAGCCGGTTTTGTGCACCGATAATGCCGTCATGGTTGCGGCAAGAGGTTATTTTGACCTGGAAGCGCGCAAAACTGCTGGATATGACCTGAATGCAGCAGCGACGCGGGATTTGGGGGATTTTTAGCAGCGGTTTTTTAACAATATATATATTATGTAAACCCATTATACTAATATGCTACAAATTGGTATCCCCGCAAGCCGCATTGTTATTTATGTGGAAAATTCCTTTTCCCCATACGGGATAAGTTGTCCGGCCTGTGGAAAACTTTGTGGACATTGTGGATTAATGATTGAAAATCGAAAATATGTTACAGAATTATGTCAAACTGAAAGGTTAAAATTGTAAAACTTTATCAGTCAAATAAACAAAAAAGATATATAAATAGGAGGAATGCTGCTTGACAAGCGCGAACAAACAGACATTTTTGCACGGTGCATTGATTCTTGTAGCGGCAAGCGCTTTAGTTAAGGTATTGGGTGCGATCTTTAAAATACCGCTTACAAATTTGATAAAAGAGGACGGGATGGGACTTTTTAATACATCATACACGCTTTACGCTTTTTTTGTGCTCGCAGCCAAAGGATTTTCGATAGCGGTTTCAAAAATGGTGTCCGAAAGCGTTACATTGGGGAAAAGACGTGAGGCAAGCCGGATTTTTTATGTTGCGTTTATTATTCTCGGAATAATCGGGACAATCGGCGCCGGATTGCTGTACTGGGGGGCGGAGGGTTTTTCCTCGGTTTTCGGAAACACACGCGCGGCCCTGTGCATCAAGGCAATTGCCCCGTCCGTACTGTTTGTGGCCCTTGTGTCCGCGCTGAGGGGATATTTTCAGGGGAAGCAAAATATGTATCCCACAGCCCTGTCCGAGGTTACAGAGGCGCTGGGGAAGCTTGTAATAGGGATAATTCTTGCGTGGTGGTTTATTAGTGCCAGCATAGAAAAAGCCGCTTCGGGGGCTGTTTTCGGGGTGACCTGCAGTACTTTTTTAAGCTTGCTGCTGGCCGGTACGTTTTTTATATTTGACCGAAGGGGTGCAGGCAGGACAAGGCATGAAAAAGCCCGCGGGATTTTCAGCATTGCAAAAGAGCTTTTGGTGATTTCGCTTCCCATAACGATAGGCGCATCGGTTGCCAGTCTGACAAATGTGGTTGATATGATGACTATTATGAACCGCTTACAGTCAATAACCCAGGTTACGCCGGAGTTTGCGGAAAAATACATAAGCTTAACCGGAGGCGTTTTAATCAGCGGGGGCATATACGAAAGCCTGGCAAACAAGCTTTACGGGCTTTATTCGGGCTATGCCGTGCAGCTTTTCAACCTGCCCCTTACCATGATAGTCGCTCTTTCAACCAGCGTTTTGCCGGCCATATCCGGGGCGCTGGCAAGAAGTGATATAAACGGTGCGCAAAGGATAATAAAAAGCGTAATCAGGATAACCGTTTTGTTTTCCCTGCCGTGTGCAGCAGGGCTTTCGGTTGTTGCCGGGCCGGTTTTGCAGCTTATTTTTAACGATTCGCTTGCCCGGGATTTGCTGAGTACCATTTCACTTGCAATTGTGTTTGTTTCGGTTGTACAGGTAACAAACGCCATATTGCAGGCATACGGGAAAATGCACATTCCGGTTATCAATATGCTTATCGGGTGTATGGTAAAAATTATTGCAAATTATTATTTAGTGGCAATACCTTCACTGAACATCGACGGGGCGCCATTGGGAACCATTGCCTGTTACTTTATAATAGCCGCGCTTAATATTATATGTATAATAAAAATTACGGGGATCAGCTTTGGCTTGGGCGAATTTGTGGTTAAGCCTGTAGCCTCGGCCGCGGGCATGGGGATAATTGTTGTTTTCATGCTCAATATGCTGTCGGACATTGGTTTTGGGGTTAAATCATCCGGTCTTTTGGCAGTAGTAACAGGTGTTATTGTATATACCGTGCTTGTTTTTCTTGTGGGAGCGGTTACAAAAACGGATATTGAAATGCTGCCGATGGGCAAAAAAGCCGCCATCGTGCTGGATAGATTGCACTTGCTTAAAAAATAGCGGGAGGTTAACATATGAGGCTTGATAAGTATTTAAAGGTTTCGAGAATAATAAAAAGAAGAACGGTTGCCAACGAAGCCTGCAGCGGGGGGCGTGTCAGCGTAAACGGAAAGGTTGCAAAGGCGTCAACCGAGGTTAAAGCAGGGGACATATTGGAAATAAGGTTCGGGGAAAAAGTTTTTAAGGCTCAGATACTCAGCATTGCGGAGCATGTTTCCAAATCCGAGGCCCCGGAGATGTATAAAGTTTTAAACTGAGTAGAAATTGATACTGCGCTGTAATATATAAATATATCCCTCATATATATAATATATGTATATTATATATTTTATTTGCGGGGGTGCGCAAAATGGATGAAAACACGGGCAGCAATATAATTATTGAAGACAGGGTAAAGCTTACCGCTACCGGGGTAATAGACGTAGACAGCTTTGACAACGAAAATGTCATACTTGCCACACAACTTGGAACATTGATTGTAAAGGGAGCAAACTTTCGAATCAACAAGCTTAATGTGGATGTGGGAGAGCTTATAATCGAAGGGGAAATCGACAGTATTCTTTATAGCGACGGCTACGGCAAAAAAAGCAAAGGCAGCTTGCTCTCAAAGATGTTCAGGTAGGTGATTGCTTGAACGTTTCAATATCGAATCAATGCTTTGTGTTTGCCGTATGCATATTTTGCGGCGGGGCAATAGGTTTTTTATTTGATTTATTCAGGATAACAAGACGTTTGTTTCGTACAAGCAATATAGTTGCGACAACGGAGGATATTGTATTTTGGATAGTTGCATCGGCGGTTTTTTTTGCGGTTGTTTTAAAAATAAGCAGCGGTGAGATAAGGTTTTTTCAGTTAGTTGCCTTGTTCATCGGAACGGTATTGTATTTTTTGACGATAAGCCCTCTTATTATAAAAGTATCCGTCCTGGTGCTTCGTTTTGTCGCGAGGGTTTTAATTTTTATAGTTAAAATTGTAATGGCGCCCGCTTTGTTGGTATGCAGGATTGTTAAAAAGCCTTTGCTGCTGGTACTTAGGCTTGGCAGGAAAAGCGGCAGGCACCTTAAAAACAAAATAAGTATCGGAATATCAAATTTCAACAAATTTCATAAAAGAATTTGATAAAAAAAACTATTTACTTTCGTATAAAAATAATGTATAATGTGAAAAAGATGAGTGTTATCGGAGGATAATGATGAGAAGGACATCTTCATCTAAGAATAAAAGGCCTGGCAATAAGAACAAAAAAATAAAAATTGTTCTTATTGTTGTTGTGCTTGGATATATATCTTCCATATTAATATCGCAGCAAATTGAAATAGAAGGCAGAAAGCAGGCTTTGGCAAAAATCGAAGAGCAAATAGCCCAGCAGCAGCAGGTAAAAGAAGAGCTTGAACAAAAAATGGAGCTTGCGGGTTCACCCGAATATCTTGAAAAAATTGCCCGTGAGCAGCTTGGCTTTGCGCGTCCCGATGAAATAATCTTTTATGATGCCACGCAAAAAAAATAATATTATATATATGAGTCTGCAAACTCGTTTAGCTTTAAGGAGGAAATATTTATAGTATGGAAGTTGAAGTAGGCAAGATAGTCGAAGGCAGGGTAACCGGCATCACTAATTTCGGGGCTTTTATACAGCTGCCTAACGGGAGAACCGGATTGGTTCATATTTCCGAAGTGGCACTTGATTACGTTAAGGATATTCGTGACCACCTTAAAGCTGACGATGTTGTAAAGGTAAAAGTTATTTCAATAGACGAAAAGGGAAAAATAAGCCTTTCGATAAAAAAGGCCATTGAGCAGCAGAAAAAAGAAAATGCAACAAAACCTGATGAATATGATTTCGGGCCTAAGGTTAGCTTTGACGGTATGTCTTTTGAAGAAAAAATCAAGATGTTTATGCAGGACAGTGATGAAAAAATATCCACCTTGCGCCGAAACATGGATTCAAAAAGAGGCGGAGGAGGATACAGGCGTTCCTCGGCAAATGTATGATTAAATAAAAGCGTTCGGGAAACGCTATGCGCCCGAACGCTTTATTATATTTACCCTGCCCGGTATTATTGTTCCATTTGTTTTCCCAAAAAGTTAGATGCGGCTTGCGCCAGCTTTTCCTCAACCTCGCCGACGTTCATGTGCTGATCGTCCGACATGAAAACAACCGAGCCGACGCTGTCGCCTTCCGCGATTATCGGGTATACTACCGAGGCAATATATTTGTCGATCCCGTCAATTATGGGGATACGCCTGTTTTCGGTTCCTTTTTGTACGAAAGCGTATCTATCTTCCATGATTTTCTCAATTTCGCTTGAAATTTTCTTTTCTGAAAAATCTTTTTTCGGTACGCCCGAAACGGCTATAATGTTATCCTTATCCGTAATTAAAACAGGACGGCCGGATGTTTTTGAAAGCGTTTCCGCGTATTGAGTCGCAAAATTTCCAAGCTCTCCTATTGGCGAGTATTTTTTAAAAATAACCTCCCCGTCCCTGTCCGTATATATTTCGAGCGGGTCGCCTTCCCTTATCCTCATGGTTCGCCTTATTTCTTTCGGAATAACAACACGGCCTAAATCGTCAATTCTTCGCACAATTCCTGTAGCCTTCATATTTGCTTCCTCCATAATTATTATTTTTAAATTTTAAATACAAAAATACTTTGCGAAGTAAATTCGCCAAAAAAGGGAATTATCCTCGCTGGTCGGGATTGCCTGAATAAAACACTGGGCAATTCGGATATTGATTTACTTTACACGATTAGTATGGTAAAAATGGAAGGGAAATATGTATAAATTTAAGGCAATAAAAGATTTCCAATTTGCAAAACCGGCATGCAACCGCATACCGGCTTAAAGGTGTAACTTTTTTGTCATAGGAATAATTCGTGATGCGAATTATTCAGCAGGCATCAGTTATCGCAAAATTTGCAGCCGCCGCATATGGTTACTTTTTTGCAGAAGACCTGCTTGATTGTGGAAATCAGTTCCGTATTGGTTATACATTCGCATTTGTGAATACATATTTTTCGTGGCGCAACGGATATTAAAATACTTATCAGCAAATCGTCCGAGGAGATTTTTTCGTCATCACCTTTTAAAAAATCCTTTGAACACAAAGCGGTAATATCCTCAAAGGCTTCGTTATATATATGATAGTTTTCACCGCTTGGAATTATATTTATTATATTGTACTTGGGATTTTGTATCTCAACAAAATATTTGAGCAGCTTGATAAATTCCTTGTACTCCTTTTCAACCATAAAATCGTCAACGGCCTTGTCAATTACCTCTTCAAGCTCATTTTGGTAATCCTTCAGCCTGAAATTTACAAAACCGTCAATCATAAGCTTATCGGTTGTTCCAAGATATTCTTTAAGTTTTGTGTTTACAAGTGTATTGAAAGCGGCATCGTTGCCTGTATAATTCAATGCCTTTTTGTATATTCGCTTTCTGTCGGGCAGATTAAAGTAAAAATAATTCTGATTTATAAGCTTTGATATCAGTTTGTTTTCGTATTGCTCAACAATTGTTTTTGTGATGGCATTTACTATTTTTTCTTTGCTGTGCTCATCCTTGCTTTTTAACACAACGGAGTTTTTACCGACATCAACCGTTGCCTCATTACCAATCTCGGAACTGATTTTTTCAAGCAGTGTATCATGAATTGCTTTGGTGTCTGTAATTATTGATAATTGTTCCAATATATCACTTCCTGTTTGATGGGTATTATCGAGCCTATGTCAATAAGCTTACCGCTGCACAGCGAAATTAAATCCGTATTGTGTCTTTTTGCAAAGGCTTTTATTTGTTTGTAGTCGCGGTGCTTTTCGATATTTCCGCAAAATGCAAGCAATCTTGGGCCGATAAGGCCGCAGGTTCCTCCGATAAAGCCGTATTCCATCCCTTCAAGCTTTATATCGCCTTTTTCAATTACAAGCACTTCAACATCAAGGCCTTTTAAGGCTTTGGCAATACCCAAATCAGATGTTACCACAGCATTTTCACCTACGATGCATACGGCACATTTAGTATAACCCTGCGCAACATTGATTATACGGATGCCTTCTTCGGATAAAAGCCTTAAAATATTGCCGTCTGTATGAGATGTTTTATGAAGGGCATAATTTGATACCCTTGCTATATTATATGCAATATCATATGGGTAGTTACTGCACAAATGGGTTTTGCCGGCAATAACTTCAATGCCGAGCGGTGCAAGCCTAGATACGTAATATTCGTGCAGGTTCGGCTCGCATATAACTTTTCCGCTCCCGGCGTGAAAAATTTGCATGTCTGGATGGGTTGAAACGGGCGCGGGAATTTTTTGCAGGGGTTTTGTCGGTATCGGTGTAATCTTCAGTTTTTTAAGTTTAAAATAAATTCATCGGGCGCATTTTTATCAACAATTACATGTGTTACCCGCCCCGACGGTACAAATGGATTTTTCAAGAACATATTTGCCGGCCCTTTCATAATATGATAGTGGGCATCCCCCCTGTTCCCAATCCGCTGGATTTTTCTCGGCGGGTTGTTAATATAAACAATGCCTGAAGCAGCCGAAAAAGCTGCCAAAACGGCAAATGCCGGACGATTGTTTGAAATCGGCATTTGCGCCGATTTCAAACAATTCGGGCATTATTTATACTTAGGACTTGCAAAATAGACAAACCGGAAGGACAAGGACAGGGCATATGGAGCCAAGGCTCTCTTATGCCTAAATTAAGCACAGGGAATAAATTTCTGCCTGTGCTTAATTTGTTGCATTGTAATATGCAATTATTTAACTTATAGGAAATTGCGAAAAATACGCTCAATTTCGCGCTCGCTCGGCGAGATGAGGCGCTTTTGGAAAGCGATACGCGCCCGAACGTTTTATTTTCTTTATTTTGTGAATTTTTACGCTGCTGTCTGCTTAAAATAATATGGGAGGTGAGATGCGTGACAACCATTAATTGCCTGAGCGATTGTTTATACCAAAAGGACGGTAAATGCACGCTTGAGAGTGTTTCGGCAATGGTAGTTGCAGCAGACAATCCCTGTGTTTATTACGAAAGGGCACAAAACAAAAGCCGTAAAAATCTCGCAGCCGAAAAAGGCTAAATGTTTTTGTCAAGCTCGTCTTTAAGAAGCTTGGCTATAATTTGAGGATTGCCCTGCCCCTTTGTGGCACGCATTGCCTGGCCTATCAAATAGCCTATGGCTTTGTCCTTGCCCGCTTTGTAATCCTCGACCGACTTCGGGTTGGCGGATACAACTTCGGTAATTATTCTCAGCAAAGCGCTCTCGTCGCTTATTTGGACAAGGCCCAGTTCTTTTACTATTTCTTCGGGGTTTCGCGCCTTTTCAAACATTTCGCTTAAAACCTTTTTGCCGGCCGTATTGCTGATTGTTCCTTTTTCAATAAGCTCAATAAGCTTTGAAAGCTGAGCGGGAGAGAAAGGAATATCGGCCGGCTCTGCGTTCTTTTCATTAAGCGTTTTGGCTATGTCTCCTATAAGCCAGTTGCACACCGTTTTTGGCGTTGCCCCGCACGAAATGCACTCTTCAAAAAAATCGGCAAGGTGCTTTGAATTTGTTATTTGCTCCGCATCGTACGGCGTTAAGTTGTATTCTCCTATATACCTTTCCTTCCTTGCGGCGGGCAGTTCGGGAAGGGAGTTTTTAATTTGGGCAATCATTTCGTCGCTGACCGCGATATAAACCAAGTCAGGGTCGGGGAAGTACCTGTAATCCTGGGCCTCCTCTTTGCCGCGCATTGAAAAGCTTTCGCCTTTGGCATCGTCCCAGCGGCGTGTTTCCTGAATCAGTTTGCCGCCGTATTCAATTTCTTCTATATGCCGGTTGCTTTCAAAGTCGATTGCCCTGACGGCGGCTTTAAATGAGTTAATGTTTTTCATTTCGGTTCTTGTTCCGAGTTTATTTTCGCCCTTTTTGCGAACGCTTATGTTAACGTCGCAGCGCAGCGAGCCCTGCTCCATTTTGCAGTCGGATACTTCTATATACTGCAGAATTGCCTTGACGGATTCCAAGAACAGCCGTGCTTCTTCCGAGCTTGAAATATCCGGTTCGGTTACAATTTCTATAAGGGGGGTGCCGCCCCGGTTATAGTCAACCAATGTTGAGCTGCCGGCAGCGTCGTGTAAAAGCTTTCCGGCGTCTTCTTCTATGTGTATCCTGTTTATTCTTATTCTCTTTGTTTTGCCGCCCGGCGTTATGTCAATATATCCGTTTACGCAAATAGGGGTGTCAAGCTGGGATATCTGGTATGCTTTGGGAAGGTCCGGGTAAAAATAATTTTTTCTGTCCTGCTTTCCCATATCAGTAATACTGCAATTCATTGCAAGCCCTGCTTTTATCGCGTATTCTACCGCCTTTTTGTTAAGTACGGGCAGGGTGCCCGGCATGGCAAGGCAGATCGGGCAACAATGCATATTCGGCTCGCTTCCGAAAGAGGTAGGGCAGCCGCAGTACATTTTTGTTGCGGTTGAAAGCTCCGCATGTATTTCAAGACCTATTACGGTTTCATAACTCATATTTCTCTGCCCTCCTTGTTTTTTACGATTGCTCTTTTTTTATTGAACCGGGTGTTTTGCTCAAAAGCATATGCGGCTCTTAAAATTGTTTCTTCGCTAAGGGCTTTCCCTATTATATGAAGGCCGATCGGCATTCCGCCGCTGTCAAAGCCGCAGGGTATTGAAATTGCGGGCAGTCCGGCTATGTTGACCGAAACGGTGCATAAATCGTTAAGATACATTTCCAGCGGGTTTTCTATTTTTTCACCGATTGAAAAAGCCGTTGACAGGGTTGTGGGGGTGATGATAAAGTCAAACTTTTCAAACTGTTCGTTAAAATCATTTATTATTACGGTGCGAATCTTTTGAGCCTTTTTGTAATACGCATCGTAATAGCCTGCGCTAAGCGCATATGTCCCGACTAAAATGCGGCGTTTGACTTCCGCGCCGAAGCCTTCGCTTCTTGTGTTTTTGTAAAGCTCGGTTAAATCCTCGTATTTTTTGCTCCTATAGCCGTAGCGTATGCCGTCAAAGCGGGCAAGGTTCGAGCTTGCCTCGGCACCGGAAATAATATAATATGCCGGAAGGGCGTATTTTGCCGCCTTCATTGTGTATTCCCCGACCTGGGCGCCTAATGCCTTAAAGGTTTCCGCGGCGGACAGGAAAGCTTTTTTAACGTCTTCGTTTATACCGTCTTGTATATAGTCCGCTGCAATTCCGATTTTCATTCCCCGTATGTCGCCTGTCAGTGCTTTTGTATAATCAACCTTCGGTATGTCAAGCGAGGTGCTGTCTAATTCATCGTGAGCGACAATTGAATTTAATACGTTGGCACAGTCGGTAACGTCCCTTGTAATGGGGCCGATTTGGTCAAGGGAGGAGGCAAACGCAACGCACCCGAAGCGTGAAACAAGCCCGTATGTGGGCTTAAGTCCTACGACTCCGCAAAAGGAAGCCGGCTGCCTTATAGAGCCGCCGGTATCCGAGCCGAGGGCGTATACGGCACTCCCTGCGCATACCGCCGCCGCACAGCCGCCGCTGGAGCCGCCCGGTACCTTGTTTATATCATATGGATTTTTGGTTGTTTTAAAATATGATGTTTCCGTGGATGAGCCCATTGCAAACTCATCCATGTTAAGCTTGCCCAAAACGGGGGAGTTTTGCTCCTTGATTTTTTTCACAACAAACGCATCGTAGCACGGCACAAAATTTTCAAGCATTTTCGATGCGCATGTGGTTTTTACCCCTTTGGTGCATAAATTGTCTTTTAAAGCCGCCGGCACGCCCTCAAGAGGCGATATGTCCTCGCCCTTTGCTATTTTTTCGTCAACCTTTCGGGCGGTGTTGACGGCGCATTCAAATGTGCGCTCAAGATAACTTTCGATGTACGGCTCAGTTTTTTCCGCACGTTCTATTACCGAGTTTGTTACTTCAACGCTTGTAACTTCTTTTTTTACAAGCAGCTCGTGTATTTCATGAGCGGTTAAATCATAATAATTCAAGCGATATCAATTCCTTTCTTTTATAGCCTATTCAACCACTTTGGGCACCTCAAAGCACCCGTCCTGCTTGCTTGGTGCGTTTGACAGCAGTTCGTCCCGGTCATAGTTGTTTGTTACGATATCTTCTCTTAAAACGTTTTGGGCTTTTATTGCGTGATATGTGGGCTCGATGTTTTCCGTATCCACTTCGGAGAGTACATCGGCAAACTCAATAATGCTTTCAATATCGGCAATAAGCTTGTCCTTCTCGTCATCATGAATTTTAAGGCGGGCAAGGTTTGCCACATATTCTACATCCTGCGAGGTGATTTTCATTGTCTTCTACTCCTTCTTTAAAAAAACTACCACAATATTATATATCAAAATTTGTGTTATTGCAACAATGAGATAAAAGCATCTTCGTCCAAAATTTTTACACCTAATTCTTCAGCCTTTTGCAGCTTGCTGCCCGGGTCCGCGCCCGCAACCACATAATCCGTTTTGCGTGAGACGCTTGATGAAACTTTTCCTCCGCAGCTTTCGATTAATGCCGCAGCTTCGTCGCGTTTATAAGCGGACAGGGTGCCGGTAAGTACAAATGTTTTGCCTGAAAACCTGTTATCCTTTGTATGGCCTTTATACGTTAAATCAACACCCGCAAAACGAAGCTTGTAAATTATGTCCGTTGCTTTGTCGTTTGCGAAAAAGCTGACAATGCTGTTTGCGGTTGTTTCCCCCACGTCATAAATTTGTGAAAGTTCTTCTTTTCCGGCGTTTACAAGCGAATCGATATCCCTGTAGTGTTGTGCCAGAACTTTAGCGGTTTTACTGCCCACATGCCTAATCCCGAGGGCATAAATAACCCTGTCCAGTCCCGCCGTTTTGGATTTTTCTATTGCACTAAGCAGATTTTCGGCTGATTTTTGCGCTATGTTATCCAGTTCAAGCAAATCATTATATCTTAAATAATATAAATCGGCGCCTGTTTGAACTAAATCTGCGTTTACAAGCTGCAGGGCCACGGCCTCGCCCAGGCCTTCTATGTTCATTGCGTCACGGGAGGCAAAGTGGATAATGTTTCTCAGCTTTTGCGCCGGACAAGCGGGGTTTATGCATCTTACCGCCGCTTCGCCCTCCTCGCGCAGGACACCGCTGCCGCAGGCGGGACAGTTTCCGGGCATTTCAAATATTCTTTCGAAACCTGTTCTTTTGGTCTTTACACTTTCAACAACCTCCGGTATTATATCTCCCGCTTTTTGTATTATGACCGTGTCGCCGATCCGGATATCCTTGGCGGTGATATTGTCAATGTTGTGAAGAGTTGCTTTTGATACGGTTGATCCCGCAATTTTTACCGGACGCAGCACGGCGTTGGGGGTAAGAACTCCCGTCCTGCCTACCTGGATGATAATATCCTGCAAAACGGTTTCTTTTTTTTCGGGCGGGTATTTATATGCAACCGCCCATCTTGGGGCCTTTGAGGTGCTGCCGAGGATACGGCGCTGCTCAAAGGAATTCACTTTAACCACCGCGCCGTCTATTTCGAAGGGGAATTGTTCCCTTTGCTCACCAAGGCGCTCAATTTCGCGAATGACATCCTGAATATTTTTGAATACGTTGTATGAAGGTGTTACCTTAAAACCGAGGGTATTTAAAAAATCAAGACTTTCGGAATGTGTGCCAATAGTCTTGCCGTTTATTTGCTGTATGTTGAATATAAAAATATCAAGTTTTCTTTCTGCGGTTATTTTGCTGTCAAGCTGGCGCAGGGAGCCCGCCGCCGCGTTGCGCGGGTTTGCAAAAAGCGGGAGGTTTTGTTTTTCCCTGTCCTCATTGAGTTTGACAAAGCTTTCAATCGGCATGAAAACCTCTCCCCGCACTTCCAAATAGGGCAGGGCATCACTTATGCGCAGGGGTATGCTTTTAATGGTCTTTAAATTTTGCGTCACGTCTTCGCCCGTTATTCCGTCTCCTCTTGTCGAGCCCCTTGTAAAAATACCGTTTTCATATTCCAATGAGACGGACAGTCCGTCTATTTTCGGCTCCACGACATATTCGGGGCTTTGACCGAGCTGTTTTTTAACATTGTTGTCGAAGCTTTCCACCTCGGCTTTTGAGAAAACATCGTTAAGGCTTTCCATGGGTACGGTATGCGTAACCGTTTCAAAGCCTTCAAGAGGCTTGCCGCCGATTCTTTGTGTCGGCGAATCGGGGGTTATAAGATGGGGATTTTCTTCTTCCAGCTTTTTAAGCTCGGACATAAGAGCGTCATACTCAAAATCCGTTATTGCAGGGCTGTCCTTAACGTAATAAAGGTAATTATGCCGCTCGATTTGTTTTTTGAGCTCGGCAATTCTCTTTTCTATCATAAACACACCTTCCATACCGATTTAAAAAACACTTTTGCCATAGAAATAATTCGCGAAGCGAATTATTCAGCAGGCATTAATTATTATACCGCAAATAATTGTAAATTAATATCAAAGCATCCGCATTGGTAAGATTCTGGCTCGGATAAAAGTAACCGCCGCTTCCCGAAATAAGCCCCATGCCCCTTGCAAGCGCAATATAACCGTAGTGGGAAGGGGGAATTTTGTGCGCGTCCATAAAGGGTATTTTAAAAATACCTTCAAGCTCCGCAACGTTTTTGTACCCGACGGCCCTAAGCAGGTATTTTACCGCTTCCGCCCGGGGAACAAATCCGTCCGGCATAATTTCCGAGCTTTCCAAAACGCCTTTTGTCAAAAAGACGGAGTATATCATTTCAAGCTCTTCGTCGGTGATTCCGCTTTGTTTGTTATATACGGGCATTTCTTCCGGAACGATGCAAGAGAGCATTGCAATAAAGTTTTTTTGCAGTATGGCATCATCAAGCACCACATTGCCCTGGGATACAAATATGTCGCAATCGGCAAGGACTGTTGCGGGCTGTCGCGCATAATGCTCATCCAGGCCGACATAGTTTAAAGACGCGCCAGGTTTTGCCGGTTTGCCGTCGTATGAAAGAATAAGGCCTGTTTTTGCGTCTATTACTGCGGGAATTTGCGGGTTTACCGTATAGACCGGCTCGGCTTTGCTGCCGCCTGTGCGCATATAAACAAGCCTGAGTCCGACGGATTTAAAGAAAATATCATAGGCCATATCCGGGTTGATTATATCTTCCCCGCTGTCAAAATCAATATTGTCCCACAGCGAAGACATTGAAATTATATCACCCTGCGAATTGATAAAAAATCGGATGTAATTGCTTTTGTAGGGGAGGGAATTTACAATTCGCTCATATGTAACCGCGCATGCTTTTTTATCGCCGTTTTCCGCGGCGGTTATTATCGGCGGTGCAAGCTGATCCATATACTCCGTTTTGTAGTTTAGCAAAAAGTTGTTTGCGGATTTTTTGATTATTTCTTTGTCAATAGGGTTTCCCGAGGGCTTTTCGGCCGTTTCCTCATTTAAAAAACCGATTATGTCAAGGGTTCTTGCGTTAAGGGTTACGCTTATCCTGTGGATTAAATTGGAAAAATCCAGCGTAATCAGGTATTCCCCGCTTGGGTTTTTATAGTATTTTGCCTGCTGAGGCGTATAATTGCCGCCGATTTTAAGTTCGCGGATTTTGCTTGCATAAAGCCGGGCGTCCCTGCCCGAAACAAGCCCTTCTTCAATTTCGCCTTCAAGCTCCGGGGCGCCTGACGGGATGTTTTTTTTAAACAGGGCAAGCATTTCGTGGTAGCCTTCGGCCGAGCGGACGGGCACCGGGCTTATGGCATTGCCGCTGACGGCATCTATTGAGTCTGTATTGGAGGGCACATACATGGGGTACGCCACAACCCGGGAGTTTTCCGTTTTTCTCCCGTAACGAAGCGTAAGCCCTATGTTTTCTTTAAACTTTTGCTCCGCATTGCTGTGGGATATTATTTCGTCAACCGGCACAAAGTCAATATCGCTGCTCCATATGCGGTAAAAGCGCACAACCCTGCCTGCCCTGCCGTGGACACTGATATTTATTCCGTCTGCGGGGTAATTTATGCCGTTTACGTTTCTTGCATACCGGATATTATAGCATTCCGAGGAAAAATCATATGTATTGGTGTATATTTGTGTGTTTATTTGATTCATTATATCTGCCGCGGCGGCTTGTACAAATTGCAGCGCAATTTCGGACGCCTCTGCCTTCGAGACGGAGGGCAGCCGTTTGCGGTTGTTTGCCGCGGGCGGCATTTCTTCGAAATAGTCGGTAATAGTGCCGTCTTCACGCACATTGAGGCGAACCGGGTTTTTGTCTTCAAAGGTCAGGGAAAGGACAAAACCATCCCCGGCCTGCACGCATTCGAGGCTTTCGTAGCCGCTTAGCGTCGGTATTTGGGCTATAAGCTTGTCCTCAATATCGGTTTTCGAATACGCCGTAAGTGACAGCAAAGTTATAAAAACAAATATCAAAAGCTTTTTCATGTTATTCGATTAGCCTTTCGCAAAATTATTATTTCCTTTATATAATTATATAATATAAACACCCTTAAAACAATACAATACATTTATTTGTAATTATCTTTTAAGCTTGCGGTATGCAAGGCAAAAAATGCACAGCATCAATATTATTGAGATTGATATGCACAGCAGAATCAGCGAATAAACCCATGCGTCCGCCGGGGCCGGGCTTTTACCTGCAAAAGTTTGAACGCTGCCTACAGGCAGGCGTATAAGCAGCATTGCATAAATGCCTGCTATTGCCAAGTGCAGGGCTTTTGCCCCGATAAAAACGGGAGCCGACAGCGAGCTTTTTGAAATTATCCCGCAAACCTGCAATATAACGCACAGGCCCGACCATGCAAGCAGCATTGATTCGAGCACAATCCTAAAATGTCCCGCCGGAAGAGAGGCAACCCTTAAGGCGCCGTTTGTTATTTCAAAGAAGCCGAACGCAAGGGCGCGGGATGCATTGGGCGATATGCCCGTCAAACCAAGCAGGTGCTCAAGCAGCGCAATAATTCCGAAGCGGTCAAGCATAACGGTAAAGGCACCGAAAAAAACTATAAAGCCGCAAACGTACAATAAAAGCTCAACCGATTTTGAAACCGATTCCGAAAGGGCGCTTCCTATGCTGTCAGACTTGCTTTTTTCAAGCCGGTATGATGCACAAGGCAGGGTCATACGCTCATTTTTTTTGTAGAACCTGAAGATAAATCCGACGGTAAGGGCGCTTGCAATGTGTATTGCGTACAGCAAAATGCCCGCAAGATAGGAATGCATCATTCCTACTCCGACCGAGCCTATAATAAAAAGCGGCCCGCAGTTGTTGCAAAAGCATACGATACGCTGAGCCTCCGATTTGGTGCATAATTTTTTTTCGTACAAATCAACGCCGCATCGGGCGCCGACCGGATAGCCGCTTAGCAGCCCTAAAACAAGCGCAACCGATGCGCATCCGGGCACATTAAACAGCGGCCTCATAATAATCTGGCACCATTTTCCTATCTTTTCGGCCGCTCCGGTTATGATAAGCAGTTTGGAGCATACGAAAAAGGGAAACAGCGACGGGATTATTATATTGGCACAAAGATTGAGTCCTTCTCTTGCACCTGCAAGGCATTGCGACGGTGCGGCTGCCAGCCCGGCAAGCAAAAAAACCGCAACAACAGTTAGTAATTTCAAAGCGGCATCCCTCCTACTTTATATATATATTCATAATGCTTGTTTTCTTGCATAAATTTATAAAGGACAGCGTGCTTAGGCATAAGAGAGCCAAACTCAATATGCCCTGCCCTTGTTAAATTTCCGCCCTTGCGCTGCGCCGGGTTTGCAAGGTGTTAAAGTATGAAGGGAATGAATAAAGCAATGAAAAAATCAAGGAAAGAAAAAATAACGGAGTTGTTTGAAATGCCCAAGGAAGTTGTGCTCGACCTGCCGAAGCTTACCGTTTACGGCAGCAATCAGGCAACGGTGGAAAATTACGGCGGCATTATCGAATATGACGAGGCGCATGTCAGGCTTAAAACAAACGTTAAAGTAATTTCGATAAGCGGTAAAAATCTTGAGCTTAAAACAATTACGGATGTGGATGTTTTGGTTGAAGGCGATATTGATAAGATTGAATATGAGTAGAAGGTGACGGTATGTTTCTTGTCAGGCTTGCAAATTTCATTTACGGCTATGTGGTTATAATTATCGAAGGAATGTTTCCGGAACGGTTTTTAAACATATGCGCAAGGCGTGGGATATACTTATGGAACGTAAAAAAAGAGGGTAAATATCAAATCAGCGCCAATATCAGCGTCAGAGGCTTTAAAATGGTCCGCCCGGTTGCAAAAAAATCACGATGTCGCGTAATACTTAAAAAACGAAGGGGCCTGCCCTTTTATGTTTTCAGGCACAGGAAAAGAAAGGCCTTTGCTTTGGGAGCGGTTGTTTTTGTGCTTTTATTGTTTGTGATGACAAGATTTATCTGGGTGGTGGATATCAGCGGAAATGTTGAGGTTGAAACAAGCCGGATAGAAAAGGTGCTGCAAGAAGCCGGACTTAAAGCGGGTGTGCCCAGTATGGGGGTTGATGTTTGGCACATACAAAACACGGTGATGACAAGATTGGATAAAATCTCATGGATAGGGATAAATATTAAAGGAACCACCGCTTACGTTGAGGTAAGGGAACGTATTTCAAAGCCGGAAATTTTCCCTAAGGATTTGCCGTGCGATATCGTGGCCTCGCGCAGCGGGGTTATCGAGTCAATCGATGCCGTAAGCGGGCAACGTCTTGTGAGCATAGGCGATGTTGTGTCCGGCGGTCAGCTTTTAATAAGCGGCGCCATTGACAGCAAAGCCGGGGAAGGTGTAAGATATGTACATGCCGAAGGTGAGGTTATGGCAACGACGTGGCATGAAATAACGGTGGAA
Source organism: Clostridiales bacterium Firm_18 (assembly GCA_001604215.1). GTDB lineage: Bacteria > Bacillota > Clostridia > Monoglobales > Firm-18 > Firm-18. The sequence goes on from LVAX01000016.1 coordinate 37,923, forward strand.
ATTCCTTATCGGGAAGAAATCAGGACCCGTACCGGCAAATCCAAATCAAAGCATATGTTAAAGTTTTTTAACTTTTATGTTAATTTTTTCATTAATGATAGAATTTCATATGAGAATTATGATAGAATAAGCTATGTAAAACGACTTTCAATCGGCAAAAATTTGGTGCTTCCCTTTTCATTTCATTACGATAACTATTATGAGGTGGAGGTTACATGGCGGCAGCGCGATATAAACGAGGCACTTGAGCTGGCCGGGCAGGAAGCGTTTGAGCACGTTAAAGGAATTCAAATAAAAAACAGCAAAAGGGAGTTAATCGGCGAAAAGCTTAAAGTAACATACGAATGCCTGGAAAATATAGCTTTAAAAAAGGCAGTTATAAGAGAGGATGCAAAAGACAATGGAAAAGATATTAGAGGTGGAGACAATTGACCAGGTGGTCAATATATTCGGCAGCTTCGACCAAAATATTAAGATACTGGAAAACCATTATAATGTCCAGGTGGTGCATCGCGGGACAACCTTAAAGGTTTCGGGCGAAAAGGAAGATGAAGTGGAAAAGGCCCGCCGTTCCCTTTCCGGGCTGATTACCGTGACGGCAAAAGGCGAACAAATAACGGAGCAAACCGTCAGGTATGTAATGAGCCTTGTAGATGACGGTGAGGATGATAAGTTAGGATTTATCGGAAGGGATTGTGTTGCGATAACCGCCAAGGGAAGGCAGATAAAGCCTAAGACGCTTGGGCAGAGAACATATATAGATGCCATAAGGAATAACGTAATAACCTTTGGTATCGGCCCTGCCGGAACCGGCAAGACGTACCTTGCGGTGGCAATGGCAGTTACCGAGCTGAAAAATAAAGTAATAGGCAGGATAATAATAACACGCCCTGCCGTTGAGGCGGGGGAAAAACTCGGGTTTCTGCCCGGCGACCTTCAGAACAAGGTTGACCCGTACCTTCGGCCGCTGCATGATGCCCTGTACGACATGCTCGGGATAGAAACATATCAGAAATATGTTGAGCGCGGGGTTATAGAGGTAGCCCCCCTTGCGTATATGAGGGGGCGCACCCTTGACGACTCATTTATAATTCTTGACGAAGCGCAAAACACCTCGCCCGAGCAGATGAAAATGTTTCTTACGAGAATTGGTTTCGGCTCAAGGGCAATAGTAACGGGCGATATTACCCAGATAGACCTTCCGGAGGGTAAAAAAAGCGGGCTGGTTGAGGTTATCGGTATTTTAAAAAATATCGACGGCATTGCGTTTTGCCGCTTGAGTGAAAAGGACGTTGTCCGCCATCCGTTGGTACAGGCGATAGTTAAAGCATATGAAAGGGAGGAAGCCAAAAAAGTCAGAAAGAAAGGAATAAGGGAATGATTGATATTAGAAACGACCAGACAAAGGCCGTTTTCACCAAAAAAATGGACAAGCTGGTCCGCGATGCGGTTTTGGCGGTATTAGAGCATGAAAAAATAAGTCCCATGGGTGTAAGCGTTTTAATAACGGATGATGAAACGATACGGCAGTTAAACGCACACTACCGCGGGAAGGACAAGCCTACGGACGTTTTATCCTTTCCTCTCTATGATGAAAACGGGTGCCTTGACGACGAGGAGTTGGGGGATATTGTCATATCCTTGGAGCGTGCCTGTAAGCAGGCAAATGAGTACGGGCACAGCGTGGAGAGGGAAGTTGCGTTTTTAACCGTCCATTCGGTGCTGCATCTTCTCGGGTACGACCATGAGCCAGACGAAACGGAAATGTTTGAAAAGCAAAGGGAAATAATGGAAATCATCCTTGCAAAGCTGCATGAATGAAAGGACGGCGGAATACAATGCTGACTAAAAAACTATATATTAGCTTTAAATATGCTTTCGCCGGTTTTTGGTTTTGCATAAAAAACGAAAGAAATTTCCGGGTGCACATATTAGCCGCACTTACGGTAGTTTTGTTGTCACCGTATTACGGTTTCAGTCCCGAGCAGGGCGTTCTTATCGCCATTGTGATTGCTTTGGTGTTGATTTGTGAAATGTTCAATACCGCCTTAGAGGCAATGGTGGACCTTGAAACAACGGAATACAATGAGCTTGCCAAGAAAGCAAAGGATGTAAGCGCCGGTGCGGTGCTTGTTGCGGCGCTGTGCGCGATAGCATGCTTCTTGTTTTTGTTTTTGAAAGCTGATATAATACATAACATAATAACGGATATTACGTCATCTGCTTTAAAAAGCGTTTTAGCGGCATTATATCTGGCAGCAGGCTATTTTTTTGTCAGATGGCGCAGATGAAAGAAACAGGAGGTTAATTATTTGGGTTTTAAATCGGGATTTGTATCAATTATCGGAAGGCCGAATGCGGGGAAGTCCACCCTGCTAAATGCCCTGCTTAACGAAAAGGTTGCGGCTACATCGCCCAAGCCCCAGACAACACGCAGCCGTATAATGGGCATTGTTACGGACAGCGAGGCGCAGATTGTATTTTTGGATACCCCGGGTATACACAAGCCTAAAAACAAGTTGGGCGAGTATATGGAAAGCGTGACCAATCAAAGCACAAGTGAGGCGGATGTGCTCCTTTACATGACCGACGCTTCAGAGTTTGATATCCGAAGGGAAAGCGAAATACTCGGCGGTATTGCATCCCCCGTTATTTTTTTGCTGATTAATAAAATAGACAAGGTGCAAAAGCAGGATATACTGCCTGTAATTTCTGGGATGTCCTCAGTCAGGGAATTTGCCGAAATTATTCCCATAAGCGCCAGAAACAGGGAGGGGTTGGATGAACTGCTCATTTGCACGAAAAAGTATTTGCCCGACGGCCCGAAGTTTTTTCCCGATGATACTCTTACCGACCAGCCAGAGCGCAGTATATGCGCCGAGCTTATCCGTGAAAAGGCACTGCATGTTCTGGATGACGAAGTGCCGTACGGAATAGCGGTTGTAACGGAAAAAATGACGTTTAACGAGCAAAAGAATCTGACTTCCATAGATGCGGTCATTTATTGTGAAAAGGAATCACACAAAGCAATAATCATAGGAAAGGGAGGCGCTATGCTTAAAAAAATCGGCACCGCGGCACGCTTTGATTTGCAAAGGTTTACCGGAACAAAAGTGTTTTTGCGTCTTTGGGTGAAGGTGTCCGAAAATTGGAGAAACAACAGGCGGCATCTGAGTGATTTTGGTTTTAATTAAAAATGGGAATCAGCGGTTTGGTGTTTGGTTAAACTTACATGTAATATTAATTTTATATCCGTAGCACCCTAAACATCAGGGGGCGATTTAAAAATGCTGAGAGACTTGGCATGGAGTGTTTTTGAAAAAACGGGTAATATAGAAGCGTTTTTGGAATACAGCAAACTTTCGGCAATTAAAAAAGGTGAAGAAAATGATGACGACGGTAAAGGGCCTGATAATTAAAGAAACCAAGGTGGGTGAGGGGGATAAAATAATAACCTTACTCACCCCCGAATTGGGGATAATTCAAGTCAGCGCCAAGGGTGCCAGAAGCTACAAAAGCAAGTATATTGCCGCATGCCAGTTGTTTGGCTATTGTGAATTTGTCCTTAGTAAAAAAGGCAAATGGTATTCGGTTGTTTCCGCCGAACCGATACATACTTTTTACGATTTGCGAACCAGCCTTGACAAACTGAGCCTTGCCGCTTATTTTTGCTCTCTTTTGGGGGAGGTTTGCACTGATTCGCGCGATGCCGACAAAGCACTGAGGCTTGCTCTTAATACATTTTACATGCTTGTAAAAAATGATGATTTATCCAGGATAAAAGCCACCTTTGAGCTGAGGCTTATGAGTGATTCGGGATTTGCCCCCGAGCTTGATTGCTGCGTAAAATGCGGGCAAAAAGGGGAATTTGCCGGTTTTTCCGTATTTGACGGCGGCGTTTTGTGCGGGGATTGCAAGGGCGGAAAGGGCATTTCAAAAGCTGCGCTGAGTGCCATGCGTTATATAATATCCGCTGCGGTTGAAAAGGTTTTTGCCTACAGGACAGACGATGGGGTTTTGTCCGAGCTTGAAAGCATTGCCCAGGAATATACACTAAGCCATATTGGGCATGATTTCAGTTCGCTGAAATATTATTTGACAATAAGGAAAAATATGATATAATGTTTAAGCGTAATTTTAAATTAGTTTTAAGATAGAAATATGGGAGGAAAAAATATGTCAAAGAAATACGTTTATCTTTTTAGCGAGGGCGACTCTACCATGAGGAATCTTTTGGGCGGAAAAGGAGCTAATCTCGCTGAAATGACAAAGCTCGGGTTTCCTGTCCCGCAAGGCTTTACCGTAACAACGGAAGCATGCACAAAATATTACAGTGACGGAAAGAAAATCTCCCCCGAAATTATAGCTGAAATAGAGCAAAAGTTAGAGCAGCTGGAAGGGATAACAGGCAAAAAATTCGCAAGTGCGGATAATCCTTTATTGGTATCGGTTCGTTCGGGCGCAAGAGCGTCAATGCCCGGGATGATGGATACTATTTTAAATTTGGGGATAAACGACAAGGTTGTGGAAGGCATTGCCGAAATTACCGGCAACCCTCGTTTTGCGTATGACAGTTACCGAAGGTTTATACAAATGTTCTCGGATGTTGTAAAGGAACTTCCGAAAAGCAATTTTGAAAGAATTATAGACGAGATTAAAGAAAGCAAGGGTGTAAAGCTTGATACCGAGCTTACCGCGGATGACTTAAAAGATATGGTTGCCCGGTTTAAACAATATTATAAGGAAAAAATGGGCGAGGATTTCCCGCAGGAGCCTAAAAAACAGCTTATTGAAGCGGTTCAGGCTGTTTTTCGCTCATGGGACAATCCGAGAGCGATTGTGTATCGCCGCATGAACGATATACCTCACGATTGGGGTACCGCCGTTAACGTACAGACAATGGTTTTCGGCAATACCGGAAACAACAGCGGTACGGGAGTTGCCTTTACAAGGAATCCTTCCACCGGCGAAAAGGAGCTTTACGGGGAATTTCTTATGAACGCACAAGGCGAGGATGTTGTTGCGGGAATCAGGACTCCTCAGAAAATTTCACAGCTAAAGCAGGTAATGCCGGAGGTTTATGAGCAATTTGTTCAAATTGCCGGGAAGCTTGAAAAACATTACCGTGATATGCAGGATATGGAGTTTACGATAGAAAACGGGAAGCTTTATATGCTTCAAACAAGAAACGGCAAGAGAACCGCGCAGGCGGCGATTAAAATTGCGGTTGATTTGGTTAACGAAGGCTTGATAGACAAGGAGCAGGCAGTTTTAAACGTTGACCCGAAGCAGCTTGACGCTTTGCTGCATCCGACATTCAGCGAACAGGCCCTTAAAAATTCCAAGGTGCTTGCGACAGGGCTTGCCGCCTCTCCCGGAGCGGGAACGGGCAAGGTGTATTTTACCGCTTCCGATGCGGTTGACGCCGCTAAAAAAGGAGAAAGTGTAATTTTGGTTCGTCTTGAGACTTCACCGGAGGATATTGAGGGAATGAACGCAGCTGCCGGTATTCTTACGGCAAGAGGCGGAATGACATCCCACGCGGCGGTTGTGGCAAGAGGAATGGGCCGCTGCTGTGTGGCCGGCTGCGGTGACATAAAGATAAACGAAGAAGAAAAATACTTTATCGCCGCAGGAAAAAGATTCAACGAAGGCGATTATATTTCAATTGACGGCAGCACCGGAAATGTTTATGAGGGAAGACTCGAAACAATCGAAGCGAAAATGACCGGTGATTTTGCAACCTTTATGTCCTGGGCGGATGAGGCAAGGCGTCTTAGAGTAAGGGCAAATGCCGATGTACCGCGTGATGCGAAAGCGGCGGTTAGTTTCGGTGCGGAGGGAATAGGTCTTTGCAGAACGGAACATATGTTTTTTGAAGAAGACAGGATACCGATAGTTCGCGAAATGATTGTGGCAAAAAATAAATCACAGCGCGAAAAAGCCCTCGATAAGCTTCTGCCGATTCAAAGAAAAGATTTTGAAGGCTTATTTACTGCAATGAACGGATTACCCGTAACCATACGTTTATTGGATCCGCCGCTTCACGAGTTTTTGCCGGCGGAGCAGGAGGATATTAAAAACCTTTCTATTGAGATGGGTATATCATTTGAAGAACTTAAAGAAACCGTTTGCGACCTGCATGAATTCAATCCCATGCTCGGGCACAGGGGATGCCGTCTTGCGGTAACATACCCGGAAATTGCGGCAATGCAGACCAGAGCAATAATCGAAGCCGCAATAAACGTTACCAAAAACGATATTGACATAACGCCCGAGATTATGATTCCGCTTGTAGGGGAAGCAAAAGAGCTGCAATATGTAAAAGAAGTTATAACGAAAACAGCGGATGAAATTATAGCCGCGTCCGACATACAAATGAAATATCTTGTGGGAACAATGATAGAAATTCCGCGTGCTGCTTTAACCGCAGACGAGATAGCCAAGGATGCCGAGTTCTTCTCATTCGGAACAAACGACCTTACACAAATGACATACGGATTTTCACGTGATGATGCCGGCAAGTTCCTTGATCATTACTATGACAGGAAGATTTTCGAGTCTGACCCATTTGCGCGCCTTGATGTAACGGGTGTCGGAAGGCTTGTTAAAATGGCAGCGGAGCTTGGAAGAAGCACCCGCCCCGATATCAAACTCGGAATTTGCGGGGAACACGGCGGAGACCCGTCTTCGATAGAATTCTGCAATAGTGTGGGGCTTAATTATGTATCCTGCTCCCCGTACCGCGTGCCGATAGCCCGCCTGGCGGCGGCCCAGGCCGAAATAAAGCGGAAAAGGGCAGGCAAAAGTGCATAATTGATATATTGTAAAAAGATTAAATGGGGCTGTAGCAAAACTATGGCCTAAAAAGTGTAAAAAATGAGGACGATTGCAATTGCAAAA
>LVAX01000017.1 GCA_001604215.1 Clostridiales bacterium Firm_18
GTATAACGATGATGTTTGTCCACCTAGTTCTATGTATGCTGCTTATAACTCAGTTCCATCATCTAAAGAATTGCACCCATATCTTGAAACGGGTCATTACTGGTATCAGGAGCAATACGATGAGTGGAACCAATGGCTTTGGAGGCAGATGGGGTTGAATTAATCTCATTGGCTGTTTATAAAGTATTGGTTTATGATAAAATTGTATTTGTTAGGATGTTTTAGCTTATTTACTTTTGTATCGTAAATATGTATGTCTTGTGGTTGGAGCAAATTAATATGTATTTTTCATTTTAAATAGATGTATGCTATTACTTTTATTTAATATCTAATAGACATATTTGTTGTATTTATGTATAAATATTGGTGTTTTGATATTATTCTATTCTTAGATATTTGATTTCAGTAATTCAGGGAATAAAAATCTTAAAAAAGGTTATACTTATATATAATTGTGTATTTTTGTTTTTTGAAGAGAAATAATATTTCTTAGCTTAGTTAATCTAGGAGAATAGTAGATGAATTGTCCTTTGTTAATGTTATTATAAACTTAAATTTAAATGCATGAAGAAAAGTTGGAAAACTCCTTAGTGGAATAGAAGTAGGGGGATACTCTTCTGTTCTAAGTTCTAACAGACACTATTATCTAATCAGTAATTTGACTATTATTTAATGAATAGTCGTTTAATCTTTTAATACTTTTAAAAGCATGAATCTTAATTCTAGAAAAACAGCACTAATTGCGAAGATTTGTCTTTCTTTCCTGATTGGTGGCGTTCCTTCGGCTTTTGCAACCTTACCTGTTGCTGTTGAAACGACTCAGCAGAACGGTAAAGTAACAGGAACAGTAGTTGACCAATACGGTGAATCCGTTATTGGAGCTAACGTACTTCAAAAAGGTACTACGAATGGTGTCATAACAGACATTGATGGAAACTTCGTATTAAATGTACCAAGAGGAGCAACACTTGAGGTCTCTTTTGTAGGTTATGTTACCCAATCTGTAAAAGTAACCGGTCCTACTATTAAAATTGTTTTAGTTGAAGACTCTAAAGCTCTTGAAGAAGTAGTAGTAGTAGGTTATGGCGTTCAAAAAAAGAAATTAGTAACTGGTGCTACGGTTCAAGTAAAGGGAGAACAACTAGCAGCGCTAAATACAACTAGTGCCTTGACTGCCATGCAAAGCATGTCTCCAGGTGTTAATATCACTCAATCCTCAGGGCAGCCTGGTGAAGGATTTAAGGTTAATATCCGTGGTTTAGGAACAGTAGGCAGTTATGCTCCTCTATATGTTATTGATGGTATTACCGGTGGAGATATCAACTCTTTAAACCCTTCTGATATTGAAAGTATTGATGTGTTGAAAGATGCGGCTTCTTGTGCTATCTATGGTGCTCGCGGTGCCAATGGTGTCATTCTTGTAACAACGAAACAAGGAAAAATAGGTAAGATACAAGTAACGTACGATGGCTATTTTGGATGGCAAAATTCACCCAAGATGCCAGAATTGCTGAATGCAAAACAATATATGGAAGTGCAGGACCTGATTATGTTCAATCAGGGTGGACAAGCAATTGACTGGGAAGGAAAATTATCATCTGGACTATATAATAGTATCATGGACGGATCTTATCAAGGGACCAATTGGTTAAAATTGATCCATAATGATGATGCACCAATCACCAACCATGCGTTGAATGTAGTAGGTGGTAATGATATGTCTAAGTTCTCTTTGGGTGTGTCTTACACCTCTCAAGAAGGTATTTACGGAAAGCCCGTTCAATCTGATTTTGAACGAACTTCTGTTCGTCTAAATTCTGATCACGTGCTTTGGAAGAAAGGTGACTTAGATGTGATATCGTTATCTGAGAACATGACATATAATTATAAGACGAAATCGGGTATTGGTATTGGCAATCAATATTGTAATGACATTTCTAATGTGTTGCGTGCTAATCCCATTACTCCTGCTTATAATGAAAGTGGTGATATTTTTGCGTACGATGATTTATTGGCTAGTGGTATTTTTGGAATAATTCCAGGGGCCGGAAATCCTCTTGGAGACATGATATACAACCGCGGAAATAATATTTCCAAGAATCATGCATTGAATATGTCAGCAACTTTGAAAATTCAACCTATTAAGAATTTGGTTTGGAGAAGCCAGTTTAATTATAAAATGTCTTCAAGCTCGTATCGTCAGTATGTGCCTAAATATAAGATCAACCCTTCTGTTAATTCACAAGCCCAAAGTGATAGGACTCAGCAATCAGCTAGCCAGGGATGGTCTTATTCATGGGAAAATACGCTAAACTATAAGTTTAGTATAGACACTAGCCATAATATTGATCTTCTTGCCGGTACATCTATAGAGAAGTGGGGCATGGGTGAAAGTCTGGAAGCTACAAAT
>LVAX01000018.1 GCA_001604215.1 Clostridiales bacterium Firm_18
GCCATAGGGAATAACAACATTCTTCAAAGCACACACCATGGTGATGATATTGTTCTCCCGCTTATGCTGACGATATATGCTCTCATAATCAGCATCGATGAGGATGTCGCAGTTTGAGAAGAAAAACGTTCCAGACAACTTCCCTTTCAGCAACGACAGTCCTCCTCCAGTTCCCAATGGGATGTCCTCATCCACAAAATGAACCGGATGTTGATTGGGTGAATCTGCAAAGAAGGCCTTGATGAGATTTTTCTTGTGATTCACGATTACATGAAACTCGTTGCATCCAAATTTCTCGAAACGTTGCATGATCAGGGAGAGAATCGGCTCGTCACCAATCGGTATCAAAGGTTTCGGCAGTATCTTCGTGTAGGGGTACAATCGGGTACCCAACCCTCCGGCATTGATTACGACAGGAAGGAGCAGGTTCGACTCCTTCACCAGCTCCAAATCATCAGCAAAAAGTAGCGCTTCAACAACACCCTGGTCGCTCAATAACGGGAGGGCGGTTATGGAATACTCACGCATGATGGCTTTGGCCGTATCCCGGGTTTCCCTGGTGACAAACTTGGGATGGTATGTAGCGATAGTAGATACCGGGTCTTCGAGGCTCCCGTTCCTAATGAGATGTCTTCTAATGTCTCCGTCAGTAATAACGGCTTTCAAATGCCCCTCAGGAGCAATTAAAAGAATGCGTTTTGCGGTACTATCCAACAATTCCAAAGCAGACCGGATGGTGGCTTGCTCATCTATGAATAACTGTTCAAGTGATCCCATACTCAACCTGCCATTGCCTTGAGGCATGCAATCACCCGATCAATATCCTGCTTCTCCAAATTGGTGCTGCAGGGTACGTTCACGATATGCCTCTGATAATCGATTGCCTTCTCAATTTGGAAAGCCCTGAATCCCTTATAGGGAATCTGTTCATGGATGAGCCCCCATATAGGCCGGGTTTGTATCTTGTGTTTGGAGAATTCAGCAACAACCTGATCACGAGAAACAGGAAATCCATCCTCAAGATATATTGAATAGAACCAGTGATTCGACCGCACATCCGACCTGAATTGCAGGAACCTCAGATTGGGGATATCAGCCAAACATTCCTTGTAGTACTGGTAATTCTCCTGCTTCTTCGTGATGAAAGCTTCCAGCTGTTCCATCTGGGCAAGGCCAAGGGCAGCCTGCAGATTGGTCATGCGATAATTGAAGCCCACTTCGTCATGCAGGAAGTTGACCTCATCGCTTTTTGCCTGAGTGGTTAGGTGCTTCGCATGCCGAAGCAATTCAACATCAGAAGAAACAATCATGCCACCGCCTCCGGTGGTGATGATCTTATTCCCGTTGAACGAATAGATACCCATGAATCCAAGCGTTCCTGCATGATGTCCAATATACGGGCCAGCTAGATAATAGGTTCCAATGGCCTCTGTTGCATCCTCGATGACTTTGAGATTGAATGTCTGTGCAATTTCCAGGATTTTTTCAAGGTTGGCCATGTTTCCGAAAACATGTACAACAACGAGGGCTTTCACATGCCTGCCGGAAGCATTGTCAATAAGCCTTCCTGCCTGCATGCTACATTGAGTAGTACAGAAGGATTTCAGTTTATCTGCATCCATGCAAAGTGTATCGTCACAATCCAAGAAAACCGGCTCAGCACCGATATATCTGACAGGATTCACCGCTGCGATGAAAGTGAGTGTCGGAACCAATACTTCATCCGCTGCAGTTACGCCCGCTAGCAACAGTGCCGTATGGATGCCGGATGTTCCATTTTGACAAGAGACTGCCCCCGGTACGTGAGCGTATTCGGCAATGACTTTCTCAAACTCATTCACATAGGGTCCGCCTGTGGAAACCCATTCAGTTTGGACAGCATTGGACACGTAGGTGAGTTCATTTCCTTTGAGATTGGGTACAGACAACGGAATATTTTGATTCATGGCTTAATCCATTTCCTTTTGGATGGGTTCCATCAACAACCATCTATCGAATGCATCCTTACGGAAAAACTGCCTGTTGCACAGCCTATCGATGATCGTATTGAACTCAGTTATAGAGTGCCCGAGAAAATTGGAGAAATTCTCAACACTCCACAGATTCAAATCGTGCTCATGCTTTTTGACCAAATCAATTACTTCGTTTCGTAAAATCATCCCAGAGAGTATTAATCTTGACAAATAATCAATGCCGGAGACATGGCTGTGTTTGAACTTGGTTCTTGACCATGTGTCCAGTATTATACAATGCGTGCAATACTCCATTCGTCACCTTCTCTAGATATTGTAGATGTCTGACTTATACTTATCAAGGTTGTACTTGAAGAAATCAATAGTTTCAGCCAACCCCTCAGAGAATGTATATCTTGGCCTCCAATCAGTCAGCTTCTTTATCTTTTCATTGGATCCCAACAACCTGTTCACTTCACTCTTCTCAGGCCGCAATCTTTCCTCATCGCAAACTATTCGTGCATTGGGATTAATCTGCCTGATAAGCTCTTCAGCCAATTGCCCGATTGAGATTTCTTGTTGCGTGGCGATATTGATTTCTTCACCGATAGTCTTATCAGACTTTGCAATTTCAATGAAACCCTGAGCTGTGTCCTTTACATAATTGAAATCCCTTGTGGGAGTAAGTGAACCCAACTTGATTTCCACCTTCCCAGAAAGCAGCTGGGTGATAATGGTTGGAATAACCGCCCGTGCAGATTGCCTAGGTCCATAGGTATTAAACGGTCGAACTATGGTAACGGGGGTCCCGAAACTGCGGTAGAAAGATTCAGCAAGCCTGTCTGCACCAATCTTGGTAGCAGAATATGGTGATTGGCCCTGAAATGGGTGGCCCTCGTCAATCGGAACATATTTTGCAGTTCCATATACTTCAGAAGTAGAGGTGACCAAAACTCTCGAAGGTCCGAGGTCTCTGGCGGCTTGCAAGACATTCAATGTTCCCTTAATGTTGGTATCCACATAGGTATCGGGAGAGTGATAACTGAATGGGATGGCTATGAGGGCAGCAAGATGGAATACTTCATCCATACCCTTCATTGCGTGTTTAACACCATTGGGATCTCGAATATCTCCTTGGAAAATCTCAATCCCTGAAAGCATTTCCTTTGGAAGTGTATCAAGCCAACCCCAAGTATTGAAGGAATTGTACATCACAAAGGCACGAACTTTATGACCTTCCTGAACCAAGCTTTCAGTCAGATGACTACCAATAAAGCCATCTGCACCAGTTATTAAAACATTACTCATTTGCATTCCTCCGGTCATAAAGACTTAGCACGCAAAGCATATAAATCAGCTACAATCAGAATAACGTACATGAACATAGCCTCATATATACATGACAAATACAATACTTACTACAAATACCGACATGAAAATATATAGATATGGCCATTTCATTTTGTAAAGTCTATGTCCTACAGTAAACGATACAACTGAAATCCATAAATGCGAGATAATTGTAGCAATTGAAGCACCAATAATCCCGTGATTTGGGATTAGCAGTAGATTTAAAGAAATATTAATTATTGCACTCGAACCTGTAATGAAAGGCAGTAAACCCGTTTTCTTAAAATAGAAAATCGGTGAAGAGAAGAAATAATAAAAACTTCCTATATATGTTGCATATAATAAGTAAGGAAATACTTCACTCGTAGTTCCGAATTGAAAACCAGCAAATACTTTGAGGAAAGGTCTACCAATAATTATTCCCATACACGTTGCAAAGGTGATTAGGCTAAGCCAAATTGTAAAAATTTGAGTTATAGGTTTATCTGTAGACCGATCTTTCTTCTCCATTAGTTCATAATAATTTGGTTGAAATGCCTGATTAAAAGCAGTTATAAACATTTGTAAAACTGAAGCTATCGATACACCAAGTGAATATATACCTAAATCCGACAACGGAAGATAGCTTTCAAGCATAATGCGATCAATATAACTATGAATACTACCCATCAATAGATGAATTACAACGGGAAATCCAAAAGCTAATGCATATTTAAGAGCAGATAATGAATACTTGTATGTGAACTTTTTTGCATAAAGGAAATATGAAGGAAGCAAGATGATTAATATCCCATAGAAATTCCCCGAGACTCGCCCAAAAGCTCCCTTTTTAAAAAAGACAACTAATACTATGGTAAAGCAGGTCGACAGCAGGAAAGATAGTGTGTTTAGCAACATGACACTCAGAAATTTCTGTTTCATTTGGAATGATGAAACTACATAATTATTCAAAACAGTAATCAAAACCGAAACAAGAGTGATAGTCATGAATGGATGAAACGGGATACCCGAATTACCAATATCCCAATTCCCGAAATACCCTATAAAAATTAGCGGGATACAAACGACAATGAATGCAATAATTGTCGTTACATTTATACTAAACATAAACTTTCCCACGAGTGGAAGATTATCTTTATGCTCAAAATAGTATCGTGTTTGTGCTCCATGAAATCCAAACCCCAAAATTACGACCAAAATATGGCTGAACACTTGCAGGTATCCGATTATTCCATAGTCAGTAGGGGTTAAAATTCTTGTGTATATTGGAATGAGAAAGAAACCGGAGGCTTTAATCAGGACATCGCCTATGGAATATAAAGAGGCCCCTTTCATCACTTTCAGTGGAACAGCAAACTGATCCTTGACCTTATCAAATTTTCTCATTTGCTACGATCACCCATTGCAATTTTAATCGCATTTTTAAATCTCTCTGGTGTTTCATCACAAAAAAAGTCACTCCTATGCTTTTTCAACTTGTCTGGGTCATAAGAAAAGTCAAGGAAGTGGGGGCTGGGAATCAACGAAAATTCTCCTTGGTCAATCATCTGCTGGACATACTCTTTTCCGGGCAAATCAACTATATACGTCTTACATAAAAACATCATTCCTTCGAATAATGCGGTTGAATTTACACCAATCTGCCACTTGGATTCTGCCATTATTTGATAAAGAGAGGGGGTATCGCCGACAACAACTTCTAATTCAGCGTTTTGGAATGCCTGGTAAAGAGATTTATATGTGGATTCCCAGCGTAAAATTTCTCCTGGATGAAGCTTATAGACTATGCGAACGGTCGCTGGCTTGATTCTAAGAAGTTCAACTGCGAACTCGCTCAATCGGTCACCGATCGTACCTTGAGAAATGAAAAGAATCTGATCTTTTTTTTGTACGCTGCTTAGTTTATTAATCGAGGTACTGAGATAGGGATACCCTATCGGAATAATTTTATCCTTGGAGATGGGGAAATTTGCCATTTCCACCCATGCCGGTCCAAATGTAAATAAATAGTCACAAAATCCTTGTTTCCTCCCCTTTCCAATATCGTATCCAAGGTGATACTTCGATATTATTCCATGTTGTAATTCGACAGTAGGAATATACAAATCTTTTGCTGCTTGGATTATTGGCTCTTTCCCATATCCACATACTACACAAAGTATTTTTGGTTGTATTTTCTTGAGTAGCCTCCAATATCTACCATACAGAAACAAATAAAGCTCATGATATCGAACCGCCAATTTTTTAATTTCCGTTGTAACAGAGAAAGTATCATTAAGATCGGATTCAATATTTTTAAAAAATAGTCCAATCTCAGAAGTATTTACAAATATGCTTCTAAAGAAATGAATCATATGCCAGATATAATTATCGTCAGAGTACATGATGTTTTTCGTTTTGGCTGGAATCATATGGGCATTCCGATAAGGCTCCTCGATGAGCAAATTTTCGTGTATTCCAACAATATCTAGTAAGGGATCGATATAAATATCCCAAAAAGTATCATCTGCTTCTTTCTTGCGTCGGCCTCCAGAGATGAAAAGTATATCGAAGTTCATTCTCTTTTTTAAAGAAAAATGATTTCGCATCATGGTTTGCATACCGTTACCTACAAGAGCAATGATTGTAAAGATTTTTTGCTTCAAAGGTAAATTTCTAGGCTTAACTGAATCTTGTGCTCTTTGACTATGGAATAGCTGCGTCTGAAGTAGAGAAAAAATCTCCAACCTGATCCCTTCCCATATATAGGCATATCTTGAATCAAGTAATTCCGTCTCTTCTTCAAACTTACAAAACTCGCTATATAAAGCTTCCAATGTCAACTCTTGAGAAATATCTACAGCTTTATTCATTATGACCCTTACTTTAAAGATAAAGAACTTCATATCTACTTTCTTTATCTAACGTTTATATCTTCATTAATAAAAATCAATACAATCTAAATAAAAGAGAAATTCAGTCATACTATAGCACTTCTCTGATTAAACGGTAACATGAGTAATTCTTGGTGTCTATGAATACTATTTGTAGGTAAAGATATACAATTACTCTTGATCGCCAACCAGATTAGTACTAAGTTCCTGTTGCAGATACTGTGCAACATGTTGCCCGCTCTCACCTTGAAATTGCCAAGCTGTCTCGCGAGCAAGAATTCTGTTTTCTTTTAAATATGTGCTATCCACCACTTTTTACAGGACCTCGCCAATATGATTAAAATCATGCTCTTGAAGAGGATACCCAATCTCTGGAAGAACGCGAAATCTCCAAGGCTGTTCATCTACATCATACGCATCATAAGGGCGAGCATCAAAATCATTATTTACATAAAGAAACGGCCTATCAAATAAGAATACATAATCAAATATAACCCCTGAAAAATCAGAAATCATTATATCTGCTCGAGAAAGAGACTGTAAGTTCTCATTTCTATGATCCCATTCCAAGTTATTTTTTGATGTGTATCGCTCTTCAAGATTCTTCAACATTTCCTGTTCGGATTGCCAGGATTGCGGGTGAGGACGAACAATAATGCTGTATCCAGTGTCTACAAGAGGATCGAGCAATGAGGATCCATATCTGCTAAGAATTCCACTCTTCCCCCATGAAGGAGCCACAAGCACAGTGAAATTATCGTGTCGATCCTTCGGTAGCATAGCAACTTTTTCCTTTAAAACATCCAAATATGGACATCCAACAACAATCAACTCTTTTCTTGGGATACCTCGCTGTTCTTCCAATTTTCTGATATGGGCTTTCTGATAGTCTCCTGAAAGGAGCACAGAATCAAAATAATCCAAACCAAAAAGTCGGTAGCCTGTAGCATCGTCAACAGAATGGAGAATATGTGAGTAATGCCTTACCCCTCGTGATCGTTTCAGTTGATACACATTCAATCCAGGAGTAGTCATCAAACAGACATCCGCCTCGAGGAAGTTTAATCGAGTAAAGGCTTTGTTTCCTTGTCCAATAAATTCACTTTCAATGTACTCGAAGTGTTCAAGGAATACGGGATCGTCTTCCGAAGATGTATAGAAAACAGTACGAATTTCCATATGCTCCAGAGCTTCAAGAATCGGCTTAAAAACATTCCAATATCGTTTACCTTCAGAATAGATAACGAGAGGAACTCGATTCTTCGAAATAACAGCTCTTCCACCAGAAAAAACAAACTTCAATCTAATTAAGACTGCCTTTCCAACGAAATACAACATCGTCATGAGCCCAATAACGACTGAGAAAAGCATGCTTCCTGTCCCGGGGTCAATATATTGAAGTAACATACTCTACCGCTCCTTCACACTCTGACTACTCAAGGGAGTCCAATTTGATTCTTTAAATATTGAATCCCGCACAGAAAAGCTAGAGGAAACATCAAACAAGAATACATTCCCACGATTTTCATCTGGATTATACGATGAGTTGTAACAATTAATTAGAGTCTTATCGACTACAGAGAATAAGTCTTTCCCAGTAAATGGATTGAGCGTTGAGACAGGAAGGCCTTGTATCGCAACCGTAGGAACATCCGCATTTATCATGAAGTTATCATTCATAGAAAAGGCTTCGGTAACTCCAAAATCTTTTACAAGTAACAATGGGTTATAAGCGGCTGATATAGAAGCATACTGCTTAAAATTCTTGAAAGCAGGCACAGGAATAACAGCTCCATGGTCTGCTACGATTATGATTCTGGTATTATCATAAATTCCTTCATTCTTAAGATATTCCAGCCATACACCAATTTTTCGGAGCGCTGCCACATTCACATGGTAATGAGTTTGAGAAAGCTCGGAATAGAAAGAATCATCACGCAAGGGATTACTTGTATTTGTTACATTACCATCCGGCTCATAGGATGGTGCTTGTAAAAATACCGGTTCGTGTGTTGTATCGTTTGCAATAAATACATAAGAATCCGACCCCGTAACAATATTGGTTAATCTTGGTAAATAATGAAGAACAGAATATGAGTCAATAAAACTGTTAATATTCTGTGTGTTTTCATCCATAAGGAAGTAGGAACCTTCGTAATACAATAGGTTTCGCAAAATAGGAAATACTATCTTTAGGAATGAGAACATCGGTATTCTTCTGGAAATCAAACGACTCTCATACGCAGGGCCCCATGCTTCAATTTGCTGATGCTCTACTTTATAAGCAGAAGAATACAATCCTGTTAATCTTTGCACATGAATACTTGGATACTTGCGAAAAATTGAAAAGTCATTTGACCATTTATAATTGGATAGTGGTGGATCAAATATTGAAACTTGGTAGCCTGCATCTGAGAAAATTCTTGGGAGTACGAGCAAGGCCTCATTATGCTTATCAACCAATTTTTCAGTATCTCTAGCATTCATTGCATCTGGGGTATATTCATACCCGCCTAATATTGGAGGGGCGCCTGTGAGAGTCACTCTTCCAGGTGTGACTGTGTTGGGAAAATATTTAAAACCTGAAAATTGTGTCTCCAATTCAGGAAATTGATTGAATATTACCGGCAGGTATGAGTTGATTGCCCTATCCAGGAAAAGTATGACTACATTCCTGCCATCACGACTTAAGGGAATCACGGGCTTAATATCATTGGACCTTGCAAATCCCAAAGAATTTTGATGCACATTTGCTGCATGTACAGAAAAGGCTTTCTGAATCCGGAGCATAGAGTATATACCATTCACAGCAGAAGAAAGAACCAGTATTGTCAGGAAAGCGGTAAGGACTTTATCTTTCTCTTTTCGCAATGCGATTGCAATAACAAATAAACATAAGCCTGTCATTATGAGTGGCAATATGCTCTGATAGAAATTTGCGATAAGTTTGGCTGGTTCATCAAATAATAGTATTTTACTTAGAACACCATAATCCCCAGGGAATATAAACAAATTGATTGTTGCCGAAAGGACGATAAGCGAAGCAAGAAATGCAAATAGCGAACGTATTGAACGAGTTGATAAACTGTATATCAATACAGGCCAGAAAATACATATCCCAAAAAACACAAAACTTGCCTGCCGGACGTATTCTAAGGGATTCTCCACCACTCCTGAAAAAGAAAATTCAATCGGCGAGGATGCTATCAGATTGGAAGGAATTACAATACCACAAAGTAACCACAACCCAATGCAAGATAATAGGAAAAGTGTGAACATGCTTCTTGTATGATTTGAGAACCTCACAAGAAAATGTGATTGGAAACTAACTATTCCTTTAAGAAACAATGGAACTGAAACAATACAAACCCCACCTATTAGGATAATCACTCTTTTACCAACTGGTAAATCTGGTTTTAAAACAAAAATAAAACTAATAATACTCAAACTTCCCAGTACCAATAACCAGTATAACAATCTGAGGGGGTGTTTGAGTTTATAGAAAATGTTCTTGATCAAAGAGATGCAATTATTCAAGGTCCAATAATACACCAACCCAGCCGGTGACTGGTATAATAATACAAGAAACAAACCTGCCATCCCATAGAGTTGTAACTTATCACGCATAGGGAACCCTTTCGTATAAATTGCCCCAGCAACGATATTGATGAGCGTCATGAGTAATGGGAGAATATTTATTGTTACAGACCCAAATTGAAACAATCCATCCGGTTTGCCAAGATCCTGAATAAATATGAAACTCTGTCCTTGCAAATGAGTCAAGTGAGATAAAAAATTATATGCCGCTATAAAGAAAGGTACTTGAATCAACAAACTGATGGAACTCCGAAGAGTATAGGCTGGATGATACTTATTCTGTTTATAAAATGTGGACAGAATCATGTATTGTTCATCACCCTTGAACACAGCCTTAATCCGATCAATACCTGGTTGTAATCGAATCCTTTGATCCCGCTCCTTCTTTTGTATAGCCTCGGCTCTATTGTAGAGTGGAAGTGAAAGCAAACTGATAAGCACACTAATCGCTGCTATGGCAATACCAATATTATCGAACGCTTTGAAAAAGAAGACAAAAAGCAATTCAACCAATAATTCAATGGGATATACAATAATGCTATATAAAAAGGAACCCACCGCTTACTCCTTAACAAACACAAAAAGATTGATGGTTAGAAATCGTGTCAACTCAAAGTATCTTCAGTTTTTTAATTTCTCTTGTCAACAGAATTGGCTATATGAGAAAAGGTGTTCAACTTTTTCATAAACCTAAATAACCGCAATGATGAAGTTTTTTTGCCTATACAGCTAATTAGTCTGATATTCGATTTGCCATTTCTCTTGTTCAACAGGGTATTGATAATATCTATTTTGCTGGTATAATTATAATGATTTTCATAGTAGTAATTTTCATGGTATGAGATAAGTATGTAGTCTTTAGAAAAAGGGTTGCTTAACATGACTCCGATAAAAAACCTTGCAACTGAAAAAAGATATCTGTATATGATAATCTTAAGTTATGCGATTTCTTTTGGCCTTTCTTTAGTAACCAGCGGGTTGTTCTGGGATGATTGGGTTTGGGCCGACAGAAATCTTGATTTTTTCAGGACTATTGGGTCAGAAATGGGTATGATCTGGTTTCAGTATTGGGCATACTTTGTTAATTCACATATCATTTTGGGGAAACTCCTTGTTTTTTTCTTGAATCTGGCAAATGGCTTACTCATCTATAAAATGATGAAGAAGCATTTTACTGCTGAGTCATCGTTCATTATCACGCTTTTCTTCCTGGTTATTCCAGTCAATTACGGACGAACTGTTCTCTGTGTATCCCAGTACTCGTTAAGTCTGTTTCTTTTCCTGGTTGCTTTCTATCTAGTTCTTCTGAATTTTTCAGGGAATCGACTCATTGTCCGTATCATAGCACTACTTTTATTTTTTCTTTCCTTTGAAATGAGTTCGCTGCTTTCCCTGTACGTTGTTGTAGCTCTTTATGTATGGTGGCAAGGTAGCCGGTTTAAGAATTTTTGGCACACAGTGGTGAAATATCTGGATTTTATTGGAATTGCAATGCTTTATGCATTTCTTAAAACATTTGTACTTTCAACCTCGGGGAACTATGAAGGATACAATTCATTTGATACCACAGCAATCCTCATCTCACCGCTGAAAATTATCCAGATTATTTACTATGTCACCATTAATCTGTCTCATTCAATCACCTCTTATGCATTTACAGTTCCTGCAATAATTGTTCTTTTACCAGTAGTCTATATTTATGTATTTCACCCCATGAATCTTGATGAAATTGATTTAAAAGATACATACATCCTTCCCCTCTCATTTATTCTTTTGGTCTTTGGAGCATTACCGTATGCGATAGCCGACAAAACTCCAAACCTGACAAATTGGGATAGTAGACATGCAATTCTCCTTGCTCCTGGGATTTCCTTTTTCATCTATGGGATTCTCACTAAGCTAAAGGCCTATTTTACTAGTATAGTGTTTATAAAAATTCTTCTTTCGATTTTTTTTATTTCTTGCATCATTTTTAATTTCTCTGTTGGTAGAGAACTACTTTACAAGAATCATAAACAACAAGCACTTCAAATTTTGCTGAATAATGAAGTGATTAGGAATAATCATACTTTTCTATTCAATGATCAAAGTATTCCAAATAACATACTTATCAGTGGTACCATCGATTCATTCTACATATTCAGTTCAATGTTTCATAAAATATATGGTGATGAGTCGCGATTGATGATCTCAGACTCTACTCAATATGAGAAAATTAAGCAAAATGCTTTAACATATTCACATCTGCGCACAACTGGTTGGATTGAGGAACCAATCACTCATACCGTAACACTATCCATGCATCATAAATATGGTCCGGTCGACGAGTTCAAATTATTAATCTACTCGCTCTTCAATAAAACTAAATACAGAAATCTGCTGATGGATATCTATTTCATTGAAGTATCCTTGATATCCTAGCCCAAGCTCCAGTAGTGGCTTTACTAGATATCTGTACGCTTCGGAACAATTGTTCTATTTATCTAGCATGCGTGCAGCAACGTGTTTCTATGGTGAGGTCCAAAACCATCAATTTCAACAGAACCGAAGATTTTAGTTGTGTGACGAGCCAAAATTCTGCTAATGTCAATGACTCTTTTAGGTCGAGACCTAAACGACTGGTTACTGTGCAACCTAATAAAGTTGTTACTGTGTCACCTCAAGAACATCATACCGCTAGCAAAAATTCCGCTTACAAAGAAACGAAGACTTCCATACCGCTTCCACAAGAAGCACAGACAGTCTCCCATTGGCCAGCTGTCGTTGACAAAGGTCTTATAACTGCCGCTGTGCAATACATCCCTAATCGTTGGTTAGTGCAGAATGTATCAGTCTCACCCTATCGAGACTCCATGTAGTAATTTACGCAACAATTATTGGCATTATTTAAATGTATGATATATCTTATAAAAGTGGCATCATCACCCATCCATCTGTACCATTGGAGGCATTTTTGAAACAAAAATATTCATGCAACACAAAAAAAACATTTAGCCCGATATATATCGGTTACTTTATTGTATGTGTTTTTTTTATTGCATTTTTCTATTTATTCTTTTCGCAGATGCCAATTGGTGATGATATTTCATCAATGTTTAAAAACTCAATCAATGATTATTTAGATGATTTCAAGGATACCACTACTCCCAATACTGAGATGGTAACATCGTTTAAAGACATCCTATCGGAAATTATGCAACAGTATATGGTTTGGCATGCAAGAATTATTCCTAAAATTGTTCATTATACATCAATGCTATCTCCTCCAATCGTTTCAAGCCTATTTAATCCAATAATTTTGCTGTTGATTTGTCTTGTTTCCTCAAGTCTAATATGTGATTGTCGATTGAAGGAAGTCTTTAATTATCCTTTATCAATAGCTTACATTGGAATCATAGGGATTTGGTACAGTAAAGGTATAGATTACATTCGCATGCAAATATTTTTAAGTATGTATGCTCTTCCTGCCTTATGCTTTTTGGTCTATTACAAATCGCACAGAAATTTATTGAAAGTGAATTACAGTACAAGCAAGGCAAAAATTGCTACACTTACAATTTTCGGAATTATCACAGGCTCCATGCATGAAGTATTTAGTATTTATGTACTCATATGGGTAATTCTTGAAATGATGGTTCCAATTTATCATAAAAAGATCTCAATAAAGAAAATGCTCTTTCATACTGGTTACTTATTTGGCTTATTATCTTGCATGTTAGCTCCGGGAAATTTCTATCGCCTAGGGCAAAGTCATGAAGAAACAATTTCAAATAGTTTATATTCAAAGTTATACAGCAGTCTTTCTGCCCATTTCAATGCCGTCAGAGGCAATGGGATGTGGATAAGCGACTTCTTGACAATCTTTACATTAATATTGGCTTTGTCTGTATTCATTATAAGAGTAAAAAAGATTGGAATGAAATCATCATTTATTGAGCTTTTATCTGATACAGGATCATATATAGTTATTTTTATCGGATCAATACTCATTTGGAGTGTTTTTGGGTACATGCCAAAGTATGCACTATTTTTTCCAAGACTAATTTATTGCATTTCCTTAGCATTATATGTGAAGAATAATTATCCAAGTCAGAGTTTTAGATCTGAGTATAATGTGCTTGCATCTCTCAGCCTTTGCCTCCTCTTCATCATTCTAAATTATGGGTGGCTGAGTCAGGAAACAAAAGTTACTTTGCTACGACAAAAACTAATCAATAAAGCTCTCCTATCAAATGATGAAATGGTAATTATTCCTGCATACAATGAGGTTGGGAACTTTTCATTATTCAGCGATACTAATGATCACCATAAGAAATTCAACACCCCATATAGTATACAGTTCTATGGGACTCACTTGATCGTGAAGGAATAAAATGAGACTCCTATGAATAACGTTCCAGCTACTCCCAAGCTAATTGAATTCTAGACCATGACGAATCACATTATTCCTAGCTGTGCATAGCTTTTGGAGAGAGGTCCCTCTCGGCATAAAAAGCACTTTTTAAGCAATCTGCAAAGTTGGAAAGTAAAAGTCGGGAAACAAGCTTGGAAAATTCTCCCGACCCAGATATTAAATTCAAATTGAAAATCAATTTGGCTATAAAGTGAGGCAGAATTGTTTCCTCTGCCCCACTCACTAAGTAAAATTACAGAAAACTTGCAGTTGCTGGATCCCACACATCCGTATCGGATGACGCTGAATATTCAACCAAATACGTTCCATCACTCTGATGTGATATATAAATATCCATCAAAGATGCATAACTATAAGATGCACTGCCGGCTTTCGTTGTATTAAACAACACATGAGCCTTCTCAGAATCTTGTGCACTTTGATAGGTTGTTGAAGGATACCCACTAAAATGAATATCAGGATAGAAAAATAGTATTAATTCTGCAGGTATTGAAGATTCTACATCAATCAAGTCCAATGCTTCCAATCGAGTCAACTTATCCGGATCCATTCCAGTTGGAGTTGCAGGATGCCCTTTGTAATAGTATGCATAATCATCTCCATAATAACTCTTAACAAACGCAACATAGTCATCGAAATAAGACTCACTACTTGTACGAGTCCCAAGAATAAGCATTACATCCTTATTTTGACTCTCTGCTTCTTCAAACATCTCATTATTAAATGAATACAAGCGCTTGAAATCTCGTTCATGCCCATTACTAATTATTCCAGTCAGCATTGTATTGATATTTTTCAATTTTATGGATGGAGAAGCTTTTACGGTATTAAGGAATGTAGCATCAGGTGAAACTAACGTACCATCAACACGAGGAAGCCACCATTCAATGTTTTCTTCCTCATTCGCCATGATATATGTATAATACTTGAGTATTGAGTATTCTTGTCCTCCTCTGTAGGGAAGGTTTAAGAATAGATCATTGCTGAATGAATCTACAGTAGTTGCTGCGGTCTTCAAATCTTCCCATGCTGCAACCATCTCATTGTATTTAGCAGTTGCATCTGCAGTATTGAAGGCTGCGTTAAACAGGTTGTAAGATCCAACGCCATCCGACAATAACGTAATCGTAAACTGATCCTCTGGGATGCCATTTGCATACAACATTTGCACCCCAACCTCACCATAATCATCTGAAATGTAGAGATTAAACTTAGAACTTGGGTCCAACTCATACAAATCAGCTATATAGGCGGCCATCTTAGGTCTAAGAGTATGATAAGTTAGAGTAGACTTAATCTCTTCCTCCAATGCATAGGGCAAAGCATATACATTCTCAGGTAGGTTATTCCAGTTATATGCTCCGCTTCGTTCAAGATACACAACCGTTGGAATAGGTTTACTATCCTTATAATTTATTTCCCATATGGAAGATGTAAAATACAAAACAGGAAATGTTGCACTCAATGCTGCTAAATTATATTCATCAGCTATAACTCCAACAGTATCGATTTCTTCAGTTTTCACCCGTCTTCCTTGACTATAGAAATCAATTGACAACTTAAATTTGCCAAAATTCTTAAAATCCATACTCAACGAATAGGAAGAAGCAGTCCTTGATGGATAGAAAGCTTTCAATACTGACGTAGTTTCAACCCCATCATAAGAAGTGGTTGCAGAAACCACTAGCTTATCAATACTATCCATTCCAGTGATATCTACGTCAACTATAGAATAATTCCTTTCTTGCTGCTCAGCCTGAATGGCAATATTTGAAACATCGACATCTGAAAAAAATAAAATCATCCATCGTACAACTACTGAACAGAAACATTCCCAAAAGCATACATAGGAATAAAGCTTTCTTCATAAACTGCCTCCAAATATCTTTATCTAGAGGCTCTTGCAAAATGAGGATTCATTGAGAATTTGAATCCATGTGACGATACTCCTGCCACTGATTAAGAGGAGCGAACCGCCCGATCAACGGCTTTAAGTGATTAAATACGCTAGGTCCGTTGGTAATAGAGTGCAAGAAGACACACCTACCCCA
>LVAX01000019.1 GCA_001604215.1 Clostridiales bacterium Firm_18
TTTAAGGCAAAAAAAGAGGACTATAGCAAGTCGATTAGAAAAATCGTTTTGCTACAGCCCCATTTTTTTAGCCGGTATTATTAATTAAATAATAACCGGCGAGGTTGTCAGGTCTAAATTGGCGCATCTTTTTGCTTTATCGGGATATAAAAGCGAGTAAATGTCCGTTGCCGCAAAGTCTTTTAAAAGCATGTCCGTTTTTATTGCGTCCGCGGTTTTTACAATTATGGGAATGTCGGCCGTGCTTTTTAGATTTTTTAGTATCCTCTGCCCGTTTGCGTTCATGCCCAGAATCCGGATGTATTCCGGTTTTTTTATTACATCCTCATGGGTTATATTCAGCAGGGCGTTAATCATAATCCTTCTTATCCGGGAGAGGACATACCTTTTGGTTTTTATCCTGCATATGATATCGTCAAGGGAGGAAAACCCGGATACCGCTTGTTTTATACGGTTTTCAAGCCCTTCCGACACCCCGCTTATTAAAGAAAGCTCACTTGCCGGCATAATCCTCAGCCTGGACACGATGGCAATTTCCAGCGGTGCGATTGTAACGGGTGCCTTTTTGTTTTTCAGTTCCCTTTGGTAAATTTTAAATGCAGGGCGCGGCATATATTCTTTTGCCGATATTGGCATGATACTTCGCAAATAAGAAGCGCTTCCGACGCCGTCATGCTGTGAACCCACCCGTTTTACGGGTACCGGCTTCATTTTGGAGCCAAGCCTTTGCAATGCTTTAATATATTCAATGCCTAAAATATTGTTGGGGGATGATATTATGTCCTTAATGCCGAGAACATGTGCAGCATTTTCCCTTGCTTTAGGAAAGCTTATGCCTTTTTTTAAATTAAGTCCAAGATGTTTTTTGAATTCTTCGGGTTCCCGGGCAAACAGCCGTGCTGCTGCGCTAAGTGCTTCAATATCGTCATTTTCTGCGCCGAAGCTTATAAAATCCGCTCCCATTTTATCCAAAATCCGCACCGCACCGGTTGCAAAAAATTCTGCCGACTGTGCGGAATATATGACAGGAAGCTCCACAACCAAATCAACGCCGCAGCGCAGTGCCATTTCAGCACGTGCCCATTTGTCACATATGGCGGGCTCGCCGCGCTGCACGAAGCTGCCGCTCATAACCGCAATGCAAAAGCCGGCACCGGATAATTCCTTTGCTTTTTTTATTTGATACATATGACCGTTGTGGAAAGGATTATATTCTGATACAATTCCGACAATTTTCATAAAATCACCTTATTAAATTATATCACAATATATAAAAATATAAAATGTTATTTACAAATAAGCTTAAAAATTGTATAATGATTAGTGGCGGTTGCAGCCTGCGGCCGTTCTAACGAAAACAATATACCGATTCGCGTTTAAAAAGTAGGTTAAATGCAAAATCGGCAAACAGTAAATCTGCATTGGGAGGTTCTTGTAGTTGAGTAAATTTTTAGACAAAATCAAGGAAAGAGCAAGGCAAAACAAAAAGGTTATTGTACTTGCCGAAGGTGAAGACATCCGCACTTTAAAAGCAGCGGATATTATTTTGCGTGAGGGCATAGCTGACCTGATTATTTTAGGCGATGAGGACAAGATCCACTGCCTTGCCAAAGGGTTGGATATATCAAAGGCTACCGTAATCGACCCTAAAAAAAGCAATAAAACGGAAAAATTAGCAGATGAGTTTTACCAGCTCAGAAAATCAAAGGGGGTAACCCCCGAGCAGGCGGCGCAAATACTATTAGACCCTTTGTATTTCGGGGTAATGCTTGTTAAAACGTCAGAGGCGGACGGCATGGTTGCCGGGGCAGTAAACTCAACGCCCAATGTATTAAGGCCAAGTCTTCAAATACTGAAAACCGCACCGGGGACAAAACTTGTAAGCGCATTTTTTGTAATGTGTGTACCCGATTGCAAGTACGGAGCGGACGGTATTTTTATTTTTGCCGATTCCGGGCTTAACGAAAACCCTGATGCCGATGCAATTTCGGAAATAGCAATAAGCTCGGCAGAGTCTTTTGAATTGCTTGTTCAAAAGGAAGCGCGTGTAGGTATGCTTTCTTATTCGACATACGGAAGCGCAAAGAGCGAGCTTGTGGATAAAATGCAGCAGGCAACTAAGCTTGCGAAGGAAAAACGGCCTGATTTGCTGTTGGACGGCGAGCTTCAGGTTGACGCGGCAATAGTGCCCGAGGTAGCCAAGTCAAAGGCACCGTCAAGCAGTATTGCGGGAAGCGCAAATGTTCTTGTTTTCCCCGATCTCAACGCCGGCAACATAGGCTATAAGCTCGTACAACGTCTTGCAAAGGCAGAGGCATACGGGCCGATAACCCAGGGGATTGCAAAGCCTGTCAACGATTTGTCAAGAGGCTGTCAGGCGGAAGACATTGTGGGTGTCGTTGCGATAACCTGCGTGCAGGCACAAAAGTAAAAGAAAGGAAGTCTTTTTGTTGAATATTTTAGTAATAAATGCAGGGAGCTCTTCATTGAAATACCAGCTGATCGATACCGAAAATGCTGCGGTACTTGCAAAAGGTTTATGCGAGAGAATCGGAATAGAAGGCTCACAGCTGAAGCATACGCCAAAAGACAGGGATACAGTGGTAGTTCAGTCGTACATGGATACACACGCCGACGCAATCAAGCTTGTCATTGATGCGTTAATCCACCGTCAGCACGGTGTTATAACCGATATGGGACAGATAGGCGCGGTGGGGCACCGCGTCGTGCACGGCGGCGAATTCTTTAAGAAATCCGTCATTATAGACGAAGACGTTAAAAAAGCAATCGAGCAGTGCGCAGAGCTTGCACCGCTCCATAATCCGCCAAATTTAATCGGAATAAAAGCATGTGAAAAGGTTATGCCCGGCGTTGTTCAGGTTGCGGTGTTTGATACGGCATTTCACCAGACAATGCCGCAGGAGGCGTATATGTATGCCATCCCTTATGAGTATTATGAAAAATATAAAATACGAAAATACGGGTTCCACGGAACATCACATAAATATGTTGCACAGCGGGCGGCAATAATGCTTGGCAAGCCCCTTGAGCAGCTCAAGCTCATCACAATGCATCTTGGCAACGGTTCAAGCATAACCGCAATAGACGGGGGAAAATCCATTGATACCTCAATGGGCTTTACGCCTCTTGCGGGAGTACCGATGGGCACACGCTGCGGGGATATCGATCCGGCAATTGTATTTCATCTTATAAAAAAGGAAAAGCTTACAGCAGAGCAGATAGATGATATATTGAACAAGCATTCGGGTGTTTACGGGATATCCGGCGTAAGCAGCGATTTTCGGGATCTTGAAAAAGCGTCCGATGAGGGAAATAAAAGAGCGGAGCTTGCGGAAAATTTGTTTATATATAACGTAAGAAAGTATATCGGAACATATTCGGCAATAATGGGGGGCGTTGATGCAATAGTGTTTACCGCCGGTATAGGCGAAAACAATTCCAAAATGCGTGAGGCTATTGTAAAACATCTTGCCTATAAGGGAATTAAAATCGACCCGGAAAAGAATAGTATTAGAGGAATCGAAACCGATATAAGCGCACCGGACGCCACGGTCAGAACACTTGTAATTCCCACCAACGAAGAGCTTATGATAGCAAAGGAAACATATGAGCTTGTCACGCAGCACTAAAACGAAAATAATTCTGGAGGATATGTATTGGGTACCGATAAGAAAACATTTCTTAAGCTTTTTACATCAACCTTTTTTATAAGCGCATTTACCTTCGGAGGGGGATTTGTCATTGTTCCTCTTTTGAAGAGAAAATTCGTTGAGGATTTAAAGTGGATTGATGAAAAAGAAATGATGGATTTTATTGCAATAGCACAGTCATCACCCGGGGCAGTTGCAATTAATACATCAATACTTATCGGATATAAAACAGCGGGGGCAATAGGGGCGGCGCTGGCTATTTCAGGCACAGTGCTGCCTCCTTTTATAGTTATTTCGGTGATATCGTTATTTTACCTTGGTTTTCGGGATAATGCGGTAATCAGCGCCATGTTAAAGGGTATGCAGGCGGGGATTGCCGCCGTTATTGCCGATGCTGTGTACGGTATGGGGGCCGGCGTTGCAAAAGAAAGAAAGGTTCTTCCCATTGCAATAATGACGGTTTCTTTTTTAGCGGCATATGTCTTTAAAATAAATGTAGTGTATATTATTCTTGTTTGCGGTATAGCAGGGGCGGTTTCGTCTTTTTACCGCAAAAAAAGCGGGGTGAGGCATAAATGACCTACCTTATGCTTTTCTGGAATTTTTTTCAGATAGGGCTTTTCAGCATTGGGGGAGGTTATGCCGCAATCCCGCTGATTCAAAACAAAATCGTCGAGATAAGCGGCTATCTGACATTAAGGGAATTTGCCGACCTTATAACAATTGCCGAAATGACACCCGGGCCGATTGCAATTAACTCATCAACCTTTGTTGGGATGCGGGTTGCGGGAATAGGGGGCGCTGTTGCTGCGACAGTCGGTTTTGTAACTGCTCCTTGTATTATTGTAATAATCCTGGCACGTTTTTACTTTAAATACAGAAGCCTTAGTGTAATGCAAGGGGTGCTTACCGGGCTGAGACCGGCCGTTGTTGCCCTAATAGCCTCCGCAGGGCTTAAAATATTGAAATTTGCGCTGTGGGGCGAGGGCGGAGCGGCTTTTAACATTAAAGATATTAATTATATTTCGTTTGGTTTGTTTGCCTTGGGCTTAATTGTTTTAAGGAAATTTAAGCCCAACCCGGTTTTTATAATCGGCGGGGCGGGTATTTTGGGGATACTTGTATATGCCATAAAACCTTTATTCTAATATACGCTATACGCCTATATTAAAAAAGGAGCATGTCTATTATGTATAAATTAACATCGGAATTAATATTATACCGGGATTTAGAAGAAAAAAGCATTTTATCGGAGCTTTCCGGTGTTTTTTATGATTTTGACAACAAATGCGATAAGGTTTTTTTAAAAAACAGGGTCAATGATATATTAAGACGTGTATTGGAGCTTGCTGAAAAGTACGGCTTTGGCCGTAATTTATGGCAAGATTACCTTACCTTTTATATGCTGACAAACGAAAACCCTTTAAGCCTTTCCTGTGAAAACGCACCGGCTTTTGACGGCTCGGTCAATTCGTTTGCACGGAGCGACTTTAAAATAATAAAACAGCTTTTTGACTTTGATTTCAGCCCGATTGAAGAATATCTGGGCACAAATTGCTTTACTTTGATTACGCATTACGATGCCGCGCCTGTGCAAAAAAATGAGTATGACATGCGGGTCGGCAAAGCGGTAAGGGAGGTAAGCGGTTTAATTGATAAAGCAAAAGACGAATATGGGGTATATGATATTTTAACGCGGTTTTACAGAGAAAAGGGTGTCGGGGTGTTTGCTTTCGGCAAGGCGCTTTGTTTCAGCGGGGGAAAGCTTTGCCCGATGGTTGAAACCGATAATATTCTTTTGGAGCATTTGGTGGGATACAGCGAGCAAAAAGAAGAGTTAATCGGCAACACCGAAGCGTTTGTAAGGAGGCTGCCCGCCAATAACGTGCTGCTTTACGGCGACAGCGGCACAGGCAAATCAACAAGCATAAGGGCGCTGGCAAATATGTTTTTTGACCGCGGGCTGAGGCTGGTAGAGGTTTATAAGCATCAGTTAAAAGATTTATCGGATATAATCTCGAAAATAAAAAACAGGAATTACCGTTTTATTATCTTCATGGATGACTTGTCGTTTGAGGAGTACGAGGTTGAATACAAGTTTTTGAAGGCTGCCATAGAAGGCGGGTTTGAAACGATGCCGGAAAATGTTTTGATTTATGCCACCTCAAACCGGAGGCACATAGTCCGTGAAATGTGGCAGGACCGCTCGGACATGTCCGCATATGAGGTTCATCGCTCCGATACACTGCAGGAAAAACTGTCGCTTTTCGACCGTTTCGGTATTGCGATTAATTTTTCAAAGCCGACGAGAGAAGAATTTTTTGAAATTGTGCTTGCGCTTGCCGCACGGCATCCCGAAATTACATTGTCTGACGAGGAGATTATTCGCGAGGCGGGGGTATGGGAAATTTACCACGGCGGGGTTTCGGGCAGAAGCGCACAGCAGTTTATTAATTATCTGGCAGGGAAAGCGTAAGTCAGGTTCCGTATGTGAGCTAAAAGAACGCATACCTGCAAGGATTAACTGTTTACTGCATTAATTGCAGAGGGCGGATACCCCAACGTTTTTTTAAATGCCCGGTAAAAGCTTGAATAATCCGAAAAACCAACATCCCGGGCTACCTGTCCCAGCGGCTTTTTTTCAAGCAGATTTTCTTTTGCAAGCAATATTCTTTTTTTTGTTATATATTCCTTTAACGTTATTCCTGTTTTTTCGGTGAACAGGTGGGATATATAATATTTGCTCATGTAGAACCTGCCGGCTAATGTGTCAAGCGTCAGTTTTGACGTAATGTTCTGGTTTATGTATAATATTATTTCGTTGATTTTTTCAACCCCGGCAGAAGACTTTTCGGACATGATTAAATTATTTATTGTTATTAAAAACTGCAGCAGGTTTGTTTTTATCACAAGCTCTTTTTCCGGCGCATCGCTGCCGGAAATTTCTCGTATTGCTTTGAATTTTTCGTCTAATTTATATTGCCTTACCAGTTTTGTGTCTATTCTGTTTTGCGAGCCTATCTTCCGGTTTTCCAAACCGATAAACGGGTTGTATTTTTCCGAGATAAAGTCGGATAAAAATGCCGGCTTAAAGAAAAATATACTTCTTTGATATTCTTTGTTTGATCTGAAAACAGGGCAATGCATTTCCCTCGGATTTGTTATTAATATATCGCCCTCCGAAAGGTTGTAAATATTGCCCTCCACCATATATACGGCATCCCCTTTTTCAAAAAACAGTATTTCATAGCAGTTGTGAAAGTGAGGCGGGACGTCGGGGGAATATGGTATGCTGCTGTAATCGAATTTAAAGTTTTCATCGTTATACATTTTTATATAGTCCGGCATTTATATCACTCCAGGCATGAAAAATCTACAATTTCATTATACCGCAATATTTGCAATATTTCAAGCAACAAATGTAATATCTTTCTATGCAAATATATTGTATAATCAAGTTAGGTTAAAGAGTGTTTGAAAAGGAGTGAAAACATGTTTACTTATTCCGCCTTTGCGGATGAGATATCGCCAAGCCTTGACATACAGATAAAAGAACTTAAAAAATATAACATTTGCCATATCGAGGCAAGGGGAATCAACGGGAAAAACATTTCGCAATATACGCCAGAGGAAGCAAAGGAAATAAAAAAAATACTTGACGGCAGCAATTTTAAAATTTCCGCCCTCGGCTCACCTATCGGTAAAATCAATATAACGGACGATTTTGCGCCCGAGCTTGAGAAATTTAAAAATATTCTGGAAACGGCGCGAATCCTTGAAACAAAATATATAAGAATGTTCAGCTTTTATATGGACGCGTCAAAAGCGCACCTTTATCGTGACGAGGTTTTGGAAAGATGGAGGCAGTATGTTGAGACGGCAAAGGGAAGCGGGGTAATATTGCTCCATGAAAACGAAAAGGGTATATATGGTGATACTCCCGAGCGCTGCCTGGATATAATGAAAACTTTTGACTGCGGGGATGTAAGGGCTACCTTCGACCCTGCGAACTTTGTGCAATGCAAGGTTGACACGCTGTATGCGTTTGATTTGCTGCGTGAATATATTGAATATATCCATATCAAGGATGCCGTATGGGAAACTGGCGAGGTTGTGCCGTCAGGAATGGGCAGCGGGAAAATAAAGCAGATTGTATCAAAGCTTTATGATATGAAGCTAAGCTGCTTTTTATCCCTCGAGCCGCATCTTGCGGACTTTGTAGGGTTTGCGGACTTAGAGCAAAATACTGAGGTAAAAAAAGAAGCAAGCGGGCCGGAAAAATTTGAAATTGCGTATAATGCGCTCGATAAAATAGTCAGGGAGGTAATATCATGAAGATGTCGTTTAGATGGTACGGCCCGGACGATCCGGTAAAGATCGAATACATCCGCCAGATACCGAATATGAAGGCAATCGTAACCGCAGTTTACGATGTGCCGGTGGGAAATGTATGGAGCAATGACAGTATTTTAAAATTAAAAAAGACAGTGGAGGATGCCGGTCTCGATTTTGAGGTAATTGAAAGCGTACCGGTACATGAGGATATTAAGCTTGGCGCCGGGCTTAGGGATAAATATATAGAAAATTACAAGGAAAACATAAGAAGGCTCGGCAAAGCAGGCATTAAGGTTATCTGCTATAACTTTATGCCGGTGTTTGACTGGACAAGGACGCAGCTTGACAAAGTTGCAGCGGACGGTTCGACTTCTTTGGTTTTTTATAAGGAGCAGATTGAAAAAATGTCCCCTCTTGGCGGGGAGTTGTCTTTGCCCGGCTGGGACAGCAGCTATAAAAAAGAAGATTTAAAGGATTTGTTTGAAAAGTATTCAAAGCTTACCGAGGAGGATTTGTGGGAGAACTTAAAATATTTTCTGTCGGAAATTATACCTGTTGCCGAGGAAGCCGGAGTAAAAATGGCAATACATCCCGACGATCCCCCATACGGTATTTTCGGCTTGCCGCGTATAATAACAAACGAAGAAAACATTGACAGGTTTTTGAAATTGGTTGACAGCGAATATAACGGGCTTACCCTTTGCACAGGCTCGCTGGGCTGCGCCTCTTCAAACGACATTCCGAAAATGGTGGAAAAATACGCCGCGTTAAAAAGAATACATTTTATGCATATAAGGAATGTTAAAAACTACGACGACGGCAGCTTTGAAGAAACGGCCCATTATTCGGAGTGCGGATCGCTTGATATGGCGGCTGTTGTCAAAGCGCTTGTAAAACACAATTTCGACGGTTATATCCGTCCCGACCACGGCAGGATGATTTGGGGAGAAAAAGGAAAACCGGGTTACGGCCTTTATGACAGGGCACTCGGGGCTGCATATATAAACGGTTTGTGGGAAGGCATCAGCTCATGCCTGGAGGTATAAACTGTGGTTAGTTTTGTGGTTGTCGGCTGCGGCAGGATATCGGAAATTCATTTAAAGGCTATAGAAAAAGCAAAAAATGCCCGGCTTGCGGCAGTTTGCGATATAGTTGAAGAAAAAGCAAAGGAAAAAGCTTTGCTGTATAATGTCCCATATTATACCGATTTGGAGGAAATGCTTAAAAAAGAAAAGCCGGACGTTGCGATTATCGGAACTCCAAGCGGCATGCACGGCGAGCATACGATAAAATGTGCCGGGCACGGCGCTCATGTGCTTTGTGAAAAACCGATTGAGATTACCCGGGAGAAGATTGACAGCATGATAAATGTTTGCCGGGAAAAGGGGGTTTTGCTTGGGGGAATTTATCAAAGAAGAACATACAGCGGCGCAATTGCCGCAAAAAAGGCGATAGAGGACGGGCAAATCGGAAAGCTTATATTATGTGACGGTTATTTCAAATATCACCGCTCGCAGGAATATTACGACAGTGACAGCTGGCGCGGCACATGGAGCCTTGACGGCGGCGGTGCGCTTATGAATCAGTGCATACACGGCATCGACATGCTGCTTATGCTGTGCGGAGATATAATGAGTGTTACCGCGAAATGCGAAACACTTGCCCGCAGCATTGAGGTTGAGGATACCGCGGTTATTTTGGTTAAATACAAAAACGGTGCGCTTGGTGTTATCGAGGCGGCAACTTCACTTTCGGAAGGCAGCGATACTATTTTTGAAATCCATGGCGCCCAAGGGAATATTTCTTTCGGTGACAGCTGCTTTTATAAGTGGCAAACTATTAATAACTCCCCAATGCCGTGCGTAACGGACAGTATGGGAGGCAAAAACTGCGGCTGGGCGGAAGAGGACGGTCACCGCATATTGGTTGAGGATATGGCCCAATGCGTATTGACGGGGAAGTCCCCCTTAATTCCGCCGGAGGAGGCGCGCAGGGCCGTTGATGTAATATTGGCAATATATCAGTCTGCAAAAACAGGGAAGGAGGCATTTATTAATGATTAGAGCAGGTGTTATCGGCATAGGCAATATGGGCAGCAACCATTGCGAAAATATTTTTTCCGGCAAGGTGCCGGGGATGGAGCTTGCTTGTGTTTGCGATGTAAATCCGGAAAGAATCAGGTGGGCGAAAGGGAAGTTCGGTGAAAGCGTAAAATATTTCGACAATTCAAAGGAGCTTTTTGCAAGCTCTGATTTGATGGATTTGCTTATAATTGCGACTCCCCATTACGACCATCCGGAATTAGCGATTGAAGGATTTAAAAACAATCTTCATGTGCTGACGGAAAAGCCGGCCGGAGTGTACACAAAACAAGTAAGGCAGATGAACGAAGCGGCGGATAAATCCGGCAAGAGGTTTTTTATTATGTATAACCAGCGCACCAATTGCGTGTACCGCAAGATAAGGGATTTGGTGAAAAGCGGCGAACTGGGCGAGCTGAAGCGAATGGTATGGATAATAACCAATTGGTACAGGCCGCAGTCTTACCATGACAGCAGTGCATGGAGAAGTACATGGGAAGGCGAGGGTGGCGGAGTTTTATTAAATCAGGACCCGCACCAGCTTGACCTATGGCAGTGGATAGTGGGAATGCCAAAGAGAATAAGGGCGTTTGCCAGCTTCGGAAAATATTATAACATTGAAGTAGAGGACGATGTTACCGCTTATGCCGAATATGAAAACGGGATGACAGCTACCTTTATCACTTCGACAGGGGAGGCCCCGGGAACCAACAGGCTTGAAATTTCAGGCACCATGGGGAAAATTGTGACCGAGCAGGATACAATTAAATTTTACAGAAACAGGGTTGACGAACGCACCTTTAATAAAACCTTTCAACGCGGGTTTGGTTTTCCCGAGGTGTGGGAGTGTAATGTTCCTACCGATGGGGGAAACAAGCAGCATATCGGCATACTTGAAAACATAGTGAACGTTCTGGAAAAAGGCGAAGAGCCGATTGCGGACGGCAGGGAAGGCATTTTGGGGCTTTCCATATCAAACGCCATACACTTATCCGCCTGGACGGACAAGTGGGTTGAGCCGGGCAGCATTGACGAGGATTTGTTTTATAACATCCTTCAGGATAAAATAAAGAATTCAACATTTAAGAAAAATGTAACGGAGCAAAAAACATATGATGTAAGGGGGACACATTAATGAAATTAGCGGCGCAGTTATATACGGTAAGGGATTATACAAAGACACCGGATGATGTTAAAAAAACCTTTGAAAAAGTGAAAGCAATAGGTTACAATGCGGTTCAGCTGTCAGCCATAGGTCCTATAGATCCGCAGCTTTTAAAGGAATATGCCGGGCAAAACAGCCTTGAAATTTGTGCGACCCATACGCCTTTTGACAGGATTGTCAACGATACCGACAATGTAATCAAGGAACATAAGCTGTACGGCTGCCGTTATATCGGCCTGGGCGCCATGAATCAGGAGTACAGCAAGGATAAAAACGGATACGACGAATTTTTAAAGGCAATAATGCCCGCCGCCGACAAAATATATGAAGCGGGGCTTAAATTTTTGTACCATAACCATGCCTTTGAATTTGCAAAAATAGACGGGGATAAAACCGGAATCGAATATTTGGCCGAGAAAACCTCTCCCGAAAAATTCGGATTTTTGGCTGACTTTTACTGGGTGCAATACGGGGGTGCCTCGCCGGTTGCTTTTATAAAAAAATATAAAGACAGGCTGAATGTGGTTCATTTTAAGGATATGGCAGTTAAAGACGGCAGCGCTGTTTTTGCCGAGATATTTGAAGGGAACATGGACTATGACAGCATTTATCGTGAATGCCTGGAAAACGGTGTGGAATGGGCTGCGATAGAGCAGGACGTCTGCACGGGTGACCCTTTTGACAGCTTGAAAATCAGCCATGACAATTTAAAGGCAAAAAATATGTTTAAGGAATAAGGGAGCTAAGCCCATATAGAGTTCGACTCTCTTATGCCTATAATTAAATCGGAAAAAACAGTTGCATACCGTTAAAGTTTTTGATAAAATCCCATATTTGACACTTGGAAGACAAAAAAATCCTGTGGGCCCTTGCCATAAA
>LVAX01000020.1 GCA_001604215.1 Clostridiales bacterium Firm_18
GCCGAAGGAGTTGGAGGATATAATGGCGTAGGAATAATTGTAGATATTATCCTACCCACAGGCAACGCCGGTGGAATGGAAAATTCCATTGTAGTTTATTAAGTTGGAGGAGATAGATATGAAAAAGTTAATAATCACGTGGTTAATTATCGGGGTATATTTTGCCTGCACTTCTGTGCATGCTTTTACGGGAGATCTTAGTTATACCATAGCGAGGGAGTCTGCCTCCGCTGTATTTGACTGCGCATATAACGGCATTATATATGTAGTGGTTGGGGAAAAAGGTTTTATTGCCGTATCTGAGGACTTGACAAATTGGACCGAAGTTTCTAATGTGTGTTATTCGGACATAAATAAAATATTATGGGATGGAAGTCAATTTGTTTTTATCAGCAATTACAATGTTTATCGTTCATATGACGGATACAATTGGACTGGGCAGTCATGCAAATATTCGGCAGGGAATGATTTCGCTTTTATAAACGGTAAATATCTGGTAAGGAATGAGGAGGGCACACTTCCTATGGTAAGTGTGACTGTTGGCTTAACATCTGATTTTAATGATTTTGAGGAAATTGCAATCAACCCCGAGGGTGTAAGCCTTATCAATGCGTTTGCACCTCAAATATATGTTTTGAATGATATTTATTTTGCGCTTGGGAGAACAAAAAACATACTATGGTCACAGGATATGAAAACTTGGAATATTATGCCGCTGCTGAACAACGAGGAGGATACTACCCGTAAGCGATTACTGTTTACATACAGCAATGGGGAATATATACTATATTTTTACGAAAGAAACACATTGGTTCGTTATGTAATCGATTCCTTGGAAAATGGGAACTGGTCAAAAACTATAGTTGACATATCGGGTGCGGATAAGGATGCAACTTTACTTCATACGGGTGGTAAATTCTACTATTTTATAAATTATAACGCATACGCCTCGAATGATGGCATTAATTTTGAGCGTATGACTTTGCCTTCTAAAGGCTATGTAGGTGTAGCTTTATTGGTAAACGACAAAATAGTTGATATTAGTAAAGAGGCTATTTGCTGGTACGACGCAGAAACTGGCAACTGGTTAGAAAATGACGGCATTGCACAAAATATACATCAAGAGCCTTTTGTTGAAAACTTGTACTGGACTGGTAAAGAATATATACGAAGAAACCTTGAAACGGGAATTATCGAAATGACAACGGACAAGGTGCATTTTTACGATTCGGGAATAACGGCTGAGAATTACCAAGCATTTTGGGAAAGATACGCTTACAAAATACAGTGGACAGGAAAGCATTATCTTGTGACTGCTGAATACGGCGGTAATAAAATTTGGCTTTATGATGAATTGTTAAATCTTGTTGATGAACATACCTTTGATGGAGATATAATGGATTTAGCATTTTCAAATGAGACATATTATGTGCGTCTTGGAAGTGTCGCTAATAAAGTGGCTTTTGCTGGTGTATATTCCTCCAGAAACTTTAAGGATT
The DNA here is from genome assembly GCA_001604215.1 of Clostridiales bacterium Firm_18. Lineage (GTDB taxonomy): Bacteria > Bacillota > Clostridia > Monoglobales > Firm-18 > Firm-18. The sequence continues at coordinate 1,500 of LVAX01000020.1, forward strand.
GGTCATTAGAGAAAAATCTTATCGAAGCACCGAAGAGCAATGGAAAGAGCACAATATTAACAGAGCGTGAATATACAGGACTTCAAACATATATATCACAAACCGATGTAACCCGTGTCATGTATGAAGTGAACAATTTAAATTTTGCTGAAATAGCATATGAAACTAAAACTACGATACCAAACATACAAGTTATTGGCGATATGTATGTAAAGCGAACGGTTGACAGCAATGGAAATTTATCATTCGGATTTTCTAACGATGGCGTGTATTTTGTTGAAATACCCATACAAGGTGATTTTGCTTTTTTAGCCAATACTATGTATAACGGTACTGATAAAATGTTTTACATTTTGGGTGATAAAATTATATACAATCAATCCGGATGGTATATCACTTTTGACATTAATGAGATTAGAAATGCAATAAATATTGAAAACCCGACATATGTAAGGGTTGGCGATAAGATTCTCGGGTTTGATACACCACCGGTTATTGAAAATGACCGAACACTTGTGCCGCTACGCTTTATATTTGAAACATTAGGCGCAAAGGTGGATTGGGATGGAGAGACACAAAGCGCATTGGTGAAAGGCTCAAATAAAAGCATTATGTTTTCTATTAATGATACAAATGCAAGGGTTAACGGTCAGATAAAACAGATGGATGTTCCCGCTCGCCTTATCGACAGCAAAACAATGGTGCCGTTGCGTTTTTTGTCGGAAGAGCTTGGCTTTACTGTTAGTTGGGATGAGGGAAATAGAATAGCAACAATTAGTGAGTAATTTTACAACAAACAAAAAAATCAATATTATTAACAAAGTGTGTATCTACTTTACGACAATTACTACGACAAATATTTGTTTTTAGGAACTTTGCAACCATCGACGTTTCAAGAATTGGCGATGTACAGGTATAAGAGAGCCAACGCTATATGCCCTGACCTTGTTGCTTTTCAGCTCTTCCGCTTTTCAGCTCTTCCGCTCTTCCACAGAGGGGACAGTTCTTTTGTGATACGCCAAGAAACTGTCCCCCTTTATTGTAGGCTTTTTGTTAAAAGTTCAGGGTTGCCGATGCCTGCCGTCTGTATTGCATGTTGCTTGCAAGGTTGCCATTATACTTAAGCCTTGCTTCTTCAAGCTCTTCAAGCTTCTCAATATTGCCCGACAAATATTCCCTGATACGGTAAACAGCCGAATCGATCCTGCCGATAATGCCGCTGTAACGAATGTCTATAACTTCCCATCCGAAGGGTTTGAAGGTGCCGTGCCACTGGGCGCGGTGTGTTTCCCTTAAATCCTTAACCTTGCCGCTTAAGACAGGCAGCAGTTCATTTGCACATTTTTCAAGATATTCCTTGTTTCCTTCGTGATACGCCTTCCTTAGGTTTTCGGCAATGTCGCATTTTAACGCGACCGTATCAAACAGACGGTATGCGTATTTGTAATACTCCGACCATTTGCCGGCCTTTGCCGTGTATTCTTTATAAACGCCCGCCATTTTATAATAATGCCCGCTTGCCGGTTCTTCATACAGCTCATAGTCCGCAAGGCCCATTAAAATATCCTGATGAAGGTATTTTTTGCCCATGGGCTCCGTATTTGGCTTTATATAATGGAACTTTGAAAAGTCCATAAACGCGTTATAATCCGCGCCTGTAACAAATTCAAACCTTTTCTTGATCTGCTCCCCTGCAGGCTCGTCCTGGCTGTATGCGTATTCGGCATACATTTGAAGCCCCAAAAGCGATAAGAAATAATTCGTTTCGCAGCCGTCATCGCCCCAAAGGGTTGCAAACACATCCTTTACGTTGTGTGCGGCGCATGCGCCAAGCTGCAGCTTAAAGCGGCTGGCGGTTACGTCATAATCGGGCAAAAACCCGGACCATGTCCACACATGCCCTGCAAATATTGTTTTTCTGCCTAATTCCTTATGTTTTTTTATGAAGGTGTCGTAAAACTCATAATCGTCATGGTAATAATCCCAGTAAATTAGGCCGATATCCGGAATTTCCTTTATAATGTCCTCCGGAATGTCACACTCCAGATCATAATACTCGCCTGTTTTCGAGCCGAGCCTGAAATACATGTCGCTCCATATCATTGGGTTTAAGTCAAGCTTTTCAGTTATTTCAACAACCCTTTTCAAATGCTCGCTCAGTATATCAAAACGGCGCCTGTAACCGTTATCGGCTAAATATTTTCCAAGCCCTATATCCCATGCTTCGTCCATGCCGATATGTATATTTTTCGATCTTACGGGCGCCGCAGCGGCTTTTATCATTTGTTCAACCAAGGAATAGGTTTCGTCGGCGCCCACAAGCAGAACACCGCTGGTGTCCTTTGCGGGGGCGGCTTCCTCCCACTTTAAATATTGCTCCATATGCCCAAGTGTTTGAATACACGGCACCAATTCAATGCCGAACATATACGCATAATCGTCAATAGCTTTAATTTCATCAAATGAATACCTGCCGCGCATGTATCCGAAATACGGTTTTTCGGGCACCGTGTAAGTATCTTCGGTATAAAGCATAAGCCTGTTGAGCCCCATTACGGCCATGTACCGGATAAGCCTTTTAACGCTTTCAACCGTTAAAACCCCGTTCCTTGAAACGTCAATCATCGCGCCGACCGTATCAAACTTGTTCTTCTCCCTCTTCTCAAAATCCCCGTTTTTGCAGTTTTCCAAAAGAATCCCAAGTCCCCTGAAAACTTCAACCCTTTTACTGTATTGAATGTTTGCAACACCCGACTTCAAGGAAACGCAGAACGATTCCCCTTTTTGAATGTTAAGCCTGATACCCGGGTCGCACTGACCGCGGTAGTCATCCAAAATAAGACTGACCGCCGGGCTTATTTCACTGTTATCGGATTGAATATGCATGCAAAAATCCTCCCTTTCAAAAACCAATCTTTCCGGTATTATACCATTACATTTAATAATATGCAATAATATCTTTTGAAACTTTAAAGCATTAAACTAAAGAGTTTTGCATTTTTTGAATATACTGATTTCTGAATTTAGCGGGGGATGCTCCGTATTTGTCTTTAAACAATGTATAAAACCATCCGACATTTTTAAATCCGCTTTCAAAGCAAAGATCAAGTATGGGGACATTGCTGTTTAGCAACATGTTTGCTATATAGTTAAGGCGAATGTCATTAATAAATTCCGTAGGAGTTATGCCTTTGTATTTTCTCATGCACCGTGCAATATGCTCCCTGCTTTTGCGGCAAATCTTTTCCATTTGTCCTATCCCTTCAGAGAAGTTGGATAATTTTCTCATTTGTTCGCACATGTTTTCAAACCAATAAGGCACATTTTCGCTTGTTGAAATCTGATTGTTAGAAAAATACCTGACGAATATGTCAAGCAGCAAAAGCCTCAGCTGCAGCTTCAACCTGTTTCTGTCGCTGCGGTTAATATAGTTCAGCTCACTGAGCCTGGACAAAAGATTTTTCTTTTCCGTCGGTGATAAAATAACAACAGGCGGCAGCTTGCTTTCAAGCAAACTCCTTATATTAAAGCATCCGTCGATATATTTTATAATATCATTCATTGTTTTTTTGTCAAAGGCAAGGTTAACAAAATTATATTGATTCCCGGGCTCGTATTCATAAGAATGAATGTCATCAGGCCGTACAAAAACCATACTCCCTACGGCAAGATGCTGTTTTTCTCCATTTACCATATGAACTATCTTCTTGTTTACGGTAATAAATATTTCGTAAAAATCATGCCCGTGCAGTAAAAAGCGCTCGCTTTCACTGAAAATATACCTGTACCGGCAGCCCGTGTCCTCATCAATATGCTTTTTTTGTGATAAAAACTTAGCTTGCATGGCTTCACCACCCTAATATCACAATACCATAATAAAAATATCATGTCAATGATAGATTTATTTTTAATATAATGTATAATAAACACTATAGGGGGAATGATTGAATGAAATTTATCGACGATAAAATAAGAGTAACAATAGAGCAATTAAAATTCTTACTTTATAAAGATATTCAGACAGAGCTTTGCTTTGAATATCTTCCATGTAATTATAAAAAGGATAACAATCTGCCGGGCGATAACGCTCCCTGGAAAAGCTTCCCCAAAGACGGCAGGCTTTCGGGGCGCGACAGTCATTTTTGGTTTCGAACAAGGTTTAAAACCCCAAAGCAGGAGAAGGACAATCAAGAGATTTATTTTCAACTGTTAACGGGCAAAGAAGGTGAGTGGGACGCAACCAACCCGCAAGGGCTGCTATATATCAATGGTAAGATAGCACAAGGGTTTGATATAAACCACACAGAGGCAGCTTTGGAATTTGATAAGGAATATGACATGCATATATATTTTTATGTGGGCATGCATGATGGCATGGTGGAGTTTAATACAAAGCTTAAGCTGCTTGATACCAAAATTGAAAAGCTGTATTACCACTTAAATGTTCCCTATGAAGCCATGTTATGCCTTGACAGTGGCGGCGACAATTACATAGAAATTATTAAACACCTTGAAATTGCCTGCAATCTTATAGATTTTCGTCAAACAGGAAGCAATGATTTTTACGCAAGCATAGATAACACAATCCGTTACCTTGACAATGAGTTTTACGGAAAATCCTGCGGCAGGCACCCTGCAAAAGTTACTTGCATTGGCCATACACATATTGATGTGGCATGGCTTTGGACGGTAGCGCAAACAAGGGAAAAAGCTCAGCGCAGCTTTGCAACCGTTGTCAGCCTGATGAAAAAATATCCCGAATACAAATTTATGTCGTCACAGCCTATACTATACAAATTTTTGAAAGAGGATGCTCCCGGGCTTTATGAAGAAGTGAAAGAGCTTGCAAGACAAGGCCGTTGGGAAGTGGAAGGCGCAATGTGGCTTGAGGCCGATTGCAACCTTGCAAGCGGCGAAAGTCTGGTCAGGCAAATAATATTCGGCAAAACATTTATTCAAAACGAATTTGGGATTGACAGCAAAATTTTATGGCTGCCGGATGTTTTCGGATACAGCGCGGCCCTGCCCCAAATCCTGAGAAAATCAGGCGTTGACAAGTTTGTTACTTCTAAAATAAGCTGGAATGAATATAACAAGCTGCCTTATGACACATTCATGTGGGAAGGGCTTGACGGCACAAAAATATTCACACAATTCATAACTGCCCGGGACTTTGATAAGAATGCCGATGATGACAACATAACAACATATGTCGGATATATTCGCCCGAAGCAGGTTTTGGGAACATGGAAACGCTACCAGCAAAAGCATTATAACAACGAAACAATTATAACATTTGGCTATGGCGACGGCGGCGGCGGCCCGACAAAAGATATGCTGGAGCAGCAGCGTCGTCTTCAGTACGGTCTGCCGGGATTTCCCGCAACTAAAATTGATACTGCAACAAACTTCTTAAACAGAGTTGAAGAAAACTTTTCGGCAAACAGCAAGCTTTTGAAAAGGATGCCGGCATGGGCTGGCGAGCTGTACCTTGAGTTTCACAGGGGAACCTATACTTCAATTGCAAAAAATAAAAAGAACAACAGAATAAGCGAATTTTTATATCAATCGGCCGAAGCTGTAAGTGTTTTTGACATGGTGCTGTTTGGCGGCGGCTATCCGCAGGCCGAAATAAACAACGGCTGGGAAACAATTCTTTTAAATCAATTCCACGACATTATTCCGGGCTCTTCCATATTTGAAGTGTACGAGGATTCCGATGCTGATTACGCAAGAATAATAAAAAAAGGCAATGAAATCTATGAAGAAAAATTAAACAAAATTGCAGATAACATTGCCACAGACGGCGGAATCCTGGTGTACAACCCCAACTCCTTTGAGGCAAGCGGTGTGGTTGACGGGGATAATGAAAAGATTTTTGTTGAAAATATCCCTGCTTTCGGCTGGAAGGTTGTAAATCCGGAAAACAGCACGCCTGCAATCAAAGTTGAGAAGAACTATATAGAAAGCAGGTTCTATAAGGCTAAGTTTGATGAGGTAGGAAACATTGTTTCGCTATATGACAAGGAATATGACAGGTATGTTACCGTTGAAGGGGAAAAGGCAAACGAACTTCAGATTTTTGAAGATATGCCTAAAATCTATGACGCATGGGAAATAACAAAGTATTACAAACAAAAAATGTGGACGATAGACAATGTTGTAAGCATTGAAAAGCTTAAAGAAAGCTGTCGCTCCGGTTTGGCCATAACGAAAAAATTCGGGAACTCAACCATAAAACAAAAAATTTATTTTTATGAAAACACAAGAAATATAGATTTTGAAACGGAAATAGACTGGCAAGAAGAGCATTTGCTATTAAAGGCAGCATTCCCGTTAGATATTCACACGGACAAAGCCGCATACGATATACAATTTGGCAATGTGGAACGTCCGACACATACAAACACAAGCTGGGATGAAGCAAAATTTGAAGTTTGCGCACATAAGTGGGCCGACCTTTCCGAGGGAGATTATGGTGTCAGCTTAATGAACGACTGTAAATATGGTTACAGCACGGAAAGGAATGTATTAAAATTATCCCTGTTAAAGTGTGCGACATATCCAAACCCCCATGCAGACAAGGGCAGGCATACGTTTACATACTCACTTTATCCCCATAGCGGGAACTTTAAGTCCGGCGGCACGATTCAGGCATCTTATCTGCTTAACAGGCCGCTTATAGCTAAAAAAGTCAATAAAAACAACGGCAGCCTTTGTGATAGCTTCTCGATGATTAGCTGCGATAAAGAAAATATTATTATTGAAACAGTTAAAAAAGCCGAAAAGTCGGAAGATATAATTATAAGGCTTTTTGACTCATACAACAGAAAAACAAAGGCAAAAATCAGCTTTGGATTTAACGTTGCAAAGGCGTATATATGTGACATGATGGAAAATGAAATCAGCGAAATTATTGTTGAAAGCAACAGCATAACCATTCCTGTCCGCAATTTTGAAATTGTAACTTTGAAACTAAAAAAATAGCAGTCACCTTGAATTTCGTTTAAATTCAGACTTTTTACAGGTTGACGGATTTGCTTTTGTTATGTTAGACCAAAACTTGTTTTGAAAAATAAAAAAGCGTAGGCGGATTCATTCCGCCGTAGCGTGAAATTGCGCGGATTTTGCGCAATTTCTTATAAGTTAAAAAAAACATAAAAACCCCTTTTGCATGGGCTGCAATCGGGGTTTTTAGTTTTAATGCGCTATATTATTTAAAGCATGAATCGCTTTGTCTATATCTTTTTTTGTGGTAAAGCAGCTTACGCTGAACCTTACCAGTCCCTTGGAGGCTGTTCCGATTGAATTGTGAGCAAGCGGCGCGCAGTGCAACCCACCCCTGCATGCGATGTTATACCGGGCATCTAAAATATTAGCGACTTCAACGCTGTCCCTATCTGCAAGGGTGAAGCCCACAACACCGACACGGTTGTCATTTCCGTACACTTTTATCCCTCTTATTCCGCTCAGCCCGTCAAGTAGCCTTGTTACAAGCGATTTTTCATAATTTTGAAGCTCATCGACAGTCCTGTCTGTTACAAATTTAACTCCTTCGTTAAGGCCTGCTATGCCGAGCGTGTTCAGCGTTCCGCTCTCAAAGCGATCCGGCAGAAAATCCGGCTGATACATGCTTTCGGATACCGAGCCGGTGCCGCCTTCGATAAGCGGTTTAAGATTTATGTCGGGGGAAATATAAAGACCTCCCGTACCTGTCGGGCCGTACAGCATTTTATGGCCCGAAAACGCAAGCAGCGAAATATTGCACTCGCCAACGTCAATAGGCACAATACCGGCGGTTTGAGCCGCGTCCACCAAAAATGCAATATTATACTTTTTGGCAATACGGCCTATTTCGCAAATCGGGTTTATTGTGCCTACTATATTTGATGCATGCGTTACAGCAATAAGCGTTGTGTTTTCTTTTATAAGGCTTTCTACCGCCGCCGGAGAAACAAGCCCGGTTTCGTCAGGCTTTGCTACCGAATACTGCACACCGCTGCTTGCTACGGGGCGCAGTACGGAATTGTGTTCCATCCCCGAAATTATAAAATGGGAGTCCGGCGAAATAATTCCTTTGATGGCGATATTTAAAGCCATGGTTGCGTTTTGTGTGAAAACAATGCGCGATGGGTTATCGATATTAAACAGCCCTGCAAGGTTTTGCCTGCATTCGAAAATTTTTTCCCCCGCCTTCATGGATGCCTTGTGCCCGCTGCGCCCGCTGTTGGCACAGTAGTGTTTAAGGCAATTTAAGCATTCTTTTCTTACCGGGCGGGGCTTTATCAAGGTTGTGGCAGCGTTATCCAGATATATCATAGCTTTCCACCTCAACATAATTTCCGTCGCCGGTTTGCTTGTAAACCCCTTTGATTTTAAAACCAAACCGATTTGACGCATCTAAAACTTGTTTTATTTTTTCGGGCTTGACCTTAACGCTGTACGAACAACCCCCCTTTGACAATTCCTTTGGTGTATGAAGAATACCGATAAAATCGCCGTCGCTCGCAAAATGCTTTTTTATTCTGTTTGCAAATGTTATAGAGTTATAAGCAATAAGATAATACATAAAAAAACCTCCAATAGCATAATATGTTGCCGGAGGCTGCTTTGTGTTAAAACTTGAAATTGTGTTCGTTAAACGAAATAAATGTTCCCTTGCCTACGATAATATGGTCTAAAAGCTTAATTCCTATGGTTGCAAGAGCGTTTTTGATGTTTTGCGTAGTTTCAATATCGTTTTGCGAAGGCATAAGAGTGCCTCCCGGATGATTATGGCACAGCACCACGGATTGGGTCGGAGAATATGTAACATGCTCTATTATCTGGCGCGGCTCGACATATACCTCACTGGGCGTTCCCTCCGCCACAAGCACCTGTTTTATTATAGTTTTGTTTGCGTCAAGGCATAGCATGTACATTGCTTCGTTTATCCTGCTGGCAAGCAAATCCACGCAGTATCTGCCTATTTCTTCAATGCTGCCGAACACCTTTTTGTCGCCGTACATGCTAAGCTGGTAAGCGCGTACAATGGAAGGGAAAAGCTTAAGCTGCTGGGCGGCGCGCCTTCCGATGCCTTTGACTTTGATAAGTTCTTCAACCCGCGCATTGCAAATGTTGTAAAAGGAACCGAATTTTTCAATTAGTTCATGCGCGATGGGATTTGTGTCTTTCCGCGGGATAAGCGTAAACAAATAAAGCTCAAGCACTTCATGCTTTTGAAAGCTTTCTATGCCGTATCTTAAAGCTTTTTCAATAAGCCGTTCCCTGTGCCCTTCGGCCATGATTTAATTCAATCCTTTCCGGTTGCTAAAAAACCAAAAATTAACCCCCTTTATTTCCTGCTACCCGGTTTTACGATTGGTAAGCCTTGCTTGCAAAAGGGACAATCCTCCGCTTCATATGACCGGACATCTATTGAAAGAACCGCTTTATACGGTACATTAAAGTTTATTTTCCCGTTTGTCCTATCGATAATACTGCCCACGCCTGCAACAACACCGCCGGCTTTTTCCACCACGTCAATTACCTCACGCACCGAGCCGCCTGTGGTTACAACGTCTTCGACAACCAAAACACGTTCACCTTTTTTTATTTCAAAGCTGCGCCTCAGTGTCATTTTCCCCTCGCTGTCACGCTCGGCAAATATATTTTTGACACTTAGCTGTCTGCCCGTCTCATACGATATAAGTATTGCGCCTATCGCCGGGCCGATAACAAGGTCAATTTTTTCGGACCTGAATTTATCCGCAAGCGCACGGCAAAGCTCTTCGCTGTAGCTTGCGTCCTGAAAAATTCTGGCGCATTGAAGATATTCACCGCTGTGTCTGCCCGAAGTAAGCAAAAAATGCCCTTCAAGCAAAACACCTGCTTTTTTTAAAATTTCAAGTACCCTTTCTTTTGTTATCATTCCTCTTCACCTTCTATCAGCTTTTTTCTCCACCATGATTGCTTTGCAAGAGTGCTGCACTGGCCCAAATGGGCGTTGTCGCCTTCAAACTTTACCCGCGGGTTGAAATCATCGTCAAATTCAACCTCCGTCAGCGAGGCATTGTCATGCCAAATCATGTCGGGCAGGTCGGACAAACCTTTCCCGTAATATTTGCACAGCAGCACTTTTATTACGGTACCGTGGGTTGCGATACAAATATTTTTGCCCGGGTGTTTTTGAACTATGTCACACACGGCATCGTAAACCCTTTGCTGAAACTCAACCATTGATTCGCCGCCGGGCATACATAAAAGCTGCGGGTTTTTCAGCCAAAAACCATAGCTTTCCGGGAACCGCACCGGAAGCTCGTCCCACGGAACGTCTTCCCACTGCCCGCCGTAAATTTCCCGAAGGCGTTTATCCTTTATTACCTCAAGCCCTCTTCCTTGCGCTATCGACATTGCCGTTTCAAACGTCCGTGTCAGGTCGCTTGAATAAATAACGTCAATCGGTTCGTTTTTAAGCCTTTGGGCAACTAATTCCAATTGTTTTCTGCCGTTTTCTGTAAGGAGCGAGTCATAATGTCCGTGAAAGTTGCGATTGACATTCCCCTCCGCTTCGGCGTGCCTTACAAAAATTACTTTAGTCATTGTTATCCCTTTCAAATTAATATTTTTAATTTAATTATATATATCGCTCCGGCGGAATAAATCCGCCTGCGCTGTGTTGAATACAGTGTCAATTGATTTTAACCGTGCCGCGCAGCTTGCTTACACTTTGTATGCCTTTTCTTTTTAGGTAATCGGTCAATTGGTTTTTTATTTCAAGCCCGGCCGCGGGATTGACGATATTCGCGCTTCCGACGGCAACGGCGGTTGCCCCCGCGATAATAAACTCGGCGGCATCCTCTCCGCTTATTATACCACCCATTCCGATAATTGGCAAGTCGGTGCAGCATGCCACCTGCCATACCATCCTTACCGCTATGGGACGGATGGCAGGACCGGAAAGGCCTCCGATGTTATTTGCAAGCACCGGTTTTGCGGTATTAACATCAATTTTCATGCCTATTAATGTGTTAATAAGCGACAGGGCGTCGGCCCCTCCCTGCCGGGCCGCTTTTGCTGTTTCGGTTATATCCGTCACATTGGGCGAGAGTTTTACGATAAGGGGTACTTTGCATTTGTCTTTGACCCTTTGTGTTATTTCCTTTACCATTGCTGGATTGGTACCGAAAGCTATCCCTCCCTGTTTAACGTTAGGGCAGGATACGTTCAGCTCTATCAAGTCCACTTCATTGCCGAGCCTCCCGGCAATTTCGCAGTTTTCCTCAATCGTACCGCCTGAAATGTTGGCAATTATTTTCGTATCGAATTTTCTAAGGTTATTTAGGTCGTTTTTAAGGAAAAAATCAAGCCCCTTGTTTTGCAGGCCTACGCTGTTGAGTATCCCCGAAGGGGTTTCGGCTATGCGCGGGGGCCTGTTGCCTTCCCTCGGGTTTAGCGTTATTGACTTGACACAAACCGCTCCGAGTTCGGAAAGGTCATAATAACGGCTGATTTCCCAGCCGTTTCCGACTGTGCCGGAGGCTGTTACTATCGGGTTTTTAAGTGTTACGCCCGCTATGGAAACAGTTAAATCAATATCATTCATCAAAGTCAACCTCCCTGGCGTTAAATACCGGCCCGTTTTGGCAAACCTTTTTGTATTCGCCTTTGGATTTACACACGCAAACAGAGCATGCGCCTATACCGCAGCCCATACGCTGTTCCAAAGAAAGCTGGCAGAAAATCCCCATATCCTCGGTAATCCTTTTTATTTCCTTCATCATGGGCATGGGACCGCAGGCATATACGGAGGTTACATCCGCTTTTTCCAGCCTTCCTTGCAAAACATCGGTTACAAGGCCGTGAAAGCCGTAGCTCCCGTCATCCGTTGCAATATGAACCGCGGAGCAAACCGATTTAAAATCATCTTCCATGATAACCGCATCTTTTGTGCGAAAACCGAGTATAGCCTCTGTTTTTATCCGTTTTGAAAGAAAATACAAAGGGAAAATTCCTATCCCTCCGCCTACCACAACGGCGGTTCCCTCTCCGCTCTTGCCCGTATCAAAGCCGCGTCCCAGCGGCCCGAGTATATCGAGCATATCGCCTTCGTTGTGATTTGCAAGGCGTTTTGTCCCCTCGCCCCTTACGGCAAAGGAGAACCTCAGTATGCCCTCGTTATAATCACATATGCTTATCGGGCGGCGCAGAAAGACCCCGTCGCCGCATAAAACATGTATGAACTGGCCTGGAAGCGGCCGGTGCGAAAACTCCACTTCAAAATCAAATACTTCTTTGCAAAGCTGTGTTTTTTTAATAATTTTGCAAATATTCTTCAAGGCTTACATTCCTTTCGAAACCTGAATACTTATAAACAGCATGTTTATATTTCTCCGACATCCACAATACTTGTGTTTGCGTCGGTTCTCATACGCTTTATGCACCTTATCACCGCGGCCGCGGTATCAAGCGAAGTCAGGCATGGGATGGAAAGCTCAACCGCGCGCCTGCGCATTTTAAACCCGTCCCGTTCGGTGCGCCTTCCTTTGGTGGGCGTGTTTATAATCAAATCAAACTGCTGTGCCTGAATCATATCAAGTATGTCGGGTGAGCCTTCGCCGATTTTTGCCACAACCCTGGTGGGAATCCCGTTTCGTATGAACCTTTCGGCGGTATGCTCGGTTGCGTAAATGGTAAAGCCCAAATCATACAGCTCTTTTGCGATTGTTATAGCCTCCGCCTTGTCGGTATCACGGACGGTAAACAAAACGCCGGCGTTTTCGGTAGGTATTTTAAGCCCGCTTGCAATAAGCCCTTTATAAAGTGCCTCGCCGAAATCCTTTGAAATGCCCAGCACCTCGCCCGTGGACTTCATTTCGGGCCCGAGGCTTGTGTCGACATCGTGCAGTTTTTCAAATGAGAAAACCGGCACCTTAACCGCCTTGTACTCGCTTTCCTTATACAGCCCCGTTCCGTAGCCTAAATCTTTAAGCTTTTTACCAAGCACGCACTGCATTGCAAGGTCCACCATCGGCACGTTTGTCACTTTGCTTATATACGGAACCGTTCTTGAAGAGCGGGGGTTTACCTCGATAACAAATATTTCGTCATCATACAAAACAAACTGGATGTTTACAAGGCCTACAACTTTCAGTGCCTTTGCAAGCCTTGCCGTATATTCGACGATAATATCCTTAAACTCCTGGTGCAGACGCTGCGGGGGATAAACCGAAATACTGTCGCCGCTGTGCACGCCCGCGCGCTCTAAGTGCTCCATAATTCCCGGTATCAATAAATCCTCCCCGTCACAAATCGCATCAACTTCTATTTCCTTGCCCAGAAGATATTTATCGATTAATATGGGATGCTCCTGCTTTACCCTGTTTATTATCTCCATAAACTCAATAATATCATAATCGTTAAAGGCTATTTCCATACCCTGGCCGCCAAGGACGTACGACGGACGGACCAGAACAGGATATCCCAGTTCCTTCGCCGCTTCCAATGCCTCTTCTTTTGTGAACACCGTCTTGCCTGCCGGGCGGGGTATTTTGCACTGCTCCAGTATTTTATCGAATTTTTCCCTGTCCTCGGCAGCGTCAATGCTTTCTTCGCTTGTGCCCATTATAGGAACGCCGAGCCTGACCAGCGTTTTGGTAAGCTTGATTGCGGTTTGCCCTCCGAACTGGACTATCGCCCCGTCCGGCTTTTCCGCATTCACAATATGCCCTATATCCTCGGGTGTCAAAGGGTCGAAATAAAGCCTGTCGGCCGTGTCAAAGTCGGTACTGACCGTTTCGGGATTACAGTTGGCTATAATAGTTTCATAACCCTCTTTTCTAAGGGCCCAAACACTGTGCACCGAACAATAGTCAAATTCTATGCCCTGCCCTATCCTTATCGGGCCGGAGCCGAGAACAAGTATTTTTTTGCCGTTGGTTTTTCTGTGCTCCGAGCTTTCGTCGAATGTTGAGTAATAATACGGCGTTGCCGCCTCGAATTCGGCCGCGCAGGTATCAACCAGTTTATATGAGGCATATAATCGATTTTTTATCTTTTCCCCGCTCAGCTGCTCGATAACGGCGTCGATAAAGCCCATTTTTTTCGCCTGTAAGTATTTTTCCCCGGTAAGCCCGCTTTTTAAATCGTTTTCGATGTTTATCAGGTTTTCAATTTTGTATAAGAATAACTTATCAATTTTGGTGATATCATAAATTTTATCTATCGGGACGCCCTTTCTGATGCTTTCCGCAACCACAAAAATCCTCTCGTCATCAACTACCGAAAGCTGCTCCAGCAAAGCGCTTTTATTCATTTTGGACAGGTGCGGCAGCATTAAATAATATATTCCCAGCTCCAGCGAGCGCACCGCCTTCATAAGCCCTTCTTCTAAGGAGGTCCCTATTGCCATTACCTCGCCGGTTGCTTTCATCTGCGTGCCAAGCTGCCTTTTTGCCCGCACAAACTTGTCAAAGGGCCATTTCGGGAATTTAACCACAACATAATCTATTGTCGGTTCAAAGCATGCAAATGTTTTACCGGTAACGGCGTTTATTATCTCGTCAAGCCCGTAACCTATCGCTATTTTGGTTGCAACCTTTGCAATCGGATAGCCCGTAGCCTTTGAAGCAAGCGCGGACGAGCGGCTCACCCGCGGGTTAACCTCAATAACGGCATATTCATAGCTTTCCGGATTGAGCGCAAACTGTATATTGCAGCCGCCCTCTACCCCAAGCTCGGTAATTATGCCAAGCGCCGATTTTCTGAGCATTTGGTATTCCTTATCGGTAAGCGTTTGGGCAGGAGCAACGACAATGCTGTCGCCGGTATGCACCCCGACCGGGTCAATGTTTTCCATGGAGCATATTGTTATTACATTGCCCTTCCCGTCCCGCATAACCTCAAACTCTATTTCCTTCCAGCCGGAAATGCATTTTTCGATTAAAACCTGATGCACCCTTGAAAGCCTGAGCCCGTTGGGGGCGATTTCCTCCAGATCCTTTTCGCAGTATGCAATGCCCCCGCCCGTACCGCCAAGCGTATAGGCAGGGCGCACAACCACGGGAAAACCTATTTCATAAGCAAAATCAAGCGCATCCTTATAGCTTTCAACAACCTTGCTTGCAATGCAGGGCTCGCCGATTTGCTCCATTTTATCCTTAAATTCCTGCCTGTCCTCCGCCATTTTTATCGTTTCTACCTTTGTGCCAAGCAGGTTGACGTTTTGTTCCTGCAAAAACCCGCTTTCGGCAAGCTCGGTGGCAAGGTTGAGCCCCGTTTGCCCGCCAAGGGTGGGAAGCAGGCTGTCCGGCTTTTCCTTTATTATTATCTTTTTCAAATATTCAATTGTAAGCGGTTCTATATACACCCTGTCGGCAATGTTTTTATCGGTCATTATCGTCGCGGGGTTGGAGTTAACGAGAACAACCTCGATGCCTTCTTCTTTCAGTGCCCTGCAAGCCTGCGTCCCCGCATAGTCAAATTCCGCGGCCTGTCCGATAATAATCGGGCCCGAACCTATAACCATAACTTTTTTTACTTCCGTTTTCTTAGGCATTTTTGCACACCTCCATAAGCCTTATAAAGTCGTTGAAAAGATAACCCGTATCATGAGGCCCCTGTGAGGCTTCCGGGTGGAACTGCACGGTAAAGACCGGTATGCCTTTATATCTTATGCCTTCTACCGTATTATCGTTTAAGTTAAAATGTGTTATCTCGGCTTTTCTTTCGTCAATGCCGTCCGCCTCCACCATATAACCGTGATTCTGGCTTGTTATATAAGTCCTGTTTTTTTCTTTGTGGGTAACCGGATGGTTTGAGCCCCTGTGCCCGTACTTCATTTTTATTGTGTTCAGCCCGTTGGCAAGTGCCGTAAGCTGGTGTCCCAGGCATATCCCGAAAATCGGTACACCTTTGCTTTGCAGTTTTTTAATGTTATCGACTATTTCTTTGCATTCCTTCGGGTCCCCCGGCCCGTTTGACAGCATTACGCCGTCAAAGCCGCTTAGCAAATCCGGGTCGCTGAATGCGGGGAACACGGTTACATCACACCCGAATTTGTTCAGCTTTCGTATAATGTTGTATTTTGTCCCCAAATCAAGCAGCGCAACCCTCCATTTTGCGTTTTGGGTTTTAACGGTGTAGGGTTCTTTGCATGTCACGCTTTTAACCGCGTTTTTTATTTTATAATCCTTTATCATATCCTTGTATTTTTCAAACTCAAAGCCGCCGTCGGTGGTAATAATGCCGTTCATGGCACCCTTTTCACGGATTATTTTGGTCAGTTCCCTTGTGTCTATACCCTCGATTGCCACAACATTATTGGCAGTCAGATACTCGCCGAGTGTTCCCGTCATCCTCCAGTTTGACGGCCGCTTGCACATCTCGCGCATTATAAAACCGCTTACCTGTATTTTCTCGGATTCTATGTCTTCCTCATTGACGCCGTAATTGCCGATAAGCGGGTATGTCATCGCCACAATCTGACCGTAATACGAGGGGTCCGTCAGCGCCTCCTGATACCCCGTCATTGATGTGTTAAACACAATTTCGCCTATAACCGTACCGTTTGCACCGACGCTGATGCCTTCAAAAACGGTACCGTCCTCCAATGCCAAATAAGCCTTCATCGAATAACCCTCCTTATTTCGTCTCTCATTCTTTCCGCTTCTGCCTTTGCCGCCTTTGCAAAATCCTCTTGACTGCCGCCGCTTTTCCTGTATGCGCACATCAGTGAGCGGGATGCGTTTATTATTGCCCCCGACCCTTTTTTGTCAAACGCGCCTACAATATCATCCGCACCGGCCCCCTGTGCGCCGTAGCCCGGCACGAGGAAAAAGGTATGCGGCATTTGCTCCCTCAGCTCCGAAAGCTGTTTCGGGTATGTAGCCCCTACAACCGCGCCCACGTTTGAATACCCGTATTTGCCGATGCTGCCCTTTCCCCATTTTTCCACAAGCCCTGCCATGTGGCGGTATATCGCTGCGTTTTGGGCATTGATGTCCTGAATCTCCCCCGATGAAGGGTTAGAAGTCTTAACAAGCACGAAGATTGCCTTATTCCATTCCAGGAAGGGCAAAACCCCGTCACTTCCGAGATACCCGTTAACGGTAGCGGCATCCGCATTAAAAGCCTCCGGTTGGGTACTTCCCACCGGCGTTGTTCCCAGATACGCCCTTGCATAAGCCTCGGCAGTGCTTCCTATATCGTTTCTTTTAACATCTGCTATGACATACATGCCTTTTTGCTTTGCATATTGTATTGTATCGAAAAAAGCCTTTACGCCCTCCCAGCCGTACATTTCGTAGTACGCCGACTGCGGCTTGACCGCGGGGATTATGCCGCACAGCTCGTCTATAAGGCATTTGTTAAACCTTAAAATGGCGTGGGCAGCGCCGCAGAAGTTTTCCCCGTACGTTTTAAAAGCTTCCTCCGTAATGAAACCGGGGATATAACTTAGCTTCGGGTCAAGGCCCGCAACCGTGGGGTTTTCCATTTCGTTAATTCTTTCAATCAGTTTATCCATCGACATAATTAATCTCCTTATATCAGTATTCCTTCTCTGACCGCAAATTTACCTCCGACTATTGTATATTCAACCGTTCCGCTGAGTTTATACCCATGATACGGTGTGTTTTTGCTTTTTGAATAAAACGAATTTTTATCGATAATGCGTTGTTTGTTTTCGTCTATTATCACAATATCCGCGTTTTTGCCTTCCGAAAGGGTGCCCTTGTTGATACCGAGTATCCTTGCCGGGGCATATGACATTTTATTTATCAGTCGTTCTATTGTAAGTTTTTTCGTTTTCACAAGGTACTCAATGCCCAGCGACAATGCCGTTTCAAAGCCGACAATGCCGTTTAGCGCCCTGTCAAATTCGCAGTTTTTTTCATCCTCGTGATGAGGCGCATGGTCGGTTGCTATTGCATCGATTGTATCGTCCGACAAGCCCTCGATGATTGCCTCTACGTCCGCCTCCGTCCGCAGGGGAGGATTCATTTTCGCGTTCGTGTTATATCCCATGACCGCATTTTCGGTCAGTGAAAAGTAATGCGGGCATGTTTCGCAGGTAACATTGACGCCTTCTTTTTTCGCCTGCCGTATAAGCTCAACCGAGCCTTTTGTCGAGACGTGCGCAATGTGCAGCGACGCACCCGTATATTTTGCAAGGATTATGTCGCGGGCGACCATGATTTCCTCCGCGGCGCGGCTTATGCCTTTAAGTCCCAGCAAGGTTGAAACGTATCCTTCGTTCATTGACCCTTCCGCAAGCTCCGCCACTTCGCAGTGGGAAATAACCGGCGTGTCAAAGGTTTTTGCGTATTCAAGCGCATTTCTCATAAGCACAGGGCTGCGCACCGGCCTTCCGTCGTCCGATATGCCTACCACCCCGGCAAATTTAAGCTTTCCTATTTCCGCAAGCTCCTCGCCTTTTAGGCCTTTTGTAATTGCGCCGATGGGAAAAACGTTAACACAGGCCGAGCTTGCCGCCTTTGACTTTATATATTCCACAACCGTGATATTGTCCACCACAGGATCGGTGTTGGGCATGCATGCCACGGAGGTAAAACCGCCCATTGCGGCGCTTTGTGTCCCCGTTTCGATATCTTCCTTGTATTCCTGCCCCGGCTCCCTTAAATGGCAGTGCATGTCCACAAGACCGGGCGCTACGATTTTACCGCTTGCGTCTATCTGCTCAATGTCCGCCCCGCTGTAATCAAGGTTAGAGCCGACCTCTTCAATCGTTTCGTTTTCGATATAGATATCCAAAATGCCGTCAATACCGTTGGCAGGATCGATTACCCGCCCGTTTTTTATCAGTATTCTCATCAATCGTCACTCTCCCTTGTATATAAATAAAGCACAGCCATTCTTATTGCCACGCCGTTTGTTACCTGTTCGTTAATAACGGATTTTTCACCGTCCACCACCGAGGTGGAAAGCTCAATCCCCCTGTTGACAGGGCCGGGGTGTAAAAGCAATACGTCAGGCTTTGCAAGGGTTAAGCGCTTTTCGTCAATCCCGAAAAACCGGGCATATTCCGAAACGGACGGAAACAATCCTGATTTTTGCCGCTCCGTTTGAATCCTTAGCCCCATGACAACATCGGCGTCCAGTATTGCTTCCTGAACGCTGTTATATGCCTTTACCCCCATTTTTGATATGTCCGGCGGTATCAGGGTTGCGGGCCCTCCGACCGAAACCTCCGCGCCAAGCTTTGTAAGCCCCCATATGTTGCTGCGTGCAACCCTGCTGTGTGCAATATCCCCTACTATCGCAACCTTCAGCCCTTTTATTGTTCCCTTTTTTTCTTTTATAGTAAAAATGTCAAGGAGCGCCTGCGTAGGGTGTTCGTTCATTCCGTCACCCGCGTTTATGACGCATGCCTTGACATTTGCCGCAATAAGATGAGGTGCCCCCGACATTGAGTGGCGTATTATTATCGCATCAGTTCCCATGGCATCAATGGTCTTTGCGGTGTCAATCAAATTTTCGCCTTTCGAAACGCTGCTTGTCCCTACCGAAACGGAGGATGTAAACGCACTCATGTATTTTGCCGCTGCCTCAAAGGAAATGCGAGTTCTTGTACTGTTTTCGTAAAACAGCGTTACTATTGATTTGCCCACCAGATGCCCCGTTTTTTTGTTTTTCTGGGACATAATATACTTCATTGTTTTTGCCGTTTCAAGGATGTTTGTAATTTGTTCCTCGGATAAATCCTTGAGCCCCAGCAAGTCTTTTTTCGGTTTTTGCATTATATTTCATTCCTTTCAATCGTTACCTTATTAACCCCGTCAATTTCCGATACATAAACGGAAACCACCTCTTTGCTTGATGTGGGAAGGTTCTTCCCCCTGAAATCCGCGGATATGGGAAGCTCCCTGTGCCCCCTGTCAACCAAAACGGCAAGCTGTATCTTTTTAGGGCGCCCGAAATCCATTACCGCGTCTATGGCAGCCCTTGCGGTTCTTCCGGTGTAAATGACATCGTCAACCAAAACAATTATCTTGTTTTCAACACTAAAACCAATGCTTGTTCCGTTGATTATCGGGTGCCGCGCAAGCATGGAAAGGTCGTCGCGATACAGCGTTATATCAACTATACCCACTGGAACGGGGCTTTTTTCAACCTGCCGAATTTTTTCCGCTATACGCTTTGCGAGAATAACTCCCCTTCGCTGTATTCCGATAACAGCCATATCATGAGTTCCTTTATTGCGCTCTATTATCTCGTATGCTATTCTGGTAAGCGCACGTTCCATAGCCTGCTCGTCCATTACTATTGCCTTTTCTTCCACATCAACCACCCTTTCGGCGTATATGAAGAATTATTTCTATACGTTAAAAAATCCTCACCCGTCTAAAGACAGATAAGGACTAAAAATTTACAAAAATATATACAGCTACCCCTATATTTTTACCTTATCAGCCTCACAGGACTAATTTAAAGGTGTTTTCTTAAGTTATTTTTTTAATTATACAATAATTTTTATTATTTGTCCATATTTTTTTTCAATAAATCAATTATTTTTTCAAAATGCAAAGGTACTTCCGATTCAAACTCCATATACTCTCCCGTTACGGGGTGGGAAAAGCCCAGTACTTTGGCATGGAGCATTTGCCCTTTCAATGCAAACTGTTCTTTTTTCACCCCATATACCTTGTCCCCTAAGATAGGATGCCCGGTACTTGACATATGTACCCTTATCTGATGCGTTCTGCCCGTTTCAAGAATGCATTCGACAAGGGTATAACCGCCCAGGCGGCATAAAACCCTGTAATGGGTGACTGCGGCTTTCGAGTTTTTATCCGTCACGCACATTTTTTTCCGCTCGACCGGGTGCCTGCCGATTGGCTTGTCAATAGTACCGCCGTCTGTTTTAAAGCCGCCGTGTACTATTGCAATGTATTTTCTTGTAACGGTATGTTTTTTTATTTGCTCGGACAAGCTAAGGTGAGCCTTGTTGTTTTTTGCGACCATTAGCAGCCCGCTGGTGTCTTTATCAATCCGATGCACTATGCCGGGGCGTATCACCCCGTTAATTTGGGAAAGGCTGCTACCGCAATGCTTCATAAGTGCATTAACAAGGGTGCCCGAATAGTTGCCCGCCGCAGGGTGGACAACCATGCCCTGCGGCTTGTTTACCACAAGCAGATTATCATCCTCGTATAATATTTCAAGCGGAATTTCCTCCGCCTCCACGCGAAGGGGCTGGGGTTCGGGAATCTCAACCTCGATGTTCTGGTTGTCCTTTAAAACATAGTTTTGTTTAACCTTTTTTCCTTCAACCAAAACAAGACCGTCATCTATCAGCTTTTGAGCATACGAGCGTGACAGAGACGGTATTTTGTCGGATATATACTTATCGATTCTGCTGCCTTTGCATGAAATAATATTATATCTTTGCATTTTCCGACCCCTTTTTCCTGTCGAAAAATAAAATGTAAGTGCAAATCAGGATTGCGCCTACCACAACGCAGCTGTCGGCAATATTGAAAACAGGATAGTTAATAATTCTGAAATCAAAAAAATCTATAACAAAGCCGCGGCAAATCCGGTCGATAAGGTTGCCCAATGCCCCGCCCACAACAAGCCCCGTGCTTATTTTAAGCAGCAGGCTTTGCGGCCTTAATGCAATAAGCGCAACAACAAGCCCAATCAGAATAATTGAGGTCATTATTATAAATAAGGTATTGGAATCCTTAAGTATACCGAATGCCGCACCGGTATTTTTAACATACGTTAAATGAAAGACATCCCGGATTACCGGTATTGAGTCTTGCTTAAGGCGCTGCGCCGCAAGAGCTTTTGTGTACTGGTCGACAAGAACAACCACCAAAGCTATTACATATGGCATAATTAATCCTCGTCCTTATTTTCACAGTCACAGTCGCATTCGCAGCCGAATTCAAGCTCAATCGGCTCGTTGCAGCTTGGGCATAATATGTCTTCGTCATTATCCAGGTCGTCATCGTCAATGAAAAATTCCGTATTGCAGTTGGGGCATTTTATTGAGAACTGCTCTTCCTCATCGTCGTCGTCAAAATAATCATAATCCCCGCTATCCTCGCCGAAAACCTCGTCCTCTAAATCATATACCCTGTCAAAAATCTCATCGCTTGAATCATTAAGATACTCAATTTCATCAGAGATTTCTTCCAGAACACCGAGTATTTCCGAAAGAAGCTTTCCTTCGTTGCTTGCCTCGCTTACTTTCAACCCTTCCGCAAGGCCTTTAAGATAGGATATTTTTTCAGTAATAATAGACATTATTTTGTCCTCCTAAAAATAAATATTTACGCGCGTTCCATATACTCGCCCGTCCTTGTATCAATGCGTATTTTGTCGCCTTCATTGACAAAAAGAGGTACGCTTATTGTTGCGCCCGTTTCAACAGTAGCAGGCTTTGTCGCCCCCTGAGCCGTATCACCCTTGAAACCCGGCTCGGTTTTGGTAACAATTAGTTCAACAAAATTCGGCGGCTCCACGCCGAAAACAGAACCTTTGTAACTTAAAATCCTGACGGTATCGTTTTCTTTTACGAATTTAAGCGCGTCACCGAGCTGATCTTTGTTAAGCGGTATAAGTTCAAATGTTTCCTTATCCATAAAATAATATAATCCGCCGTCGTTGTAGGAATATTCCATGTCTTTTCTGTCGATATGCGCCTTGGGCATTTTATCGGTAGGTCTGAACGTCCTTTCAATCGTTGAACCGTTAATTATATCCTTTAGCTTCGTCCGTACAAACGCAGCACCTTTTCCCGGTTTAACATGCTGGAATTCCACCACCTGATAAACGCTGCCTTCATATTCAAATGTAATACCGTTACGGAAATCACCTGCTGATATCATTGGATAATACCCCCATTTTCTAATATTCTAAGTTTATCCCATACATTTTATACTAATAAATAAAAAATATCAAGAAAAAATTTTTATAATTCCAAAAAATCTTTTGTGGCTCCGGTAAGATTAACATGTCCGTCCGCCGTAACCACCACCAAATCTTCGATTCTTACACCGAACCGATTTTCAAGATATATACCCGGCTCTGCCGTTACAACATTACCCGCCCGAAGGCTGTCTTTGGCGGAGGGTGACAAATAGGGCTGTTCATGTACGGCAATTCCCACGCCATGGCCAAACGAGTGGGTAAAATCGGGCCCGAACCCCGCCTCTTCTATTATCCCGCGCGCTGCCTTGTCGACATTGATACAAGGCATACCTGCCTTTATGCTCTCAAGCCCCGCTTTTTGAGCGTTTAATACGGTTTGATACACCCTTAGCACATCGTCATTGGCTTTTCCCACGCTGACGGTTCTTGTAATGTCCGAGCAATAGCCGCCCCATTTGCACCCGTAATCCATCAAAAGCACATCACCGTATTTAATTAGCCTGTCCGACGGACTTGCATGAGGCAGCGCGCTTCTTTCGGAAGCCGCCGCAATGGTATCGAAGGAGGTGCCCTCGGCACCGTTTTTTATCATGTAATATTCCAATTCCAATGCAATTTCTTTTTCCGAAACGCCCGGTTTGATATAGTTTAAAATATGATAGAAAGCTTTATCGGCAATTTCGGCCGCCTTCTTTATTGCGGATATCTCCTGCTTGGTTTTTATCATGCGCATTCCGGCAAGCATTGATGACGCGCAAACAATTTGCGTATCCGGCAAAGCTGCTTTTAATTTATTATATTTGGCAAGCGTTAAATTTTCTTCCTCAACCAAAAGTTTTTTTATCTTAAAGCTTTTCAGCGGCGCAAAAGAATCAAAAGGGCCTGTCATTACCTCGAAATCTTTTGTTTCAATCTTTGCCTGCAAGGTGTACCGCCCGTCAACGTATAATATTGCGTCTTGCTCGGTGACAAGGATAAGCCCGGCACTGCCGCTGAATCCGCTTACATAACGCCTGTTTTCGTATGATGAAATTAAAAAACCATCGGCGTTTTCTTCAGCTAAAATATCCCTAACAGCCTGCAGCCTCATACTTCTTGCTCCCCCAAATAAGACAACGCCATTAAATAGCTGTCCGGGCCAAAACCGCAAACAACGCCTTTGCATACGGCGGAGATAACGGATTTATGCCTGAAATCCTCGCGTGAATACACGTTTGACATATGCACCTCGATAACCGGGATGCCGGTTGCCGAAATTGCGTCCCTTATGGCGTAGCTGTAATGGGTAAAAGCCCCGGCGTTGAGTATTATTGCGTCATACTCTCCCTTGCACGACTGGATTTTGTCTATGATATCCCCTTCGCTGTTGGACTGGAAAAAATCAACCGACAAGCCAAGCCGGGCTGCTTTTTCGGATATCGCCCGGTTTATTTCGCCGAGTGTTTGACTGCCGTAGGTCTGCGGCTCCCTTTCACCCAGCATATTAAGGTTGGGCCCGTTTATAACCATTATCCTTTTCATTTCCGTTCCCCCTTATCGGAATAGCTTTTTAAGATGTTTTTCATAATAACGGCGTCCTCGGCCTGAGTTCCTGCCGATTCGCAAATTATAACCGGAGTCAGGGAATGTTTTATTATAACTGCGGCAAGCGGCTCAAATTGCGGGCCGTATTTTTCGTCCTCAAAGGTAAGATGCTTTCGTTCCCCACCCTTTGTGTATTCGATTTTACTGAAGTGGCAATGGAAATTTGCCGCCCTCCAGGAGCCCAGGGACTTGTATATCATATCTATTATATGTTCAAAATCCTCGGGGCGGGTCAAATTGCCCATGCCCCTTGAATTCAAATGTCCGAAGTCAATTGTGGGGATAAGCCGCTCATCGAGGGCACACAGCTCCAGCACCTCTTCAATTGTTCCCATTTGATTTATCTTGCCCATGGTTTCGGGGCAAATATGAACATCCCCGAGATTTTCACCGTCCATTTGCGCAAGCACCCTGTGTATTGTCCTTTTGGATATATCCATTGCGTCCCTTCGCGTCATGCCCATTGCCGAACCCATATGCACGACTACCCTGGAAGCCCCCATATTTGCCGCAGCCCTTGCCGTTTGCATTATATGGTTTATGCTATTTTCCAGTTTTTCCGGATCGGTGCCGGATATGTTGATATAATACGGGGAGTGAACCGACAGATCTATTGAATTCTCGCGTGCCAGAGCGCCGAGCTTTTCTGCGCTTTCCGCTGAAATTTTAACCCCTCTGGTGCATTGGTATTCATACGCGTCAAGCCCCATCCCTGCAAGCCATTTCGGCATTTCAAGCGACGACTTGCCCCCCTGGGCATAAAAGCTTTCCGGGTTTCCCGCAGAGCCGAATTTTACAGTGTTTGTCAAATCTCTTCACCTAATCTTTTAATAATTTTCTTAATTAATTGCTCGTCTGCCATTTGCCTGCCAAACCATATTTCGTCGGCAATAACGCCCTGATATACAAGCAGCGCCAAGCCGTTGTAAGCCTTGCAGCCTTTGCTTATCGCCATTTCCATAAACTTTGTGACAGGCGGGTTATATATTATATCATAGACGCATGTACCTGCTTCTATACCGCAAAGATTATCAACGGGCGAAGCATTCACATCCGGTGACATTCCTACCGATGTGGCGTTAATCAAAATATCGCAGTCCGCGGCAGTAAAATCCGCGAGATTTTTGGGTATGACGTTTTTAATTCTGTTTGCCAAAGCCTCGGCCTTTGAAAAAGTACGGTTATAAATTTCTATACTTTTTGCCCCTTCCGCTGAAAGCGCATAAGCTATCGCAGCGGTAGTCCCGCCGGCGCCGATGATTTTTACCCTGCTGCCTTTGATAACGGTATTGTTTGCTTTAAGCTGTCTTATAAAACCTTTGCCGTCCGTATTGTAACCCACCCATTTCCCGTTTTCAGATACAACCGTGTTAACCGAGCCGATTACCCTTGCCTCTTCGTCCACTTTGTCCAAATAAGGGATAATGTCCTGCTTAAAGGGTACGGTTACGTTAAAGCCCTGCACGCCCGAGTATTTAAACCGGGACAATACCCTGCCGAGGTTTTCTTTTTCCGCACGGCACAGCATGTACCTTGCCTTGATTCCAAAGCTTTCGTAGACCATTTCGTGAAGACGGGGGGATTTGCTGTGGGCAACGGGATTGCCGATAAGGCAATAAGTATTCGCCCGGTATTTTTTAATTGCGATGTTTTCCAAATGCCTTTTCAGACGCACCCCAAGGCCTTCGTCCCTTGAGA
The DNA here is from genome assembly GCA_001604215.1 of Clostridiales bacterium Firm_18. Taxonomy (GTDB): domain Bacteria; phylum Bacillota; class Clostridia; order Monoglobales; family Firm-18; genus Firm-18. Next base: position 27,660 of record LVAX01000020.1, read on the forward strand.
GGGGCATAACAAGAACGGACATTACTCCGGCCCTGTTTGCCCCCCAAACGTCGGTAAAAACCTGGTCGCCTATCATACAAATTTCGCTTTTTCGGACTTTATATTCCCGTGCGATTTTATTGATGCGAAACCCGAGGGGCTTAAATGCCCTGTGCACGGAATACAGCTTTAAATTTTTATTGAAAAGGCTCACTCTTTTTTCCGAGTTGTTGGAAAAAAGCACTACATGCATGCCTGCGCTCTTGGCGTTTTCAATCCAGTCGACAACAGAGGGAGTAGGTGTTTTTTTGCTTGTTGGAACAAGGGTGTTATCGATATCAAGCATTATGACCTTAATACCCTGAGCTTTGAGATTATTAACATCAATATCCGAAATACCGCTTGCATAATATGTCGGGGTAAACCACTTCACCTTATCCACCTCTTATCGATACTACAAACACAAGCCGTAAGCCGGCTTGCTTCACACCGGTTCAATAAACAAAAATGATTGTGTTTATTATACCAAATAAATGAAGAAATGTAAACAAAAATACACGAGCAATTTTAATACTCCGGCAACCCGTACATGCTTATGGTAAATTTATATAACGCACTGTCTTTTAAGCTGTATATACGCGTTTTCTCATAGCCCAACTCCTCCATAAGGCGTTCGACATGATATTTATGCCTGTGGATATAAAACAGCTCCAATGTCCTTTTTTCATCCTCATTAAGCCTGCCCAGGCCTTTTTCGGTTAACTCAACAAGCTTTTTTGTAGCTTTGTATGTATGTTTCAGTCTTTCCCTTTCCACCAAATTGGAGAGAAGCTTGTCCTCAATCGGGGTTGAGCCGCCCTGAACGGGTGTTTTGTCCGTCGCGACGGATTTTAAGGATGTATAACAGTCTTCCAATACATCCAGGCGAGCGCTTATGTTGGCAAGCGCTTGTTTTTGCCTTTCGAATCGTTCCAGGTCGTCAATTGCAACGTCTTTCCAATTCATAATACCCCTCCTTATCAATCATCGTATTCTTCAAAACCTTAATAATCAAGAGTGCACTCTTTTCCTAACTTACAGGAAATTGCGCAAAAATCACGCAATTTCACGCTCCGGCGAAATAAATTCGCCTACGCTTACGCTCGCGCGGCGAGATGAGGCGTTTCGGAAAGCGCTACGCGCCGAAACGCTTTTATCTTTTTACGCGGTGCGTAACTTAAGCCGCGTGGGGCTTGTCCCTTTTGCATCCCTGCTCTGCCGCTTGTTGTCGAAAGGTTATGCTTGACAATTACAGTAATTTACTGTAAAATCATATTGGGTCACTTACTGTATCCTCCGATTTAGCCCTGCTGTTTGGCGCAGCGCTGCGATTGACCGGTGCAATTACATTATAATTCCATTTTATGGAATTGTCAATACCTAAAATTCTAAAAAACGGAATTTTAGCATTTTGCATAAAATATTCGAAAAACAATAGAAATATTTACCAAATAAGCAGTGGAGAGGAGGATACCCGGAGGGTATAAGAGCAGAAAAAAATGCAAGTAGCGCTTGCATTGTACGGCCGTATGTTTGTTTTACGCACAAAACTTTGATGAAGGGTAAGAGGATTGTAGGGATTAATTCTGATTTTCAGAATTGTGAAGAAAGGACAAGTGTGGAAAATGTTTTACGATACTTTATGCAGGCTTTGCTCCGAAAGAAACACAACAGTTACTGAAACATTGATTAATCTTGGATACAGTTCGTCAAAGGGAACGGCGTGGAAAAAAGGCTCGATACCAAAAAGTAAAATTTTGCAGGAGATTGCCAATTATCTTTGTGTTCCTGTTTACTATTTATTTATGAGCGAGGACGAACTCGACAAAATTCAAAATACGTCACGGCCGCTTAATTTATCGGATGATGATTGGGAAATTATCAGGGAATACAGGAAGTTGTCGTTTGAAGGAAAAAACGCGGTAAGAATGCTTATTCAGACAGAAAACGAAAAAACCAAAAGTCAAAGGCTTGAGGGCAGAAAGACAGGCACTGGTTGAGCGGATAAGGGCAGGCCTGTCAAGCCGGTACGATTGGGAAAGGCTGCATGACATTACAATACTTATAAATAATAAGTCCTAAAGAATGGCACATATTAAAAAATATTAATTAATATTCAAAAGAAAAAATAAAAATTACTTGACATTCCTCGAAAAAAGCTTTAAAATATCTAACGTGTAAGACTTATTTCGAGGCGTGGATTTATTTAACAAGCCCGCAGCGTAATTAAAGAATACACATGCGGGCTTTTATTATGAAGGCTCGAAGGATATTAAAACTTATTGAAAAATAACGAGGTGTGGCTCAGTTTGGTAGAGCACTACGTTCGGGACGTAGGGGTCGCAGGTTCAAATCCTGTCACCTCGACCACATCAGTATCATACTTTGATACAAGCCAAAAGCCCAGCATTGCTGGGCTTTTGACGTATCCGGACTTTTTTATTAACGTGATTTTTAGTCATTTTTAAGTTTTCATATTTCTCTTTTACCCCCCTGTGCTATTTTGCGTAAAAGTTACCCCCCTTATGAAAAACGCAGTTACAGAGACACTTTTTCAGTCTGGCCGGTTCTGAATATTACTTCAAGATGTGCTTTATGAACAATTACGGACTGGGTGAGCAGATTCCAAAGCGACTCGTCAAATTCAGTCAGGGCGGCAGGCTGTGCTTTAAGTGTTTGTATAAATTCCATGCACCGTATTTTTCGGGCAGCCAATTCAGTTTTATTGTTTTCTAATTTTTCAATCTCAGAAACAGCTGCTTTATACTTTTCTGCAAGGGTATCATATTGGCGATTGTATTCCTCTTGATTCAGTACGGTTTTGGTGTTACGGTCGATTAGTGCCTTTGTTTTGAGCTCAATAACCTCCAGTTCATCATGCAGCTTTTTAATTGCTGACTCCGTTTTATTCCCGGATAATGATTCATTTATAATTGTTTCAAGCGTATTTATAATCTCATCCCTGCAATCAAAAACCCGATTGAATGCCGTGACAAATGCTGATTCTTTGTCGCTGATGATGGGTGTATTCCTGTTTCTGCGATCCACCCTGCGGCATCTGAATTCTATCATAGGCTGTCTCCTTTCTTTTTCGCTTCAATTTCACGTATAAACTTTTTCCAGTCATCTTCAGTTACATTGCCTGCTTTAGATTCGCGGAGGGCAAAACGCGCCATTTTACCGATTTCCTCATACATCATAATGTCTTCTATGTCAGAAGGTATTTCGCCCCTATCCCGTCCGGCAAAATCATACAGTTTTGCCTTGTCTTCCTCAGACAACTCCAGAAAAGCCGCAAATATTTCAATTTTGTCAGCATCAAAAGGCTTTCTGCGATTATTTTCTATGTCGCTGAGCAGGCTTAAGGAAATACCAAGTTTTTTTGACATATCGTTCAGCGTAATTTCACGAGGATCTTCAAGGCGCTTGCGTTTGATGAAATCACCAAACCTCATATTCTTTTCAAGCAATTTTTCACCCCCTCACTTTTATGGTTACGCTAATTTCGCAACCTTGCGTAAATTATATCACGGAAAGGCAAGCTTGTCAATAGAGAATGATAAAACAAGCAAAATTAGTTTTCCACATTATTCTTTATAAAACTACTTAAATCGATATAAAAACCCTGAATCTGCTTGACATGACAGCTTCAAACGTGGTATAATATGGAATGGTGTAATGTTTTGCTTAATTATAGCCTATAGTCCGTGATTGGAGGAGTACCAATTGTTGAATGTTGAACGATGGCTTTCGCTCGCAGAAATTTGCACGCATTTAGGTATAAGCCGTGATACCGCATTAAAATGGATAAAAAATAACGCTATGCCCGCCCATAAGGTCGGGCGACTTTGGAAATTTCAAATTGCTGAAGTCGACGAATGGGTTCGTGCTGGTGGTGCAGATGCAAGACGAAATGAGCATGATATTATTAGTAAATAGATCGGCTTTCTTAAAAATTTGATTATTATGATGTAAAGGAGGGGATGAATTTGTGGTGCAAAGTGTGTATGCGTGAAACCAACGAGGCTGTTTGCAGTCGATGTGGTGCTTCTACAGATAATGATGTTCCGATTGAAGTTTACTGGTGTAGTGAATGCAAAGTGCCTATAATTAAAACAGCAGTTGATTTTGATAAAGATGTATGTCCGATTTGCGAAAGGGCAACATCTTATTTGTGTGCTGACTTACGCCCTGTTTTCCCCGAAGAAAGATTGCTACTCGAAATTTTACAGAATGATCCACTCAAATACATAGATAGCAGTGTTTGGGCATCGGATAATCGATATTATATTGATGGAAAAGCGGTCTCTATTACCAAAAAAGCATATAGCAAATATCCTTCCAATTATATTATTGAACAACTCAACAAATATCATAACTTAAATAAATATGACACCTTTAATGCGAACATTGAGAAATTTGTTATTGCAAATAAGGCACGGCTAAATTATATAATTGATGAAGCACATACATTTATTTGCCAGATGGCAAATAACTATCCGTCTGAATGCGTGGTTGTTTCTTTTTCAGGAGGGAAGGATTCAACTGTTACCGCCGACTTAGCTGTCAAAGCACTTAGCAATCCATCACTTGTACATATTTTCGGCAATACAACACTTGAATTTCCGCTAACAATTGAATATGCTGAACGTTATAAGACGTCTAACCCAAAGGCGATATTCAAAGTAGCTAAAAATAATGAACAGGATTTTTATAAAACTTGTGAAGATATTGGTCCGCCTGCAAGAATGCTAAGATGGTGCTGTTCAATGTTTAAGACGGGGCCTATTACTCGTGTGATTAACGATTTATATCCTAATGATAAGATTTTAACTTTTCGGGGTATAAGAAAATCTGAATCAGTCAACAGAAGCAAATATAACAGGTTTGAGGATAGTCCTGAGTATGCAAAAATACAAAAGCAAGATTCTGCCTCTCCGATATTCTTTTGGAAAGATATTGAAGTATGGTTATATATATTAGGTGAACAGATTGATTTTAACGATGCATATAGACTCGGTTATGATCGCGTCGGGTGCTGGTGTTGTCCCAACAATAATATAAGGGCTCAGTTTTTAACATCAATTTATATGCCTGAACAGTATAGCAAATGGAGAAGCTTTTTAATAGACTTTGCCAAAGGTCTCGGAAAACCTGATCCCGAAGAATATGTGGATACAGGCGGCTGGAAAGCAAGACAAGGAGGCAAAGGCCTGGTATCGTCAAAAGATGTTATAATTAAGTTTACAAACTGCACAACTGAAGAAAATGCAAAAGTATATCAACTTAACAAGGAAATAAATGATAGTTTCATTGAATTGTTTATACCGTTCGGAAGAATAGCACCAGAACTTGGTCGCAAACTTATTAATGAAACAATTATTGTAGATATGAGAACAAACGTACCGATATTGTCAATTCAGCCGTTTGTGCAGAAGGGGTACGAATACTCTGTCAAGATTAAAACTATGAATGTTGCCAAACATGATGATTTACAACGAATGGTTGGTTATCAAATTAAAAAATATAATGCCTGTCGTAAGTGCTTGAAATGCGAGTCTCTATGCCGTTATGGGGCAATTTCTATATCTGGCGGCGAATATCATATCAACGAACAAAAATGCAGAAAGTGCAAAATGTGTGTTACCGCCAAATATTTGGACGGCGGTTGTTTAATGCAGAGGTATCTTCGTACAAGGGGTGAAAATAAATGAAATTTGCTATGCACTCTACATTCTTTATCCGAAAAGGGTGGCTTTCAAAAGGTATGCGAAATGTAATTGCATCGCCTGATGTTTTTGTCAGCAAAACGGATAACCCTATGGATGTTTTAGGCATCGGTGCAAATATGGTTAAAGCATTACGGTATTGGATGGTCGCCGTCGGGTTAACAACCGAACCTACATCAGGACAACGGACGCAAACGCCGACTGAGTTTGGGGAAATCGTATATAAACATGACCCATATTTTGAGGAAACAGGTACGTTGTGGCTTTTACACTATCAACTGGTGAAAAATGAAACTGCAGTTGATACAGAAGCTACCGCTTGGTGGTACTTTTTTAATGAGTTTAAGGCAACAGAATTTACCCGTGACGACTTTTTGATGCAGTTTGATAAATTTCTGCGTAATAGCGACGAAGGTGAAAAACCACAACGAACATTAGAAGATGATTTCAACTGCATAATACACAGCTATGTATCGCGAATGAAGTCTAATCCCGAAAAAGTAAATCCCGAGAGCAATATTGACTGTCCTCTTGGTGAGCTTGGTTTAATTGATATAGTTGGACAGGAGAGAAACGGTGGACGACAGAAAATTTATCGTAAAAGTAGTCCTAAAAAAGATACATTGCATCCGTTGATAGTGCTCGCCGTTATTTTATACAATGCAAATGGAAAGAAAGAAATTGCAATATCTGAAATTCAGAACAATAACGGAAATGTTGGGAAAGCATTTAATCTTGATGTAATAAGTCTAACTGCGCTGCTCTACAAATTAGAACTGATGGGATATATAAAAGTGAACAGAACAGCCGGACTTGATGTTATAAATATAAAAACAAATTTGAATTTTCTAAAATGCATAGAGCAATATTATAGGGAGATAAACGGATAAATATTATTAAGGAGCAAACGGTTATGAATGAGCTTATTGAAATAGCACAAGGCTTTCAGACATCAGTGAATATAGCGTATGACCTGAATAACGATAACAAGATACGCAACTTTATTCCGACAATGTCTGCAATAGAGGTTATTGAAGATATTTTGCTGTCAACCACACAAAAAAAGACACAACGTTCAAGGATTCTTATCGGTGCTTACGGCAGAGGAAAGTCTCATATAATCTTAGTCTTAGTGTCGCTCTTATCCAAAAAGGGGAAAGACATTGACAAGACTTTGTTTGCTAACCTTTTAAGTAAAATTAAGTTGCATAAGCCGGAGCTTTATCAATATGCAATTGAATATATAAATAGCAATCAAAGACTATTACCTATTATAGTTCGTGGCAGTAGCACCAGTTTAACCCAGTCTTTTTTGGCGGCACTACAACAGACTTTGAGCGAAGAGGGTCTGTCTGATTTAATGCCTGAAACGCACTTTAAGGCAGCATTGAATCAGATTGAGAATTGGAATAAAAATTATCCTGATACTTTTGATAAGCTTGTAAAGTTGCTTAGTAAATCTATAGACGATTTTAAGCTTGCATTGAATGAATATGACGTTAAGGCGTATGAGGAGTTTTTGCATTTGTACCCTGCACTAACATCGGGTAGCGTCTTCAATCCTTTTATCGGTTTTGATGTTGTAGATCTGTATGAAAATGTAACAATGAAACTTAAAGATAAAGGATATAATGGTATCTATGTTGTTTATGATGAATTCAGCAAATATCTTGAATCCAGTATAAATACTACTACTGAAAGCGATATAAAGTTATTGCAGGATTTTGCGGAAAAGTGTAATTGCGGACTTGATAACCAAATGCACTTGTTACTTATTACGCATAAAGATATATCAAATTACATAGACAGCAATCTGCCCAAAGATAAGGTTGATGGTTGGCGTGGTGTTTCGGGAAGATTTTTGCATATAAATTTGCATAATAACTACTCTCAAATGTATGAGATTATAGCGGCAGTGATACGCAAAAATCCAAAACTGTGGGATATGTTCAAAGAACAAAATGCAAACAGATTCTATGACTTGAAAGAACGCTTTACTAAAAATGGCTTGCTTGATATAAAAAACGATGCAGAAATTACAGCTGCGGTAGAAAAATGCTATCCTTTGCATCCGATTTCAACATTTATTTTGCCGCGTCTTTCTGAAAAGGTTGCTCAAAATGAACGCACATTGTTTACATTCTTGTCATCTGACGAGAAGTTTGCGCTGCCTTCTTTTATAAAATCAATGGACAACAGATTTTCTTTGCTTACCCCGGATTTTTTATATGATTATTTTGAACCGCTATTTCGTAAAGAACATTATACAACCGAGATTCATAAAATTTATAAATTGACAACCAGTGTATTAAGGCGAGTCGAAGGTAAACCGCTACACGAAAAAATACTAAAAACAATAGCACTGATATATATTGTTGAGCAATTTGAGAAGCTTGCTCCTGTTGTTGATGTTATTGTTGATAGTTTCCGTGATTCTGTGAAATCCACTAAAGAAATCGATCTTGCATTAAAAGAACTTATTGACAGTGATTGCGTTATTTACCTAAAACGCAGTAATAATTACCTTAAAATTAAAGAAACAAGTGGAGTTGATATACAGCAAGAAATCGCTAAAACAAGAGAAACTATATTGCTGAATAAAAATGTGTCGCAGATATTAAACCATTCAGTTTTTGATAGTTTTATGTATCCAACGGCTTATAATGACCAACACGATATCATTAGGTATTTTGATTTTAGATTTATTGAAAGCGAGGAGTTTTGGGAGGTTAAAAATTGGGATAGCAAAATATCCAATAGTAAAGCTGATGGAACAATATTTGCTGTAATACCTAAAGACCAAAACGAAATAAAAGATATAAAAAATGCTATTATTAAAGACAAAAACCCTAATAGCAGAATAGTATTTGTTTTGCCGAAAAAATATGTCGACATCACTAACAATGCTATTGATTATGCCGCCGTGAACTTATTAAAAGACGAGGCAGCAAGTCAAAACGATGAAATATTAAACGACGAATATGCGATATATTTTGAAGACCTATCAGAAGTGATTTCGGAGTTTGTTAACAGTTATGCCCGTCCCGAAACAGGTTCTGCTTTGTATTATTACAAAGGTAAGGAGAATATTTTTAGGCGCAAGGCTCAATTATCCGGATTGCTTTCAGAGATATGTAGTGAATTGTTTTACAGAACACCGAGAATAAACAATGAATCGATAAATAAAAATGATCTTACAAGTATTGCAATAAATAGCAGGACAAAAATATTGTCCGGTTTACTCGCTAATGAATTGTCGCCTAATTTAGGGTTAACCGGAACCGGACAAGATGTTTCAATTATGCGTAGCACTCTTATACAGACGGGAATTTTGCAAACTGCAGAAGAGAATCCTAAGATTACGCTGCAACCGGACGATAATCAGCATATTACAAGTGTATTGAAAGAAATTTGCAATTTCTTTACTAATATAGCATCTCATGGCATGACGAGCTTTGATACTTTATATAAAATTTTGACCGGTTACGAGTACGGATATGGATTAAAACGTGGAGTTATTCCTATTTATATAGCAGTAGTCTTGCATTCTATCAAGAGCAATCTTGTTGTTTTGTATAACAATAAAGAAGTAAAAATAACACCTGAACTATTAAATGATATTAATGATTCACCTGAACAGTATTCAGTAATGCTTGAGGACTGGAATGATGAAAAGTCACAGTATATGGAGAGGCTTGAGAACCTATTCGCCGATTTTGTTACAGAACGCGAGAAAGCATATAACGGTTTTACTTACATTGTACTCGCAATGAACCGTTGGTATTTGTCATTGCCTAAATATGCCAAAGAAGCAACGAGAAAATATACTATTAGTGGAAAGCTTGAAAATATTGACAGTGATAAAAGGAAGTTTATAAACAGCTTTAAACAATTTGATATTAACCCTCGAGAATTTTTATTTGAAAAAGTTCTTGATATTTTTGGATATCAAGAATTCAAAATAGGAGTATATGAGAATATTAAAGCGACCAAAAATGAGTACGATATGCTTGTAAATAATTTGATAAAGCACCTCTCCTTCGAGGTTGCAAAAATATTCTCAAATGGAAAAACAAAAGGAACGTTACCGTCAATAATAAAAGATTGGTATGAGGAACTTAGCGAAAATACGAGGCAATATTTGTTCAAAGGCAACGAGAACAAAATCCTTGACCTTATGTCAACGATTACAAACGATGAAGTGTTGTTCATTCAGCGACTTGCGAAAACCGTAACATATCTACGTATTGAAGACTGGAATAATGATACTTTAGACGCATTTTTGAAAGAATTAGTAACATTCAAAAATACAATAGAATCGTTTAATAAAAAATCAGGAGAAAAAACTGATAACTTATCGTCTTATGAGATCATTTTTACTACGGCGAACGGCGAAAAGATACCTAAGAGATTTGAAAAGACTGAGTATAGCAGTCGTGCTAAGTTGCTTATGAATGAAATGACTTCAAAAATCAACGAATACGGACAGGCTATTTCAGAGCAGGAAAAAAGACAAATTCTGTTAGAATTATTAGAAAAATTATGTTGAAAACGGTGAAGACTATGGAAACAATCGCTTATTTTGATAATGCCGCTACTACCTTTCCTAAACCAGAAAAGGTTTATCAATTTGCTGACAAATTCTATCGTGAGTGCGGTGTGAACGTTGGGCGTGGGCAACATAAACTTTCCGCTAAAGCTTCTGCTTTAGTAGACGAAACGAGAACATTGTTGCTTGAATTAAATCACTGCCCAAATAGAACTATTGTGTTCACTCCGTCAGCAACTGAGGCACTAAATCTTGTATTGAGAAGTGTCATTAGAAGAAAAGGATCAAATGTGTTTATTACACCATTTGAGCACAATGCAGTAACAAGAGTGCTTAATTATATAAAACAATCATTTGAAATAAATATATATACTTTGCCTTTTGATAAACATAAAGAATGCTATGATTTAATTGAATTGGATGAAAAGTTTAGAGAAATTAAACCTGACTGTGTTATTATGAGTCACGCAAGCAATGTTTGCGGATTAATTGCGCCAATATCCGAAATATGTGGTATATCAAAGAAATACGGTGCAACAAATATTATAGATATGTGCCAGACTATGGGACTAATTGATACTAACCTAAACAATGAAGATATAGATTATGCAGTTTTTGCGGCACACAAAACATTATACGGTTCTTTTGGACTCGGTGGTTTTATTTGCAAATCTGAACTTCGTCCCGATCCTTTATTATATGGGGGTACAGGAGTAGATTCCGCTAACCCCTTGTTACCTGATGATGTTCCAGCTCGGTATGAAGTGGGTAGTCAGAATATCCATGCAATAGCGGGATTAAATGCGGCATTGAATTGGATAAAAGAAATAGGAATTCAGAATATTTACGAAAAAGAAAAACGCAATCACAAAAGGTTGATTTCAATCTTGCAACGATATAATAATATCAAACTCTACTCTCCTGTTGATGTTGAGAAAGGAATAGGAGTCTTATCTGCTGTATTTGACGGTTTCAGCAGTGATAATATCGGGCAGATATTAAGCAATAAATATGTAGCTGTTCGCACAGGATTACATTGTGCACCTGATGCACACAGGTTTCTGGGAACTTTTCCAAGCGGAACGGTTCGATTCAGCGTTGGCTTCTTTAATACAGACAATGATTTCAATACATTAGATAAAGTGTTAAAATATATATTAGATAATTCGTAAGGAGTTGATGTTGCAATGAATAAAAACAATCAAGAAAAAGCTTACGACACCACACTTCAACTAATCGGAACAGTTGCAAAACTTCCGATTATTCGAGTGGGAAAAGATGAATTTTTGAAAAAGCTATTTGCATCATCACCTTACATTGACGATATTATCGCTAATGGTCCGCAATCTGTATTTACAGTAGATGCTTTGCGGAAAAAGGCAAGTGAGCTTATTAAAAGCTGTACAAATAAAACTTCTGTTGCATCATTTGTTTCTGGTTTGCCTTCAAACCCGATAGCTATGGTTGCTGCTGGAGGTGCTGATGTTGTTCAATATTTTGCTTTTGCTATTAATATGGCACAGCAGATTGCGTATCTATTCGGCGAAGCTGAATTGTTTAATAATACAGGCAATCAGCTTACCGAAGATGATAAAGTAAGAATTATAGCATATTTAGGTGTTATGCTTGGTGCCGGTGGAGCAGCTACAATAATTGCAAATATATCCAAAGTAGCAGGAGCAAATATAGGTAAAAAAGTTGCTGCAAAATCATTGACAAAAACAGCTTGGTATCCGTTGGTAAAAAAGGTTGGTGCAATTATCGGCCAGAAGATTACCAAACAAACTGTGAGCAAAACTTTAACCAAGGCTGTACCAATAGTCGGGGGGGTTATCTCAGGTGGTTTAACTTATATTACATTTAGACCAATGGGCGAAAAGTTAGCTGATGTTTTTGCTAAAAATCTATTAGGGGAAGTTGATAGTGAACCTGAACTAAATCCTGAGTTTCTCATGAAGTTAAGTGAGCGTCAAAACAAGGAGAAGGATATTATAAATGCGCCTTTCACAGAAGTAGAAATAGACGAATAGAGATTCAATAGGAGGAAAAGATGAGCTTACAAGAAGTAGAAATCAAACAATCATATCGAACCTCAACTGATAGGATTCCGACGGATTTTTATATTCCGCTGCTTTGTCGTGCTGTCAACTACAAAAGGGCAGTAGACTTTTTCTCCTCTACAATTTTAAGCAAAATATATACAGGAGTTTCAGCTCTTGCGAACAAAGGCGGAACTATACAGATTGTTGCCTCTCCTAAACTCTCAGAAGAAGATGTTCAGGCTATCCGAAAAGGATATGAGCTAAGAGATGAAATATTGAAAAATGCTTTATTGCGTGAAATGAATGAACCAAAAAACTTATTTGAACAGAACTGTTTGAATCAACTTGCCAATTTAATTGCAGATGGCATTTTGGATATTAGGATAGCATTTACTGAAAAGAATAAAAACATTGGCATGTATCATGAAAAGATGGGCTTGATTTCTGACGATGAAGGTAACACTGTTGCTTTTTCTGGTTCTATGAACGAATCGTTGACAGCGGTTTCTCTTAATTATGAATCTATTGATGTATTTTGCTCTTGGAAAAGTGATGAGCAAAGAGAGAGAGTCCGTGACAAAGAGGCAGCATTTTCAGCTATTTGGAATAATAACGAACCTGATATTACCGTATTAGAATTCCCTGAACTTACTGATGAAATTATCAAGAAATATAAACGCGAAAAAATTGAACATTATATAAGTTTTGATGATGAAATAGAAACTACGGATGATAAAAAAGCAAACAATAAAAAAAGTTTTGTAATGCCTGCTTGGTTTACGCCACATGACTATCAATCTCAAGCTATAGATGAATGGGAACGACACAACTATCGTGGCATTTTTGACATGGCGACAGGAACCGGAAAAACTTTAACGGCATTAGGAGCATTATCACGCCTACACGAACAAAAAAATAACAACATAGCGACAGTCATTGTTTGTCCATATATCCATTTAGTTGAGCAATGGTTAGAAGATATTAATGCGTTTGGTGTTCGACCTATCGTATGTAACGGGACAAACCCCAAGTGGCGTAGAGAATTCAAGACGGCTGTTCGTATATTTAATGCAGGAATAAGTGATATATGTGTGATAACAACCAATGCGACTGTAGCAATGGATGACTTCCAAACTTTAATCGATAAATTGAATGGTGAAGTGTGCCTTGTAGTTGATGAAGCACATAACTTTGGAGCAGCAAAACAGATTTCGTGTATGAAAGACGTATATAATTATCGGCTCGCTTTATCTGCAACGTTAGAGCGCCATCACGATGATTTTGGAACTCAGAAATTATTTGATTTTTTTGGAGAAAAATGTATCGAATATTCGTTGAAAATGGCAATTGATAATGGATATCTTACTCCCTACTACTATTATCCTGCTGTTGTAACGCTTGATGATGACGAAAGAGATAAGTATAACATACTTACTGAAAAAATCGTAAATGTTATGAGGAATTGCAAAGAGGGTGACCCACTCCCTAAAACAGCAGAGCAGTTACTTATAGAAAGAGCAAGAATAATTGCTGGAGCAAGAAACAAGTTAAATGCTCTTAAAGACATAATCGAGGAGAAATACACCAAAGAACATAACTTACTTATATACTGCGGTGCTACAAAGGTATTATCCTCTGATTACGAAGGTGGAAATCCTGATGATTTTGAAATGAGGCAAATTGAAGCTGTCAATGACATATTGGGAAATCAATTAGGAATGTCCGTGCGGAAGTTTACCTCAGAGGAAACCTTAAAAGAGCGAGAACGTATCAAAAATGATTTTGCTGAGGGTGATATGCTGCAAGCTATTGTTGCAATAAAATGTTTGGATGAAGGTGTTAATATACCCTGCATCAAAACTGCATTTATTTTGGCAAGCAGCACAAACCCAAAGGAATATATTCAAAGACGTGGACGTGTTTTAAGAAAGGCGAAAGATAAAGAATACGCGGTTATATATGATTTTATTACTTTACCGAGACCACTTGATGATATTATGAAGGGTCGTGCAGGAATGCAAAGTGAAGTAGGTCTTGTAAAAAGAGAACTTGAACGGCTAACAGACTTTGCAGCATACGCAGAAAATTCACGAGATGCAATAGGTTTGCAAGACATTTTAGAAGAGTATTACAAGCTAAATTATAAGGGAGTGGAAAACTATGAGTATTGAAATTAATCCGCACATTGTCAGACGTTTAGGAATACGAATTATGGCAGAAGAACGCCAGAATCTCAAAAAGCTGAAGGAAAAACAAATAAAAGATTCAGTTATGATAGACCGTTTGAGAAAAATGATTGAGGAGGAGGTCAGGAAAAATGCTGATTAAGGAGATTACCTTCTGTAATTTTCGCCAGTATAAAGGAAATCAAACGATTTCTTTTTCAACTGATGAAAACCATAATGTCACTCTTATTTGTGGAACAAACGGCACTGGCAAGACAACCATTGCTCAGGCATTCAAATGGTGTCTGTATGGTTATTGCGATTATGTGGAAACAGAGATTCCTAACAGTGACTATGTAAATGATTTGACTCCCAAGGAACGTGGCGAAGTTTATGTGACCACTATTATTATTCACCAGGATAAAGAATATACTATCCGCAGAACTTTACGGTTTCATTTGCGTGATGATTGGACATTCCGTAAAAACGACATAGAGACAAGATTGAAAGTTCAATACAAAGATGAAAATGGTGAACAGAAATCCATTGATTATAGTGACGGTCAAAGCGAGATAAATAAGATATTGCCTGAGGATTTATCTGATTATTTTTTCTTTGATGGTGAGCGAATTGCTAAGATTGATAATTCAAAGGATGTAAAGTCTGCCGTACGCGGGATCATGGGGTTAGATACTATTGCAAAAGCTTGTGAACATTTCGATCCAAAGCGCGCATCTTCTGTCACAAGTAAATTTCGTGATGCGATGGCTCGGAATACTGACCAAAAAGGACAGTTATTGGCAAAAGAATTGGAAGCTAAGCAAAAGCTACTTGAAGAAAAAAATGATCGCCTTTCTAATACTGAAAAGGAAATTGTTTTTTATGAAGAAAAGAAAGACAAGCTAAGTAAAGAAATTAGCGCTAATAAAGAACTCGGTGAAAAGCAAGCAAAGCGCAAAAAGTTAGAGAACAATATCGAAATAATAAAAAAACAAATAGAAGATGCAAAAAAGCGTTTTAAAACTGACTTTTCAAGCGAAGTTCTGTGTTTTTTCGCTGTACCATTGGTAAAACGAGCTATTGAAGTAACACAAAATGCGGATTTGTCAGGCGAAGGCATACCAGACATGCAATCCTCATCTATTGATGCTATTATCAAGCGTGACTATTGCATTTGCGGAACAAAATTATCCACAAATCAGGGCGCGTTGGATTGTGTTAAAAAAGAGCAAAGCTTGCTACCGCCTAATCATATCGGTACTACCTTGAGGATTCATCGCGAAAAGTTTGAGAACCTAATAGCCAGGGCAGATGGATTTCTTTCAAAAATACAAGATGATAATGTAAGAATTTTAGCAGCAAGTAAAGATTTAATTAACACTGAAAATGAACTGAAAGAATTGAGTGAAGAAATCGGTAACGCTGATGAGATTGATGTTTCAAAACTGAATGCAGAATACAATAATGCATACAACTCTTTACAAGAGAAAAAATCTTTGAAGGACCGATTAAATCGCGAAATAGGTTCTTTAGAAAAAGAAATTGGGGATTTGGAAAAGAAAATTGATGAATTAGTTAATGAAAGCAAAAAGAACAAGGAAATCCAAAAATACTATGAATACTCCAAAGCAATTTATGAATGGTTTGCAGAAGGATATGTGCGAAGGGAAAATGAAATTAAAACAGCCATACATGATTGCGTAAACAAGATATATAATGAGATTCAAATTGGCGGTGGAGTTTTACATATAGATGATAATTACCATATTGATGTTTTAGCGAACACAAGTGGAAAGTGGAGAAATATAAAGGCTGAAAATATGGGAGAACTAACAATCAAGAACTTCTCGTTCATTGCTGGTTTAATTGAACTTGCCAAAGAAAAAGCAATGAAAGCTACTCATCATGCCTCAGATGAGGATGAGATGGATAAAGACATTGAACCATTCCCTGTTGTTATGGACGCACCTTTTTCAAACTTGGGGACATTTTATACCGAAAAAGTATCACGAATATTGCCTCAAATTGCCGAGCAGGTAATTGTGATAATCTATGAGGACGAAGTTGCAGAAAACGCTCTCAAAGACCGAGTCGGCAAACGATATCTAATTGAAACGGTCGGCAACTCAAAGACTTATTCTATCGTGAAGGAGGAAGAATAAATGTTTGAAGGCGATTACTTAGTAAAAGGTACACATGGAGAAAGAATGCGTTTTTTAAGTCAACAAGCAAATAAGAACGACAATAACGAAAATGGCTTCGGGCTTTTTAATGGTGGTATAAATCTTTACATTATTGCACCGTTAATAGGCGTGTTGCAAAACAGAAAAGCAGAAGAAAATACAGATGGAAACCAATTCAAGATTTTTTCTGATGCTTTTAGTAATAACAGGCGGAATGTTGAAACGGTTTATAGACTTGTTCTTTTGTCAGAAAAGAACGATCTAAGTAATGATGAAAAAATTAATCGAGCATTTAAATCCGATGCGGCCCCTGAGATTAGTAAGGCAAATTTAAATTTATTTCATTCCTATATGCGTGGCGGTATAGATTGGCTGTATGAAAAAATTCTTGATAATAATGCAACCATTGAGGATGATTATATTGCTAATTTACTTGAAATGGTAGAAGATTTTTCAGAAGAATACGGTATTGGTGACGAAGTTTAGGTAATCCTTGAGGAAAATGGTATATGCTTGGTAAAGGAGCGGCAGATATCTCATCGTATTTGTACAGATGTACCCAAATTGTCCCACTGATTATGTTATAATTAAACGAAGGGGGGTAAAAAACGATGTATACTATACCGCCTAAGAAAATGCTAATACTCAATATCCTCGACATTTTACGAAAGTATTCTGATGAGAATCATCGTTTGTCTGCAAAGGAAATCGGAGATCTGTTAGCGGCAGAATACTCTCAAAAAGTTGACCGAAAAGCAATAAAACGCAACCTTATGAACCTGCTTGATTTTGGATATGAGCTTGAATTTACTGAAAGCAAACGCACAGGCAAAAATGGTGAGGTTGAAACCATTTACACCGATTGGTATTTTGTGAGGGAATTTACCGACAGTGAAATAAGGTTGTTGATTGATAGCTTACTCTTCTCAAAAACGATATCATATAATCAACGAAAAGAAATAATCGAAAAGCTGAAGGGTTTATCAAGCAGTTACTTTCAATCAAGGGTTGGGCACATACGCACTTTACCCATGGACTTATCTGCAAACAATCAAATTTTCTATACCATTGACATACTTGATGAAGCAATCACTTTGGGACTTCAAGTGAAGTTTGTCTATGCTGAATACGGTATAGACAAAAAGTTGTACCCACGCAAGAATGATGACGGCACAGTGAAAAGTTATACTGTAAGTCCTTATCAAATGGTGGCCACAAATGGACGATATTACCTCATTTGTAACCGAACAGGATATCCTGAAGTGTCTAATTATCGTGTGGACAGAATTATGAATATAACAATCACAGACCAACCAATACTACCACTTAAAAATCTTGAAGGCTATAAAAATGGTCTTGACCTACCAAAGCACATGGCAGAGCATGTTTATATGTTCTCTGGAAAAAGTGTGTGTTGCACATTTTACGCACGACGGTACTTGATAAGTGAAGTCATTGACTGGTTCGGCGAATCTGCGCAACTGCGTGAGATTGATAATGATACGGTACAGGTGGATGTCAATGTGAATGAAAAGGCGATGTACTGCTGGCTCATACAGTATGGTGAACATACAGAAGTCATAGCACCACAGGAGTTGCGAGATAAAGTTGCAGCAGCAGTTCTGCAGATTGCAGAGAAGTATTCAGCCAAATAGAAAGGTGAGTGTAAGATGGAGTTTAATTCGTCAACGATCAGGGGACTTTTTGATGGCAGTAAAGTATATAATATCCCCACATACCAACGTGCTTATTCGTGGGAAAGACCGCAATTGCAAATGTTTTTAGAAGATTTAATAGAGCAAATCAAGGTTAAAAACCAAAATGAATATTATTATGGAAATGTTTTGTTAGAAACAATAGTTAAAGACCGAGAATACGAAATTGTAGACGGACAGCAAAGAATGACAACTGTTGTTATTTTCGTGCGTTCGATGATAAATATATTATTAGAAAGAGAAGATATCGGTGACATCGATTTAACTGATTTGGAATCTACATATATAAAAAGCAAGAACATTAAACTATCACCTGTTAATTACGATAGAGGTTTCTTTACTACAAGTATAGTGGAAAACAAAGAAACTGGCATACCAAATACTCCTTCTCAACAGCGTATAAAAGACGCAAAAAATTATTTCACAATCGAACTCAGGAAAATCTCAACCCCAGAACTAAAGGAAATTTTACGGACATTGGAGGATGCAAGAGTTAACCGGATAGAATTTAAAGGCAAAACGGAAGCTTCATTAATGTTTGAACTGCAAAATAATAGAGGTAAAGACCTTACAAACTTAGAAAAGCTTAAATCATTTTTTATGTATCAAATGTACGTACATAGCCCCAATGATGAAACTGATTATAATGTAGGATATGTGTCTGATAAATTTACTGAAATATACGTAGCGATTCAAGATTACAAATTTGGAGAAGTAACATTAGATGATGATGATACCACCCCTGTAAAATTGTCAGAAGATACAATTTTACTATATCATGCTTATGCTTTTACACGTAGTCATTTTGGTTATAGAAGCATTCAGGAAATCATCGGTGAATTGAAAACGATTGATGATAAACCCCTGTGGATTAGAAATTTTGTAGATGAACTTTACAAAACATTTGATAATATAAAGTGGCTTGCTACATGCCGTGATGAGAAGCTGAGCGATCTTATCGACTTGAAAATGCCTTCGTATATATACCCGTTCCTTATTAAAGGAATGTCAATGTTCAAACAAGACTCCGCAAAAATGAAGGAGTTATTTTCAATTTTAGAAAAGGTGGTTTTTAGGGTGAAATTGATCAGCACCCGTGCAAACATAAACAGCCGCCTTAATGATGCAATCAGAGAATTTGATAGTGATTTAACAAAATTGCAGAATAACTTTTATCAAGCTTTAGAATATAGTTGGTATTGGAGCGATGCTCGTTTTGAAGAAAAGCTAAAAGGAAGTCTGTATGGCAACCCTGTTACAAAATACTTGCTTTGGAAGTATGAAGAGCATCTTCAAACCAAGGGATATAGAGTAACCGTGAAAATAGACGATGTCGCAGAGGAACACATTGCACCTCGGACCGAAAGCAATGAAGGAATTACATCCGGCTATGAAGTTGATGAAAATGGTAAATACTCAAAAGAATTTACGGATGAATATCTAAGCTGTATCGGAAATTTATTATTGATTTCTCAATCGCATAATTCAAGCATCGGAAATAAAAGTTTTAGCGAAAAACTAAAATCTTATAAAGAGGTTGTTGTGATGAAGCAACAATTGGAAATTGAGGATTACTGCAAAGATGCAGAAGGAAACATTGTTGAATTTTGGGGAACAGAGAACATACGGAGACGTAAAGCAGATATTGTATCATTCGCATTAAGCAAGTGGAATTTACGGCAAACAGAAAATGAGGAGGTATAAAAATGGCTGTTATTGCAAGTGTAATCAAGTATGAAGGAGATAACGATACTTTTGTGTGGAAACACCCGTGTGAGGATTTCAACACCACAACACAGCTAATTGTTCACGAATCACAGCAAGCCTTGTTCTTTATGAATGGGCAAGCCTTAGATTTGTTTGAGGCAGGACGGCACACACTCCACACCCAGAATATCCCTCTTATAAACAAGTTTTTTAATCGCGCTTATGATGATACTTCACCTTTCCATTGCGAAGTTTATTTTATTAATAAAACTGAGCAAATGGCGGTCAAATGGGGTACAGACAGCAAAGTTGAGTATGTTGAGCCTACATATGGATTCCCGATACAAATCGGGGCAAACGGTGAGATGACCTTGCGTGTTGAGGATGCACGACGTTTACTTATCAAAATTGTTGGCACGGAGAACGAATTAACACAGAGCGGACTATTACAAAAGCTCCGTGCCTTTTTGATGACTAAAATTAAGCCGTATTTTGCCAACTATATCAAGCAGAACGCCATTAATATTTTTGAAATAGACCAAAAGCTTTCGGATATGTCTGAAGCAATGCAAAAATTATTGGTACCCGATTTTTTAGATTATGGCATATCATTGGTTAACTTCTTCATATTAGAGATTGCCAAACCCGAAAATGACCCTTCTTACAAAAAGTTTAAGGAAATTCACTTCCGTCAATATGCTGATATTGCTGAGGCTAAAATCAGGCAAAGTGTTGGTATTATTGAAGAAGAAACTGAAAAACAGCGGATGATTATTGAATCACAGGGGTTAGCTACAAAACGTCAAATTGAGGGATATACATATGCTCAGGAACGTGGTTTCGATGTTGCAGAAGGCTTTGCGAAAAATGAAGGAAGCGGTGGTAACATGGCAAACCTCGGCATTGGACTCGGCATCATGGGAAGTGTCGGAAATGCTGTCGGCGGCGTTGTGAATCAAGCAATCGGCAGTGCAGCACAATCCCCTCTCGCTAAATGTCCAAACTGCGGTACTCTAATGCCTCAAAACGCAAAGTTTTGTTTGGAATGTGGTTCAAAACTTGAAGCATCTGATGCAAGAGAAGTTGAATGCCCGAAATGCGGAAATAAAACGCCAGCCGGTAAGTTCTGCATTGAATGCGGAGAAAAGTTAGGTGGTGCGGATAATGAATAATACATTTAAAATAATTCTATCGGCTGTCTTATTAGCGGTTGTAGTATCTTTATTGTGGTTTGTTGTTTCAATAACACCGATATGGATATGTTCATACATATTCACCATTATTGCGATAGCATCTCTTGCAGCAAGTTTTGTGGCTTATATACATAGGTCAACGGGAGTGCCACAGGGACATTCATTTCCGATCACTGCTGTAACATATGGTGTTACAAGCACATCCTTTTCGATTGTAGCTGTGTTGGCGGATAGAGCAGGGTATCATTTTTCACCTATTCTATATACAATAATACACGTTGCAATACTTGTGTTCTTCATCATCAGAGTGTTAGCCTTGTTATCTGGTGCCGAGCACATCCATACATTAGATGGGCAGACGAACGAAAAACATGATAAATTGAACAAAGACAAAGAAACATATTGGAAAAAGTGAGGGTGGAGTACAAATGAAACGTATTGTTTGTGAAATGTGCGGAAGTTCTGATATTGTGCGCAAAGGTAAATTAGTTGTTTGTAATACTTGTGGTTCAAAATTCGCAGATGCAGGGTGGGAATATGAAGCAGTTAAGACTTCCGAAAATCCAAATCTGAAGGCCAGTAAAATTCTTGAGTTTAAGATTAGTGAAACACAGGCAAGGGCTACGTTTAATGAGTGGCTTGTCAGCGGTGATTTTACCCCGCAGGATATTTCTAATGTTTCTACAGTTCAAAAAGCGCGAAGAGTATTCGTTCCCACATGGTTTTTATCTGGTTCATATATGGGAGACTGGACGGCATCGAGCGGATATGACCGTCGAGAAACATACACACATTACACAAAAGTACATGGCACTTACAAGAATGGTAAGTCTTATACAAAAAGCGTACCCGAAACACGAACTCGCACTGTCACCGATTGGAAACCCTCAAACGGCACAATTCACGGTCAATTTACCACGCTAAAATTTGCCAACAGCAATGTTGATGCTCAATTAGGACGTATTGTTGCGGATAAAACACAGTGGCGTAGCAGTGATTTGATTGATTTTGAGAAATTTGACATGTCCGAATATGAGGTGCTGCCCTATCAATTGGATAAAGATGAGGCTTATGCGCAATATAAGCCCGAATTAGAAGTAAAAGTTCGTAACGATATAACCGTTCCCGGCGATCGTTATCGCGATCTTAGATATAATTATCAAAGCAATTACACATCTACAAAGATATACTATCCAATATATCTTTATGAGTATACGTACAACAATGAATCACATATTGCAATAATTGATGCAAGGGATATTAACAACATTTTTGGCACGCGACCAAAAGACAACAAACTGATCAGTAAATCAAAGTTATTCTTCCTTCCAACGCAGATTTTCACAGTACTTGCGTTTGCTTCTACTTGTATTTCAATAGGAGTGGCAAATGACAATGATTTTCCATTAGCGGTTCTTTTCAATGCCATTATTTCTTTGACATTAATCAGCGCAACATACGGTATGGGCAGAGGGTTGATAAAACATCAGATAAAGAAATCATCAATCACAAGGTTGGGTGGCGCAGTGGTTGATACAACAAGATACAATGATCTCGACTCTGATACTGCTAAAATCCGTGAAGGAATCCTGCTTCAAGGTAAAGTATTCTTCATTATTGCTCTTATTTATGTTGTTTTAATTTCTGGCGGATATGGTATTTATTATTGGTATACTACTTCTTCGAGCGAAACGGCTACGACATATAATACCAGCACATATAGCAATGACTATCAGGCACCTGTAAATACACCGGACAGCGTTTCTACATCGAAAACCGTTCCTGATATAGAGGATGAAAGAAAAGATGATGTTACAGAAAAAACAATATCAAGTGGCATTGAAATTGACAAAGCCTCTTTTTCAAACGGAAGTAATGGCGTTTTTGTGCGAGAGATGTCGTTCTCGCCCGAAACAGGCAAGATTAAGATTCAGTTAGAAAACACAACCACAAAGGGAAAATCATGCGACATCTATATTAAATGTTTAAGCGCGACGGATAAGGAATCATATGAAGGTGAAAGTATTATTTTGAGCCTTTGCGACATTGATGCTAATACTAAGAAGTATTTTGAAACTACACCGGAAAAAGCGGGGTATCAATCCATGCACGGTGTGCCAAAGGATACTGTTAAGATTAAGTTGGAGCACTTAATAGTTATCGACAAGTATGAGCCGAAAGAATATTATTAAGCTAACTTCGTGGGGACAGAGTTTTGCGAAAAAGTTACCCCCCTCTTGAATTACGCCGAATTGTATCAAAAGTAGGGTGATGATACACATCGCAGCAAACTACGCTGCAATCAAAGGGGCTGTGACAAAACGATTTTTCTAATCGTCTTGTCGCAGCCTTGCTTTTTTGCCATAAAATGACCGATTTTTCTCAAAAAAGGGCGCAATAATTCAGAGGTCATGCCTCTTTTGTGGATAACTTATTCAATTTTTCTCTCTTTAAGCGGAAAGTTCACCGTGAAGCTGCGTTCCTGTTCGATTGTCTTGAATTTTGTGGTGATATTTATTGATGTTGTAAGCAATTGCAAGCAGGGTAATTTCCGTTAAAACCTTCTCGTTTCCTCGCAATAAGAACTGCCGAAGCTACTCGCTTTTCATTGTCATCTTCAAAGAAATTTTCCTGTGGTGTTGCAGAAATAATGTCAATGTCATCCGGAATAGCGCTTTGATATTTTGCGCGTATTTTTTCTTTTATGTTTTCTGCATCTTTTCTCGGTGTTGTGTTTTCCTGCATTGCAAATCCCCCTGAACAAAGTAGAATAATGTCATTATAAAGGGAAATCCACACAAAGAAAATTCACTCAAGGTAAAGTAGTTTACCTCCAGTTTATATTTTGAAAAATATTTTTACATCTTCTCAAAATATGGATGAAGGCAATTGCTTTCTCGAAGACTTTTCTTGGCTGCAGACGCCACCTCAAAAATAACACGCCGTTCATAATTATTACAGTCATTTATAAGAAGAATCAAATCGCAGCAGTATTCCTCCGGGTCATTGGTTAGATTACCGCTTAGAAAAGTATCTACTGTGACACCGAGTGCGTTGGCAATAAGGACCAAGGTAGTAAGGCTGGCTTTTTTGGCGGCTGTTTCGATAAGACTTATGTACGGTACAGACGTATCAATTTGCTCCGCAAGCTCAGCCTGGGACATCCCCTTCACGTTGCGAACTTCTTTGACCCTCCGGCCAATGCGTGTAAAATTAACGAACATAATAAATCCTCCTATTGTGTATATTTTTATATTACACACAATGGAGGATGTTTTTGAATCAACACAGTATTTCACGTAACTTATGATATTGAAATTATGTTCCTTCACGCAAAATATCAAGGTAGGCAGCATATGAAAAAGTCCTGTTTCTCTGATCACCGGAGCTTTGCGTCAGGATACCTATTTCGCATAAACGCCTGACGGATTCGGATATGGTCTTGAATGTTGTGTCAAGCGCGGTCGCTGTCTTTTGTATTTCAATGATTGGATTTTCTTCAAGATAAGCAAATAGGCGAAGGGCTGTTTTGGCAGCACGCCCCATGCTGCTGATAGCGGTAATATTTTTATCATGGAGCGCTATCAGTTTATCAATTGTTATTGTTGCGTCTTCAGCGGATTCGTATAGAGCCTGCAGAAAAAACTTTATCCACTGCTCATAATTTCCGCTCCTGCGCACCTCGCTCATGCGGTCGTAATATTCAATACGGTTCTTTTTCAGAAAATACGAAATATACAATGCCGGAGTGGTCAATACACCTTTTTCCATCAGATATAACGTAATAAGCAATCTCCCGATACGTCCGTTGCCATCTAAAAAGGGATGGATGGTTTCAAACTGATAATGAATCAAACCGGCACGGATCAGTACATCAAGCTCGTCGTCATTGTTGATATACTTTTCTAAGTCAGACATGGCTATTATCATGTCTTCCGGTGCAGGAGGTATGAATCTGGCATTTTGCAGTGTGCTGCCCTGTCCTCCAATCCAGTTTTGAGAACGGCGGAATTCCCCGGGGTTATTCTCCTGTCCGCGAACACCCTCCATTAACACTTCGTGTGCTTCTTTAAGCAGACGATTGCACAATGGCAATTCTTTCAGCCTTGCAATAGCTGTCTCTGTCGCTTTGATGTAATTGATAACATCTGCGACATTCCGGTTGGCATTTTCATCGCTTTGCGGATCAAGCACATCCTCCAGTGTGGCCTGCGTTCCTTCTATTTGAGATGACATCAACGCTTCCTTCCGGACATACATTGATATAAATAAATTTACATTAGGAATCCGAGTAGCAATACCTTCTAATAAAGCGAGTTGTTTATTAGCTTTTACCAACAACTCTACAGTTTCGCTATCCAGGTCAATAGGTGGGGTCGGCGGCAATGACGATGGCGTGAAGGATTTATATGCCGCAGCACCCGATAAGTTTGTTTTCAGTTTTCCGGCTCTGTTCATCATATAGGTGCTACCTCCTTTGCAAAAGATAATTACAGGGGATATTATAACACCGTTATTTTACTTTGTCAAATAAAACTAAAATAAAATAAAGTATTTATAGTCCTATAGTTGCAAAGGTACCTGTGTCAACAGTAGCGTGGAATAAATGCGATAAATTTGCATCAAAAAATGTCGATGTTTATTTAATAGCAACAAAAACATAAAAATTATTGTGTGTTATAAATTATTATGATATCCCATATTTGACACTTGGAAGACAAAAAAATCCTGTGGGCCCTTGCCATAAAAGGGTTTGCAGGATTTCTTGCTGGTGCTGAAAGTGCGTAATGTTTTTTATTTTTTCGTATCTTTTAAAATTTTTTTCATCATACTGTTATTTATAATTTGATAATCAGTGCGAAAGCCGAAGGCTTCATGT
>LVAX01000021.1 GCA_001604215.1 Clostridiales bacterium Firm_18
TGGTTTCCATGATGGTTACGAGTGCTTGTTGAAAATGCATTGAGGGTACCTCCGAGTTTTGTTGTTAGCTCTTAAGGAGGGTCTTCTTCTGGTTTGCTTCAAGAAAAAGAGGAAATGATTTTCTATGCAACAGGGTGTACCCATAAACGAAGAACCAAGCTATGACATAGTTGTTGGCTAGGGTTTTGAAATGCTGAATAACCCAGGGGGCTTGATCGCAGGCGATTTGTTGTATCGTGTAATTCAGCCGATAGTTAATTGACGTGTTTTATATGCTGAGAGGGGTGTTTTTGAATGCCTGACTGTAGGAAATTCCTTACTTGTTTTCTGGTAAAATGGCGTTAATCTTTACTGATAGACATACTATGTTGTCTGTGAATTGTTACAAATTTTGCATAGTTGTAATGAAAATCGTGTATTTTCTGTTGAAGCAAATCAGAAGCAGTGCTACTATGACATTCAATACTGGGGTGGGTTATTCAATCTTCTGTCATAGGCGTAACTTTTCCCTTGGTTGCAGGTTTTCTTTTGTAACACACAGCGCTTCTTTTTTTTGCTGTGGTTGCAGGAAGAATATGCATCGCGTTTGTTTCGGCAGCCGGTGTGTAGCGAAAGGCTTCTGTTGCAATGCATTCCTTCCTGGTCTGCTATGGTGAAGCTTTGTCCGCAAGGCCTGCGAAGAAATACCCATTATCAAGTAATTTCTTCCACCTCTATTTCAAAGTGGATCCCTTTGAAAATGGGGTGTTTCATAGATAATGTTCAGAAAATGAACATTGTATACATTTTATAGCACTTTTAGATTACCTTCGAGCAAAAACGCGGCTGCCCGACGTTTATGCCGAAGAACATGTACGTAGTAGTCTTTATTGCCCACAAAAAAAGAATATGTTAACAGAACATACATCCAATGAATTCTCCATTCTCACCTACATTGATCAGAACTCAGATGCAACTCAACGTCAGTTGTCTGAGCATGTCGGTGTGTCCTTGGGTACGATTAATATTCTGGTTAAGCGCCTGGTTAAGAAAGGTCTCTTGAAGATAGAGCGCATGCAGCCTAATTCCATTCGATACTTCCTCACTCCCAGTGGCTTGGCAAATAAGCTGGAGAGGACGTATGGGTATATTGTGAGGATGTATAGGGAGCTTGCAACCTTTAGATCTAGAATAGCTTCCATTCTCCATAGCCTGATCACCGAACGGAACAAAGACTCAGTATGGTTCTTTGGTCCCAAGGATGACTTTACGTGTCTACTCTCTGAAATTCTTGAAGCAGAATTTTCCATTTCCAATACTAGGATTCTCTCTGAGCTCTCAGACCTGTCTCCCATAGTAAAAGACAAGCCAGAGGTGCTGGTCTTTACTTGGGACACTGCTTCTGATGATCTTGTTCAGTCTCTAGGGGTTAAGCCGGTGAATATCTTGGCAAAGATTGCTGTTGGGACTTGATCTTAGCAAGTCGTGCCGGTTGAGAAATCATTGCACCTAGCTCCGGCCCCAAACGTATCGGTGCCAGGTTTCCTGAACCTGGCTCCGCTCTCTAATCAGTAAGGACTACATGTATGCATAAACGAATCTATCTTTCATCTCCGACCATGCATATAACGCTATCGGTGCCAGGTTTCTTGCCTGGCTCCGGCCTCTAAACGTATCGGTGCCAGGTTTTTTACCTGGCTCCGTTGGAAAGGTTTTCTTCCCGCTCACATACAAGGACACTCTATATGCATAAACGAATTTATCTTTCATCTCCGACCATGCATGGTCTGGAGATGAAGTTTATAAAAGAAGCATTCGATTCCAACTGGGTAGCACCGCTTGGGAAGAATGTGGATGAGTTTGAGAAAGAGATGGCTGCCTTTATTGGTGTGCAGCATGCTGCAGCACTGGTGTCTGGCACAGCAGCGCTGCACTTAGCTGTGAAGCTCTGTGGGGTTAAGCCCGGTGATGTCGTCCTTTGTTCGGACCTTACGTTCTCAGCAACAGTCAATCCTGTTTCGTATGAGGGCGGTGTTCAGGTATTCGTCGATAGTGAGCGTGATACATGGAATATGGATCCAGCAGCCTTGGAGCGGGCATTTGAGAAATACCCGCATCCCAAGGCTGTTATTGTTGCCAACCTCTATGGTACTCCTTCCAAGCTTGAGGAGATCAAGGCAATTTGTGATGCTCATGACGTTCCTCTTATTGAGGATGCTGCTGAGAGTCTGGGTGCTACGTATAGGGGTAAGCAGACCGGTACGTTTGGAAAGTACTCTGCTCTTTCATACAATGGAAACAAGATCATCACCACCAGCGGTGGTGGGATGTTCCTTTCCAATGATGAAGCTGCAGTAAAGAAAGTACGGTTCTGGGCTACCCAATCTAGAGACCCTGCTCCTCACTACCAGCATAGTGAGATCGGGTACAACTACCGTATGAGCAATATTGTTGCTGGTATTGGGAGAGGTCAGCTTGTCTACCTTAATGATCATATCCAGAAGAAGAAGCAGATCTATGAAACCTATAAACAGGCTTTCAAAGATCTGCCTGTTTCTATGAATCCTCATACAGCAGACAGTGAGCCAAATTATTGGCTCTCCTGTATGCTGATTGATAAAGAGTATACAAAGGTAACCTATCAACAGATTATGGAAGCTCTCCTGCATGAGAACATTGAGAGCAGACCTATCTGGAAACCTATGCACCTTCAACCAGTCTTTCAACACAATGACTTCATCACAGTAGACAAAGACACTGATGTAGGAGGAGATATCTTCTCCAGAGGTTTGTGCCTGCCCAGTGATATAAAGATTACGGAGGATGAGCAGGCAAGGGTTATCAGTATTATCAAGGGATTCTTTAAGTAAGATGTATAGGAAGTACTTCAAGAGAGTCTTTGACTTTGTTTGTTCTCTTCTAGCTCTTATAGTTCTTTCACCTGTTTTGCTGATTACAGCTTTACTGGTGAGAATAAAGTTAGGAACTCCTGTCATCTTCAAACAGAAGCGACCTGGCCTTAATGAGAAGATTTTTACCCTCTATAAATTCAGGACTATGACTGATCAAAAGGATGAACAAGGTAATCTTCTTTCTGATGAAGTGAGACTCACCAAGTTTGGCAAAATGCTCCGATCAACAAGCCTTGATGAGCTTCCAGAGCTCTGGAATATCCTCAAAGGGGATATGAGTGTGGTGGGGCCGAGGCCGTTGCTTGAGAAATATATTCCTCTCTATTCAACAGAGCAGAGAAAGCGACACTTGGTTCGTCCAGGACTAACAGGATTAGCCCAAGTTAATGGAAGGAATGAAGTCTCCTGGGAAAAGAAGTTTCAGCTCGATGTTGAATATACCCAGCATATTACGTTTTGGTCAGATATAAGAATAATACTTCAGACAGTTGGCAATGTATTTGGGGGGAAGGGTATTTCGAGTACAACATCGGCTACGATGGAAGAGTTCTTGGGGAATGCCTGACATGAGAACACAGAAGACAGAGAACCATCCCCCAAAGAAAGTTGTCATTATTGGGGCTGGTGGGCATGGTAGAGTTATTGCCGACATCGTTTCTCTTGCAGGTGATGTTGTATTAGGTTTCCTTGATGATAAAGACCCAAGCGAGTTTCCGAATATTACCATTCTTGGTAAACTGACTGACATCGAAAGATTCAAACAAGAAGCTTCCTTTATTGTTGGCATTGGTAATAACCAATTACGAAAGCAAATTATGGAAACCTTTGATGTTGATTGGTATACAGCAATCCATCCAACTGCAGTTATTACCTCAGATGTTGTAATTGGGGAAGGTACAGCAATCATGGCCAATGCAGTAATCAATACAGGAAGCAAGTTAGGCAGGGGTGTAATAGTCAATACAGCAGCTACTGTTGATCATGACAATGTCCTAGAAGACTATGTACATGCATCTCCAGGAGTACATTTGGGGGGTACTGTTCATATTGGCCTTGAGACATGGATTGGGATTGGGGCTGTTGTCATAAATAATGTTGATATCTGTGGGGAGTGTATTGTTGGGGCGGGGGCGGTAGTAGTAAAAAACCTTTCTCAGAGCGGTGTCTATTTTGGGAATCCTGCTCGGTGTTCAAACTTGTAATGATATAATTAGTTAGACCAACTAATCGTCTTTGGGGGTATTACCTAACCCTTTTTCTGCCATTTATGTTTTATGGTAAGCGAATAGAAGTGATAATAAACTAATACTGGCAAGAGAATAGATATACATTCCCTTGCTAGAGTAGCGTTTTTTAAGTAATTTAATATCTGAATTAGATTATTCAATAAATGAGAACGCCCGTTTAACAAACTCAGTCAAGCTTATCTCATACGCATCGCAGTAGGAGTACAGCGTCGTCACCGTAGGATAGTTCTCATAGCGCACTCCTTCGCGCATGCAGATGCTGTGCACATTGAAGGGTGTCAGCTTCTCCAGCGTTCGTAAAGAGAACCCGCACTCAATCCGATAGGAGCGCAACGCCATGGAGATATGCCTTGGTTGAAGATCGAGGATCTGGTTCAGATGCTCTTCTATAGATTGATCAGGACTTCTGTATTTTGATACTTGAATATTGGAATTATTACTTTGCGAACCAACCTCTGCCAAGGCCAGATAGGAGAAAACGTTGAACCTGAGTGCATGGCAGAGTCGTAGGATGGTGTCCAGCTTTGGTGTCCAATCGCTGTTGGTCGTGATGGCCAGCAGCCACCTGGGATTCGCGTTGGTTCGCGCGGCTAATTCTTCCAGGCTTACGTTCCTGGTTTCCATGATGGTTACGAGTGCTTGTTGAAAATGCATTGAGGTTACCTCC
>LVAX01000022.1 GCA_001604215.1 Clostridiales bacterium Firm_18
TTAGTATTGACATAAGTCTCTTTTGTTCCTATTATACAAGTGTGCTCAGGGAAAGAGCAGCTGATACGTAACTTGCACAGGAGCAGCAAAGGAGCTCCTAAAAGGAAGGAAAAAATGAAAAAGACAATCGCTATCCTGTTGGTCCTGGTAATCGGAATGGTTGGTGTATTTGCTGTTTCTGTTTATGGAGCTTACGCTAATGATGGTGATGATACACTAACATTAACCACAACTATTGCTGGACGATTCGGTTTGAAAATTGCAACAGCTGCTGTTGCTGGAGATACTACTGGGGCGAAAATAACATCGTTTCTTGGCTTAACTTCAAAGACAAATGTACCTTTTACAGAAGAAGATTTGACTGAAACTTTAAATGTAAACTATATGAATAACCAAAAGGGTACTATGACTATTTCCACAACTATTGCACCTTTGGTGGCATCTGTAACTGTTGGAGAAGTAACTAGTGAAGTTGATTCATTGGGGTATACAGTCAATGTCGGTTCTACTTCATATACTGTGAACGACACCACACCATCTGCTACTGTCACTTTCTTAACGACACCTGTTACTGGCATGACCATTGGAGCTGTTCCTTTTACTGTTACGATTGCGAGCGAAGATTGGTTGAATGCCGCTGCTGATGAACTTTACACTACAACTTGGACAGTAAATCTCTCGGTTAACTAGCGGTACCAGGTACGGATTCCAAAAGTTCCACAGGATTTGAGAAACAGGGTTCCAGGTACACTATCCAATAAAACCACAAGGCTGATCAGAAATGGTCGGCCTTTGGTTTGCTATGCGTACGTTTTGGTAGACACTTTTTGATGGACAGGAGCTCGATTTGGAGACACTTTTTCAGTGACTGCGACCATATTGGTTTACAGCTCCATCCAGACTTATAGTCCACCTCATATCCCTTCCTGTCAATACCTGTCTCTCCTGAGTTCTTTCAAACATTAGCCCTCCTTTCTTTTCTCCCAGTCCGGTCAAGAGATGATGCATAATTCTTTCAGCAATCTGGAGGCTGCGGATCCAAGAACGGTTTGCTCGGCTCCTTCTCGTAATTAATTATGAGAGCAGCCTTCTCACACGAAGGGTTCGTCCCCTCCTTTGCCAAGGTTCTCTTTGCAGTGTCGGTATGCTATGCGTACGTTTTAGTAGACACTTTTCGATGGACAGGAGCTCGATTTGGAGACACTTTTTTCACTGACTGCGACCTTATTGGTTTACAGCTCCATCCAGAATTCTAATTTCTTTTAAAAGAATACCCTCCTTCTCCGAAGGTGTGATATCTTTGACATGGGAATCAATCTTGACACGCTTGGAGAATACTTATGAAATTCAACAATGAACTAGACGCTATGAATTTGATAGAGGAACTAAATCTAGATAATGCTTCAATGGAAGAACTGAAAGAGGTGATCTTACATCTTCGAAGACAATTCAAAACCCGCTATTCATATTTGGTTGGTGAATGGCAACATGCAAAGAGAATAAAAAGTACTAGAGATGGCCAATTCATATCAAAAGATGCTTTAATTAAGTATTTAGAATCATAGCGAAGTATATTGTGCGTATTAGCTCGTAATAGCACTTTGACTATACTTTCTATACGTTGATACTCGATTGAGATTTTCTCTTTGATTTCCATTTCAAACCACCTTCATTGGGCCATACCCAAATGTATTACATCATTACTGCAAAGCGGAGGTATACAAGAGACATAATTTGGAGGACCAAACCCTTTAATCAATTCTTACTGCTTAACTTCGCTTTGACCAAGCGCGTCCCTCGCTTGTTGAGTAGTACAACCCTTTCGACGTCATCGCTAACATCTCCTTACCATTATCAGTAAGATCTAAAAAATCTCCATAACCACCATTAAGACACCTAGTACTCCAGGCCCTTCCACCACTCGTTGAATACTCAATTTTCTGCTTGTTGCTTGGGCAAATCCTGATGAGCTCGTTTCCTCTTTTAATCATTTGACTCATTGTGCTTCTCCTTTAAAATCTGACTCATAAATATATTGCTTCAAAACTGCAATACTAGACTTAGGTATGCTTTCAAGTTTTCACTTCAGGCTTTACAATCGGTCCTTTTAAATCGATTTTCGAATAACCTGAATTAAAGCTTCTTAATCGATCCAATAGTTAAAGAGTCTGGATCTTTAAAGACACCCTCCTTTCCTGACTTTCTGACTTATTAAGCCGAAAATCGATAAAAACCTTTATCCCAGAGCCTGAGATGCAGGATTTAGGGAGTTTTGCTTTAAATATTTTATCCTACCAACTCCTACCAAACAGCTTTACAGTTCCTCGTTCCCGTGCTACACTTCACCCAAGTGGAGATCAGGCGATGTATGTTGCACTAGGCGGACCG
>LVAX01000023.1 GCA_001604215.1 Clostridiales bacterium Firm_18
GGTTGAGGACTGCGAAATGATAGGAAATGCCATAAACAAAGTTGCGGCAGCGCTTTTATAAGGGGGTATTTAAAAATGAAATATTCACTTTGCTTGGAAACGGTATTTGAAAATATTGATTTTTACGACAGAATCCCCCTTGCGAAAGAGCTTGGTTTGGACGCTGTTGAATTTTGGGAGCCTGAAAAGTTTGATGCAAAGAAAATTGGCAAGATTGCGGGGCAAAGCGGTATCCCCGTTGTCGCCTGCTGTGTGTATGACACGAGAAACACAACCTTTAACAGCGAATACGGGAAAATTGAAAAAAGCCTTTTAAAGACGATAGAAATAGGCAAGGAATTCGGCTGCACAAGCTTTATCGGCTTGGCGGGGGATGTGGAATGCAAGGCTGATTCTCAAAAAAGCATACTGATAGAAAATCTTAAAAGAGCCGCCGAACTTTGTGAAAAAAACGGAGTAACCCTTTTGCTTGAGGCACTTAATTCAATATGCGACCATAAGGGCTATTATCTTGATTCCTCATACATCGGCTTTGAAATAATAAGGGCGGTCAACAGCCCGAATGTTAAGCTTTTATATGATATGTATCATATGCAGCTTATGGAGGGAAATTTAATTAACAACGCAACAAAAAATATTAATTTAATAGGTCACCTGCACAGCGCAGGCGTGCCCGGCAGGCATGAGCTGCAACTTGGCGAGGTTGACTATCCGAGAATTATTGAAGCTGTTGAAAAAACGGGCTATGACGGATATTTCGGCTTTGAATATTTTCCCACGTATGAATCGGAGCAGTCTGTAAAGGACGTTCTTAGTTATGTGAAGGGAATGTAGTATATGAAAAAGATAAAAACAGGCATTATCGGAATGGGATATATCGGCGAAAGTCATATAGAGGCGGTGCGCCGGATAGGTCTTTGCAGCCTGGCGGCTGTTGCGGACACAAATACCGAGCTTGCAAAGTCGAAAGCCGAAACCTACGGCATAGAAAAATGCTATAATTCGGTTGATGAGCTGCTTGCTGACCCCGATATAGACGCTGTGCATAACTGCACCCCAAACTTTTTGCATACGCAAATTAATGAAAAGATAATACGTTCCGGCAAGCACCTTTTAAGCGAAAAGCCGCTTGCGACAACGTATAAAGAGGCACAATACATAGCAGAGCTTGCAAAGCAGTATCCGCAAGTGGTTGCCGCTGTGAATTTTAATTACCGTATGAATCCGATGGTGCAGGAAATGAAAAGCAGAATTGCAAACGGCGATATCGGTGAGGTGCGCCTTGCGACAGGCTCGTATTTGCAGGACTGGCTTTTGTATGACACGGATTACAGCTGGCGTTTGGAGCCCGAGGTTGCGGGCAATTCATGCTGCATTGCGGATATAGGCTCGCATTGGATGGATGCTGTTCAGCACGTTACAGGGCATAAAATAACAGAGGTTATGGCTGATTTGGCAACGGTAATTCCCGTTCGCAAAAAGCCAAAAAAACAGACCGAAACCTTTACAAGCGCTGTTCCGAGCGAATATGAAGAGGTTGAAATTAAAAATGAGGAATACGGCGCTGTAATGTTTAGGCTTAATAACGGCGCAAGGGGCGTTTATTATGTTTCGGAGGTGTGCGCCGGTCACGGCTGCTATTTCAATTTTGAAATAAACGGCTCGAAAGCGTCTCTAAAGTGGAATCAGGAGGAAAATGACCGATTATGGATGGGTTTCCGTGATGATGACAATCGTTTTATAATAAGAAACCCCAACACTATTTCCGCTGAGGCAAAGCCGTACACCCAGCTTGCCATGGGTCATCCCGAGGGCTGGAACGATGCATTTAAGGGCAATATCTACGCATTTTATAAATATATAGCTGACGGAGGCAAGGGTAAGCCGTTGTTCGCGAACCTTGACGATGCGGCATATATAGTAAAGCTTACTGAGGCAATCGTTGAAAGCAGTAAAAAAAGAATGTGGGTAAAAGTAGATTAAGGGGGTAAAAGAATGTCACAGTTCAAATATTCGGTAGGACCGTGGAACGTGCACGAGGGAGCCGACGCATATGGGCCGGCTACAAGAAAAACCATACCTTTTGAAGAAAAAATCAAAAGGTTTAAGGAAATAGGCTTTGATGCAGTTCAATTCCATGATGATGATGCGGTACCAAATATGAATGAATTATCTGAAAGCGAAATTATAGAGGAAGCAAAAAAGGTTAAAGCGCTTTTGGATAAATATGATTTAAAAGCTGAGTTTGTTGCTCCGCGTCTTTGGATGGACCAAAGAACTATCGACGGCGGATTTACTTCAAACAGTGAAAAGGACAGAGAATTTGCAATGTGGAGAGCTTATCGTTCTATTGATATTGCAAATGCGCTCGGCTGCGATAAAATAGTTTTGTGGCTTGCAAGGGAAGGAACCCTTTGCTATGAAAGTAAAAGTCCCGTACAGGCAACAAAAAGGTTGATTGACGCTATAAATAAAATGCTTGCATACGATGAAAACATTAAGATCCTTATCGAAACAAAGCCTAACGAACCGATAGACAGAAGCGTTTGCCCGACTATCGGTCACGCAATGGCAACATCTGCGGCTTCGATTGATCCAAGCCGTGTAGGAGGGCTTTTGGAATCTGCACACGCTATACTTGCAGGTCTTGACCCGGCAAGCGAAATAGGTTTCGCTATGGCTATGGGCAAGCTGTGGGGCGTTCACCTGAATGACCAGAACGGCATGAAATTCGATCAGGATAAGAGCTTCGGCGTGGAAAATCTTCGTCAGGCGTTTAATCAAATTAAAGTGCTCGTTGAAAACGATTACGGTAAAAACGGCGAGTATATCGGTCTTGATGTTAAGGCAATGCGCACACAAAAGGATGAGGGAAGCTATAAGCATTTGGAAAACAGCCTGAAAATAGCGAAAATGCTTGAGGAAAAGGCATTAAGGTTTGATTATGATTATCAGGCGAAATGCGTTGCCGAAAGGGACTATGAAGCGCTTGAAATGTATGTGATGGAGCTATTGATGAAGGGGTAAATTTACAGACGATTATATTAACAAGGGTTTTACCGAATGTGTACTAAATAAAGTTCGTATGGATATAAAAGATATGGAAAGCCGGGGTTAATTATGAGAGTTATGGCATTTGGCGCACATCCTGACGACATAGAATTTTTATGTGCGGGAACATTGGCAAAATACAGTTCTCAGGGGCATAAGGTTGCAATTGCAATTTCTACAAACGGCGAGGTCGGATCCCCTGATTTAAGCAAAGATGAAACCGCAGCTATTCGTGAAAAAGAAGCAAGAGCATCAGCACAAATAATAAATGCAGATTTTTTCTGGCTCGGCTACCCTGATGAATTTTTATTTAACTGCGAAGAGGTTAGGCTTCACTTTATTGAAATTATAAGGCAATTCAGACCGGATATAATTATATGTCCGGATAAAGATACCGATTATCATCCTGACCATATAACTACAGGACAGATAATATGGGACACCCATGTTATGGTTACGGTACCAAACATAAAAACACAATCCCCTCCTTGTGATTTAATTCCTGATATTATATTTATGGATACCGTAACCGGGGTGAATTTCCATCCCGAATTCTATGTTGATATAACAGAGCAATGGGAAGCAAAATCAGAAATGATCGCATGCCACAAGAGCCAGGGAAAATGGATGGTTGACCAATATGATATGTCTTGCGTTGATCTTGGTAAAACACAGTCCCGCCTGCGCGGACTGCAAAGCGGCTGCAAGTATGCGGAATGTTTCAGAAGACCTAAGTTCTATCCGGGAGTGACAACCCGCAATGGTCTTTTGCCTTAAACACTGGAATATATGGTGTAAAATAGAATAAAAGCATTGTTAAATTTAAATTTATTTCCCTATATTCTAAATAATGTTTTTAGAAATATAAAAAGGAAATGCTAATTTTGTCGTATCATATTTATTCATCACCAGAAGATGAACATAATGACACCTACTCGGTTTTTGTGAACAATATGCCTGTCCCTATACATGTGCCGAATGAGGAAACAGGATATGAAAACATGTTGAAGGTGACAGAAAAATGGCGGCATGTTTTTTTGTTATAGTCGATACAGTTTCTATAGGATATCATCACGGTTGTAAAACTCTTTCATGGAAAAACTTGTGGAAATATCTTGAAATAAGAGTTCTAAAAGGGTTTGGTTAGTACAAATAAAAATAAGAATAGCCGAGTGTGAATCTGTTGAGAATATCCCGAATTCACATTCGGCTATTCTTATTTAATATTCACCAGGCATACGTTTGCAACAATACTCCTTGAGGAGCGAGAAAACCCGAAAATCGTTTCGGAGCTTATGGGACACGCAAAGGTTACAACAACGCTGTCAATTTATAGTCATATTTAGAGGGAAAAACGTGGAGCTGCCCAGCGGATTCGAACCGCCGACCTCTTCCTTACCAAGGAAGTGCTCTGCCTACTGAGCTAGGGCAGCAAAACAAGGCAACGAAAATATTATAAGATATCAAGGGGGCTTTGTCAATACTTTTTGTATATTAGGTTTATTTTTTATGCATAACCTCATTTGAAAAAGTAAATTCCACCCCAACAAATATATAATGTGGAAATAACT
>LVAX01000024.1 GCA_001604215.1 Clostridiales bacterium Firm_18
GACTTTGGTGGATAGGTAGATTTACTTATGATGAGACTCTCTCCGATCCTTTCCAGTACTCTGATTATTTAACAAGACATGCCGATTTTGTCTTCCATATACTTGAGTTGAATCTATCCAACAATAAACAATTGGTAAAAGTTTTACTTCAGGTTCTTCTTGATGCGGAGAGTAAAGGATTGAATGTGAATACAAATCACCTCGGAGCATTAACAAAATACTACAATGTACTTGGTGGTACGTATATCTTGGATTTAATTCCGTATGAAAATCTCTATTCGAAGTTGAGCCAGCGATTAGAAAAGATTCTTGTGGTAAAGTAGGGGAGAACGGTAGCAGAATGGATTCAGCTTTCTATCTCACAAGGCTTCTGTCTTTTGACCCTTCATCAACAAGGATATGGAAATTTCCAAAGTATGATGGTAAGCAGACTATTTTTCAAATGACGAATAGTCTCATTACTCTATTCTCAAATGCCACAAAGCAAAACCTACAAGTGGTATTATCAGATGAGCAGAATCGAGAGTTGTCAGATATTTTTGGTATTTGCAAAGCTCTGGGATTAATTTTTCAGATAGATGTCAGGACCTATCGGCCATCCAAAACACTTATTGCAGTTCTTGAAGAGAGATTGGATTTTCTCCACATGTGGCAAGTTGCCTTGTTGAATTTCCAGTTTCCGTGTTTCTTAGATATTCCTGATTTTCAAAATATTGACAGAAGGATACAAGTAAAGCCTTTTCTATTCTTGTTGCAGTTGTTGCACGATCCAGAACTGAACTACAGCTTGAATAAGAAGGAAGTAAAACTCGCATTAGTCTACGGGAACAATCCGTCTTGTTTAGATGTTTGCAAAGAAAGGATATTGGACTATAGGAAAAATAAAAAATGGACAATAGTCAGAAACTATAAACAGGAGTGGTATGACTTGGATTCGCAAGCTACCCCTGATGACTTACTCAAAAGGATTACCACACAAGCAGAGCATTTTACGAACATGGCGATTAAAAGTAATCTCGTGATACCTATTTGGTCTGATATTATTACATACTCTAAGTTAGTCGAACCTATATACATGAGTGCGCTACAAGCTAGTAGTGATGAAATTGGCTTGGGCAATGAAGCGAATAATGAATATGAAATTGAAGAGTCTTTGTATAAAAAGGTTTCTCAATTCATCCTTTTAAAGGAAACATCCAACCTTGATGAGAAAGTAGAAGCCAGTACTCAAAGCGAAATTGACAATCAAGATGAAACGAGAAAAGTAAGTAATGCATCTCTTGAAAATACACTTACCGAATATCTGAGAAAGATTCCGGTTGGGAATCTTGATTTGCCTTGTGTAATATTGGAAATGTTTGGATTGTCAAGTTCAAAATTCAAGCAACTGGATATGACTTATCAAAGTACAATTCAAGACGTGTGGTTCGGCCTGTTCGATGATCATGACTTTGAACTTATTGTCATTATAGTTGAGAGTTTACAGAAAGAGACTGGGATTTTGATATATGAGTTCATGAATCAAGATGAATACGCAAAGTATCTTATTGGTTCGCGAAAATGGTCTCTTTCGAAAGCACAGCAAGATGATATTGAAAAGAAGTTAATCGCTATCGCAATCTATTGTAAGAAAATAGCATTAAGAAAGAA
>LVAX01000025.1 GCA_001604215.1 Clostridiales bacterium Firm_18
CGTCCAGAAAGTAGTGTTAACATTGCTTCGTGTTGCATTTAAAAAGGCACGGACTGTATTTTTGCAGAATGCAAGAGACCTGCAGTATTTTCTTGACCACCGCATCACCACCAAAGAGCAGTCGGTTCTTATCCCAGGTTCAGGCGTCAATCTCGCCCGCCATCCGTTGGAACCGTATCCAGAAGATGATGGGTCGATTCGTCTCATCTATA
Source organism: Clostridiales bacterium Firm_18 (assembly GCA_001604215.1). Classification (GTDB taxonomy): domain Bacteria; phylum Bacillota; class Clostridia; order Monoglobales; family Firm-18; genus Firm-18. The sequence continues at coordinate 213 of LVAX01000025.1, forward strand.
TTGCCCGAATAATTAAAGACAAAGGGATTGAAGAGATGATGGCAGCGGCAAAGGCCATTCATCAGAAGTATCCTTACTTCAGCTGCGATATAGCAGGTTTTATTGGAGAGGCAGTGTATGAACCTCAATTGGCTGACTACTCAGCCTCAGGGGCTGGAAAGTACTTAGGATTTCAGAAGGACATTCATAGCCTGATCAAGAAAAGTCATGCAGTGGTACTGCCTTCCTATCACTTGGAAGGTATTGCCAATGTTCTCTTGGAAGGAGCTTCTGCAGGAAGGCCTGTGTTGTCAACAGACCATATAGGCTGTCGTGATACATTCGATGATGGAGTATCGGGCATTATGTTTGCCCCGCGCTCTGTAGAAGCCTTGGTTGAGGCGATTGAGAAGTTCATTCATCTTCCCTACGACCAGAAACAAGCTATGGGTCTGGCTGGAAGGAAGAAAGTTGAACGAGAATTTGACCGCGAGATTATTGTGGATGAGTATATGAAGGCTGTAGCGAAGATTGTAGGGCAGAAGGCGGAATGATGTGAACAAAAGCCAAATGAGTAATCAACCCATTCGAGTCCTTCAGGTACTAGGCGGCCTGTTTCACGGTGGTGCCGAAGCCATGATTATGAATCTGTATCGCAATGTCGATACCCGGGTTGTGCAATTCGATTTCCTTGTCCACACAGATCAAGAAGGCGTCTTTGACAAAGAAATACTTGATCGCGGAGGGGTGGTCCATCATGCTCCAGTATATAAGGGAATAAATCATTTTGATTATAAGGCGTGGTGGAAGACTTTCTTAAGGCAACATCCAGAATATGGGTGTATTCATTTCCATATACGTGGTACTTCGGCTATTGCAATCCCAATTTGCAAGCGACTTGGTAGAACAACAATTATTCATGCCCATAGTACTTCAAATGGTAAGAGTTTAGTTTCGTTCATAAAAGGGCTTTTCCAATTGTCCTTACGAAGAGATGCCGATTACCTCTTTGCCTGTTCCGAACCCGCAGGACGATGGTTGTTTGGGCAAAAGGCCTTGCAAGCTCCCAATTTTCATCTGTGGAAGAATGCGATTGATACAAGTACCTATCAATTTTCCCAAGACACCCGAAATCGAATTCGTTCAGAACTCGGATTGGAAGATTCATTTGTTGTAGGACATATTGGCCGCTTCATTGACGCAAAGAATCATGGATTTTTATTGACTATCTTCCAGGAGGTTCTCAAGCGAGAGCCTCATGCCAGGTTATTGTTAATTGGTGACGGCCCAAACCGCAAAGAGATTGAGGAAAAAGTGGAACTACTGAGATTGGGGCAGGCGGTTATCTTTGCCGGGTTCCGATCTGATGTGCCTGAGATCCTTCAGGCAATGGATATATTTCTGTTTCCTTCTTTGTATGAAGGGTTACCAGTTACATTGATTGAGGCTCAAGCAAGTGGATTGCCAAGTGTTGTATCAGATACGATTACAAAAGAAATTGAAGTGACCGATTTGATTCAATTCGTTTCACTTGAAAGTGTTGCAAAAGCATGGGCTGATATAATTTTTACGATATCGAGAGACAATATTCGCAAAGATACCAGTAAGTCAATTATTGAAGCAGGGTATGATATCAAGCAATCGGCGAAGGGATTACAAGATTTTTACTTATTATGCGAAATTTGCTAAATCGATATTCCGTCGATAATAGTTGCAAGGCGTAGAGATGAGTTAGTAGGTATGTCTCAAACTTGAGTGAATCTACAGTGTGTTTATCAAATTGCCTTGAGGAATGCGAATAAGAGGAGTGGGTGATGCAAGCAATAATCTTGGCTGCTGGAATGGGCAGGCGATTAAAAGAGTTAACCAGGGATAACACAAAATGTATGATAGAGGTGAATGGAGAGACCCTCATTGAGAGAATACTCACCCAGCTTGATGGTTTGAATCTCGAACGTATTGTACTTGTGATTGGATATAAAGGTGAAAAATTAGCAGCGTATGTAAAATCTCTTCCCATCAAAACTGAAATAATTTTCATAACCAACCCGATTTATGATAAGACCAATAATATATATTCTCTCTACTTGGCCAAAGAATATCTTCTTGAACAGGACACCCTGTTACTCGAATCAGATCTCATTATTGAGGATGGAATTCTTGATATATTGATTCAGAACCCAGATCCCAATATTGTCTTGGTGGCTAAATATGAAAGTTGGATGGATGGTACTGTCGTTACGCTGGATGAGAGTCAACAGATAAAAAGTTTCCTTGGTAAGAAGGATTTTCATTTTTGCGATACCATGACTTATTACAAAACGGTTAACATTTATAAATTCAGCAGAGCTTTTTCTATGACTCACTATGTCCCATTCTTGGAAGCATATTGTAAAGCTTTGGGGAACAATGAGTACTATGAGCAGGTACTTAAAGTCATTGCACTGCTGGACAATCCAGGAATCAAGGCATTGGTTTTGAATACGGAAAAGTGGTATGAGATTGATGATATCCAAGACCTCGATATCGCGCAGACTCTGTTCGAAAAGAACAAGAGTACCAGATTTGAGAAAATGAACGCACGGTATGGAGGTTTCTGGAGGTTCCCTCGTCTTTTAGACTTCTGCTATCTGGTGAATCCGTATTATCCTCCTGCCAAGTTGATTGACGAAATGCAGGCGAGTTTCAATAGCTTGATAACGCAATATCCATCAGGGCAGAAAGTAAACAATCTTCTTGCAGCAAACTATTATGGACTTCATAGAGAGAATGTGATTGTCGGTAATGGTGCCGCTGAGCTGATCAAAGCAATCATGGAAGACGCTGAAGGAATCATCGGGATACTATCACCTTCGTTTGATGAGTATAGAAATCGTGTATCAGGAAATAGAATCTCACTGTTTACCGTACAATCAGATGATTTCTCATATACTGCCGATCAGATTATCTCTCACTTTCAGAATAGGCCCATCTCCACCTTGCTACTGATCAATCCCGATAACCCATCCGGAAACTACATAGAGCAGCATGATGTATTGAAACTCGCTTCTTGGGCACAAGAACGAGGTATCTTATTCTTGGTTGATGAGTCATTCAGTGATTTTGCCTTGACAAAAGAACCAAGTTCACTGTTGGAGCAATCTACTCTGGAAAGGTACACTAATTTGGTTGTAATCAAGAGTATTTCCAAATCATTTGGAGTTCCTGGCGCTCGTCTCGGCCTTTTGGCAACAACGAATAAGACTATTCTCTCAGATGTGTCTAAAAATGTCTCCATCTGGAATATCAATTCCTTTGGAGAATTCTATATGCAGATTTGGGGGAAATATCGTGCAACCTATGAACATGCATTAGTGATGCTCAAATATGAACGAGATCGTTTAGCAACAGAATTGAAACAAATTGATTATCTTACGGTGTTTCCTTCACAAGCCAACTATATTATGTGTGAGGTGAAAGCCCCTAAGAAGGCCTATGACTTGGCAGTTGATCTATTGGATGCTCATAATATCCTTATTAAGGATTTATCGAGTAAACGTGGAATTTCGCCAAGGCAGTGTATTCGAATTGCTGTTCGCAACAAGGAAGATAATGATGCATTGATTAATGCTCTGAGAAGTCTTGTCTAATACAATCCTGTTTATAATCGAATATTTCTACGGGGGGAATCTGTCATCAGGTTCCCCTTTTTTATCTCTACCCCTTACTACTCTTTCGGGGAATCAACTTCGACTGCAGTACATGCTGGCTCTTGGAGTAGATACCCGTGTGGATCACCTGCTTCAGAAGGCTTACCCCCAGCATACCCATCTCCTGCAAAGGCAGCTCAAAGGTAGTAATCGGAGTATTCCAGAACTCGGAGAAGTCACGGTTGTCGAAGCCGACCACCCGTACCTGGTTCGGAATGTGGATGTTCATGCTTTGCAGTGCTGAAATAGCACCGGCTGCAATATAGTCGTTGGCGCAGAATATGCCATCGGTTTGGGGATGGTCGTTCATCAGTATTTGGGCAGCCTCAAAGCCATGATCAAAGTCATAGTTGCCGTAATAGGTGTCTTGTGGCATCTCAAGCTTCAGTTCTTTCACTCTCTGGGAGAACCCCTTCAGACGATCCTGTACACTCAATCGATCCTCGGGGCCGCATATCATCGCAGGGTGGCGCATCCCGCATCCATACAAGTGCTCCGCCGCCTGATAACCCCCCGTAGTATTGTCCACTACGACGCTGATCATCTCCTGAGCCGCCATATTGATTGAAACAAT
>LVAX01000026.1 GCA_001604215.1 Clostridiales bacterium Firm_18
CGGATTGACCCCTTAATATTGGACAAAAACTCACGAATGCTTTCTCTATCTTAGATTATCTATATTTTAATGTTTTTCGCTTCTTTTATTTATACATAAATATTTATTCTCATCAAGGGTAAAGGCTAAAGCCCTTGCTATCGCAAGCCCTTGATTTCAGCTAAATATTTATGTGGTTTTCACCTAAGCGAAAAAAAACATTAAAGCTGTCAGTGGCAGTGATAAAATGTACAAAAGCGGCAATTAAAAAATGTACAAAAAGGGCTTTGAGTAAAAACTAAAATATGATACACTTTCTGCTACAAAAAGTTGAAGAAGGTGTACAGATGAGAGGAGAACTTTGGATGGAAATACGAGCAGACCATCAAAAAGGATTAAGTTATTCAGAGCTTGGAAGGAAGTACAACATTGACCGCAGGACGGCGAAAAAATATGCCAAGAGCGACAGTCGCCCGGAATATGTCCTAACAAATGCAAAACCCTCAAAGCTTGACCCATACAAGGCGCAAATTATGCTTTGGCTTACAGAAGCGCCATACAGTGCAATGAGGATATGGGAAAAAATCCGGGAACAAGGATTTGACGGCGGCTACACGCTGGTTAAACATTTTGTGCGCGGAAAAAAAGAATTGCTGGATGAGCAGGCAACGGTAAGGTTTGAAACCATGCCTGGATTGCAGGCGCAAGTGGACTGGGCATTTTTCGAGGATTACCGGGTCAAAGACAATGGAGAAGATAGAAAGCTGTATTGCTTTTTGATGATACTGGGCTACTCACGGATGCGGTACATAGAATTTGTGACTGATATGTCTACTGATACACTCATTCGTTGTCACATCAATGCTTTTCGATACTTTAATGGTTATCCGGAGGAAATTTTGTATGACAACATGAAGCAGGTCGTCATCAAGCGGCTGATGAAACAGGAGGAATCCACGCTTAACCGCCAATTTGAGGATTTTGCCGGGTTTTACGGCTTCAAGCCAATCCTATGCCGTCCTTACCGGGGTCAGACTAAAGGTAAGATAGAACGTACTGTACGGTATGTTCGGGATAATTTCATGATAGGTATAAAATACAGCAGCCTTGATGATTTGAATGGGCAGGCGCTTGCATGGTGCAACAAAGTGAATGGTAAAGAGCATGGAACTACCGGCAGAATACCGTTTGAACAGTTGGAGCGGGAGAAACTAAATCCACTGATCAGAGAATATATTATAGACAAAATCAATCTTCGCCGGGTACAAAAAGACTGCCTTATCAGTTATTCCGGCAATCAGTATTCTGTGCCATCAGAATACGCCGGACGTGACGTGGCAGTCGTAGCATTGGGCAATACGCTTGCCGTGTATCATGAAGGCAAACAAATTGCTGTTCATAGATTATCATACATCCAAAAGGACATGGTTGTCAATCCTGCACATTATCAAAGACTGACTGTTAAGCAGAACTTTGATATCGAAAACACCTTGCTCACCGATGATGATATCATTGACAAACCAGTTAGAATTCATGATTTGTCCGTGTATGATGAGGCGACGCTATGAGTGAATTCACCTATGAACGACTCAGAGAAAATCTTGAACGCCTTAAGATGAAAAACACTCTTGAAATACTGGACAACTATCTGGAGCAAGCTTTAAAAGATAACGTCAACGTGGTGGAAATACTTGACCATATTTTTTTGGAAGAAGCCAAAAGCAAGACCAAGAGAGCTGTGGAAAAACAGATACAGATGTCTGGGTTTCCGATGAAAAAAACAATGGCTGACTTTGATTTCAGCTTTCAACCATCCATTGACAAGCGGCAGATTGACGAGCTTTGTACCATGAGATTCATTGAAAATGCAGAAAACATCGTGTTTTTAGGGCCGCCGGGTGTGGGCAAAACCCACCTGGCAACTGCCTTAGGAATGGAAACAGCAAAACATAGATTCTCCACTTATTACATCAATTGTCATACATTAATCGAGCAGTTGAAGAAAGCGCACTTTGAAAATCATTTACCTGATAAGCTGCGCGCTTTAGGGCGTTACAAGCTTTTGATTATTGATGAAATCGGCTATCTGCCAATGGATATCCAGGGGGCCAATCTGTTTTTTCAGTTGATAGCAAGACGGTATGAAAAGGCTTCCACAATTTTTACATCAAACAAAACCTTCTCCCAGTGGAACGATATTTTTGCAGATGTAACGATCGCCGCAGCAGTTCTGGATCGAGTTCTGCACCATTGCACGGTAATACACATAAAGGGCGAAAGCTACCGCTTGAAAGAGCGAAAAGAGTTTATGAAACAAAAGGTTCAAGTGACCAATACTTTGTTTGAAAAAGCTTCAACTTGAAACGCCTTTTCTGTACAAAATTTAATCGCCATATTTGTACATTTTCAAATTGCCCTTGACAAAGTTTTCAGCAGTCGCAAGCATTTCTTCTAATACTTTCCTTGCCTCTGCAAACTTATTAAGCTTTCTGAGTGCCAATGCTCTAAACAATGAAAGTTCTGAAACAGCAGCTTTATATACTGCCGCTTCTTCATAGCATGCTTTAGCATCTTTGCCCTGTTTTTCTAACAGTTGACCAAGATAATAGAAAATGTGAGCTTCCTGATTAAAGAAAGTCTTTGCTTCACCATATGATTTTGGCATATTAATTCCATTCTTATATATTTCTTCCGCCTTATCATACTCTCCTGCTTCTGTGAGTTCATTTCCATACAAAACGTGCATCCATGCGTGTTGTTTTGTAAGTTTTCCCTCTCCACCTTCATAAATATGGAAACGGCGTTTTTTAGCCATATCAATAGCTTCTCCATAATCACCCACAAGACATTTTAAAGTTATTTTATCAAGATAACAATCATCACGCTTTAACATCAAATCATTGTATTTTTCATACATTTCAAGACGTTTTTCAGGTGAATAGTCCATATTTTTAAGAAGCTGCTGATATTCCATGATAAGTCTGGGTTCAGTAGGAAGGAATTCAAGTGCTTTTTCCATACATACCTTTGCCCCAAGAAAATCATTCTTATTATCGAAGTATGCAAGAGAAAGATTTCTATATGCTTTTGCATATTCAGGATTTATGCTGATTGCGTTTTCCCAAAGAGAAATTGCTTTATCGTATCCAAAACGATCATAGAACAGACAACCCAAATAATAGTTAGCTTTAGCAGTCTTATCACATATTTTTATTGCATTTTCAAGAATAGCAATATCATCGATTCTTGACGGGAAGCAATATTCCTCATCCATAGATTCTGCAACCTTAATCGCATTTACGGCAGCATCAGTATCGCCAAGCATTACATAGCAGTATGCCTTATAATACTCATAAAGCGGATAAGCTTTCTTTGAAATTTCAAGTGCAGAAATTGCATCTTTATAGAAACCTGCATTTACATAAGCCGATGCAACATCAATAAAGTTTTCAGGCTTTGAATCAAACATTTCACAGATTTCTGCCTTATTGTCTGTGTGGTTTGAAAGCTCTACTCTTGCAAGCATATTAAGCTTGTCAAGGTCTATAACCTGATTTGCAATTTCAATCGACTTATCATTTTCGCCAAGAGTTCTGTAAATCGCAGACTTTAAGTTCATTGCTCTTGTATGTCCATTGTTGAGAGATATGGATTCATCAAGATTGCGAAGTGCATCGACAAATTTTTCTTTTATACAATCAATCTCAGCAAGTGCAAAAAGTGCGGCACTTCTGTAGCTGTAATCCCAAGCGGCACGGTATAATATGTCATAAGCTTCGTCAAGCTTACCCATATATTTAAGTGCCATACCCTTTAGGTAGAATGCTTCCACATCGGCAGGGTGCTGATTTCTCATAGTAAGTCTTTCTATTGCAACATCTGCATATGTAATAGCCTCGTCAAACTGACCGTTCTTAAAACAATATCTCGCCATTGCCGTATTACAACGAATATCACCACTATCTCTCTTTAAGCCTTCAAGATAGTAATCAACCGAGTTGTAGTTGTGCTGTTTATACTGTTCAAGATGTAAGCCGTTTATATAGAGTTCTTCAACGGTTTCAATTTCGCAAGGTCTTAAAACAGGCATTCTTGGTTCAATAGGTTGCTTTTGCCCTCTGATATATGTTTCATATGCGATAAGAACCTTATTATTTTCTGCAATAAGTGATACAGTAATATCTTCTATATTCATTCCGTTCATAGGAAGTTCTTTCAGATAAGACTTATCAGGTGTAAAATCGTCTTTTTCTTCGTACACAATATTACCTGAATATTCCGCGGCAGATTTGGCACTCTGACCGCACGAATTGAGCAATTGAACCGCAC
>LVAX01000027.1 GCA_001604215.1 Clostridiales bacterium Firm_18
CGCCGCGGTACAAAAAGCTTTCGGATTTAAAAATGCTATTTTAAACGCGCCGTAGCCGCCCATCGAAAGCCCGGCTATAAAGTTATCCTCCCTGCGGGGCGAAACATTAAAATTTTCCCTGCAAAACGGTATAAGCTCGCATATAAAATATGTATAAAAGTTATAAACGCCGCAAGCCATATCGGTGTAAAAGCTGTTAAAAGCATTGGGCATGACCACTGCTATGTTTTTATACCGTACATAACGCTCCAGGGATGTCTGGGAGCACCAGGAAGTTTCATTATCCGTATAGCCGTGAAGCAGATATAAAACGGGCAGCGGCTCATCTTTTAGCCTTTTTTCGGGAAGTATTACATTAATTCCAGTTTTGGTGCCAAGCTCAGCCGATTTATAACTTATTTTCAATAATGCCATCTTATCACTCCTTCAGTTCAACCACGGTTACACCGCTTTCACCTTCACCGAAGGTGCCTAAACGGTAGCTTTTTACATGCGGGTGGCGGCGCAGCATTTCATGTATCCCCTTGCGGAGTACCCCCGTACCCTTACCGTGAATAATGGTAACGCTGCCGAGGGACGCCAAAAACGCGTCGTCCAAATATTTTTCGGCAAGCCATAAGGCATCGTCAAGAGTGTTGCCGCGAAGGTCAATTTCGCTTTTTATCCCCTCTGTTTTAAGTGTGCTTTTAAACTGTCCCGGTCCCGGCAGGGTTGTTTTTTGCTTGCCTTGCTCCCCTGCAACACGCAAATTTGATATATGTGAATTGATTTTCAGCACCCCCACCTGGACCAGAACCGTACCGTCGTTTTTTACGGGTGCAATCACAACACCGTTTTGCCGTATATCGGCTAAAAAAACCAAGTCGCCCGCGGCAAGATTTTCCGGGATTTCCCCTTCTTCTTCTTTCGGCGTTTCGATAATTTGCGTTTGCTTTATTTTTTCGTTTAATTCCCTTTTTACCTTATTGATGGTTTCGTTTTGTTCTTTACGGTCCTGATCTTTTTGGGCTTTTCTTATTTCGTTTATTAAAAGCTCCGCCTCGCGCTTTGCTTCTTCTATTATTCGCCTTGCCTGCTGCTGTGCATTGGCGCTTATCTTTTTTTTCGAGCTTTCAAGTTTTTCTTTTTCCGCTTCAAGCTCTAACTTAAGCTTTTCGATTTCACGCCGGTAGATATGCGCTTTTGTCCGCTCTTGCTCCGCCTTTGCCCTGTTGCTTTCCAATCCGGATATTACATCCTCAAATCGGATATTTTCCTCCGAAAGGTGGGCGGTGGCGCTTTCAATTATACTATCCGGCAGCCCAAGCCTTTTTGAAATGGCAAAAGCATTGCTTTTCCCGGGGATTCCGATAAGCAGCCTGTAAGTGGGCCTTAAAGATTCAACATCAAACTCGCAGGACGCATTTTCCACCCCGTCCGTCGTAAGGGCATAAAGCTTGATTTCGCTGTAATGGGTTGTTGCAATCACCGTTGCTCCCATTTCTTTCGCGTACTTTAATATTGCTATTGCAAGGGCCGCCCCCTCTGTCGGGTCGGTTCCCGCCCCCAATTCGTCAAATAAGACAAGGGAGTTCGGCGTTAAATTTTTCAGGATATGCACAATATTGGTCATATGCGACGAAAAAGTGCTGAGCGACTGCTCAATGCTTTGCTCGTCCCCGATATCCGCGAAGATATTATCAAAAACGCAAAGCTCGCTGCCGTCCGCCGCCGGTACGGCAAGCCCTGCCGCCGCCATAATGCAAAAAAGCCCGATGGTTTTAAGCGAAACTGTTTTGCCTCCCGTATTCGGCCCCGTTATTACAAGCGTGCTGTACGACTTGCCCAGGCTAACCGATATGGGTACGACAGTATCGGGACTGAGCAGCGGATGCCGTCCTTTTATAATATTTATAATCGCATTACTGTTGAGCTTAGGTATAATTGCATCGGATTTAACTGCATAGCGCGCCTTGGCAAACAAAAAATCTATTTCACCTATTATACGCTGATTTTCAAGAAGGTTATCCGCTATTTCGGAAACCTGCGAGGACAGCTCGGCAAGTATGCGCTCAATCTCCGCGCTTTCGCCAAGCTCCAATTCCTTTAAGGTGTTGTTTTCCCGGACAACCGCGCTTGGCTCAATAAACAAGGTTGCTCCCGTTGACGACATATCATGTACTATTCCCGCCACATCCTTGCCGTGCTCCGATTTAACGGGCACAACATACCTGCCGTCACGCATTGTTATTATCGGCTCTTGCAGGTATTTTTGATATTTTGTGCTGTGAATAACACTGTTTAAATGCTCCCGTATTTTAATATGGGTGCTCTCGATACGCCGACGTATGGCAGCTAAATTGGGGCTTGCTTCGTCCGCTATTTCGTTTTCGGAAATAATGGAATCCGATATTCGTTTTTCTGTCTTTCTGTCTTTGAAAAGCGCTTTGAAGTAATGCTCAATTTCTATGCAGCGGTTTTTTTCGCTGTTATAATAGTTAATCAAAGATTCGGCAGTCCTTAAATTTTGGGCAACATTAAGCAGCTCTGCCGCGCTTAAAGTCCCGCCGATTTGCGCGCGCCTTACCGACGCCGAAATATCCTGCACTCCGGCTGTGTTGGGATTGCCGTGTTTTATGCACATGCTGATTGCCTCGGAAAGCTCGGACAGCAGCTTTTCGGCATCAAAAACCGAGCTCTGGGGCTGCAATTGCTCCGCCATGCTCTTGCCGAACTCGCTTGACGCTTCATTTTTAATCAGGTTTTTTATTTTGCGAAATTCCAAGGCATTTAACGTTTTTAAATCCATTATAACTCCTAAATACCGTATCTTTTCAAGTATTTTTCATAATTTGTCTTATAATCCTCGTCCATGTTTTTATGCACGTTTTGCAAATATTTATGGATGTTCTCTATTGCTTTTTTGTCGTGACGCTGTATTGTGGCAACTCCGATATTGGAGCAGTGGTCGCCGATACGTTCAAAGTTGGTAAGAAGCTCTAAAAATACAAAGCTTGAACGTGGAGCGCATTCTTGTTTGGATACCCTTGCTATATGACGGTCTTTAAGCTTTTCTATTAAATCGTCTATAACCTCCTCAAGGGGTTCAATCTTTTGCGCCGTTGAAACATCGCTGTTTCTATACGAATCAACTGCAAGTGAAAGGATTTTCAAAGTACATTCATAAACATTTTCAAGCTCTTTTACCGCACTGTCTGAAAATTCGATTTTATTGTCGTATGCCTGCTTTGAAAGTTCCATTATATTCATCGCATGGTCGCCGATACGTTCAATATCGTTTATGGTGTGGAAAAGCCCTGCTATTATCCTGTTATCCTCGGAAGTTATCGGATGCTCGGCAACCCTTGTAAGATAATTCGTAAGCTCAATTTCAAGGGTATCGATGACATCTTCTTTTTCAATAATAGTATCTATTACCGACTTGTCCTTGTGCAAAACAAGCTCGGATGTAAGCCTGACGTTCTCCGTTGCAATTTCGGCCATATGTATGATTTCTTTAACTGTTTGTGAAAGGGCCAGTGAAGGGGTTGAAAGAAAACGCTCGTCAATGTATTTTGTCTTTTTAATATCGTCAGCTCCCGGTACCGCCTTGTTGGCAAGGGCAACCAGAAGATTGGAAAAGGGCAGCAGCATTATTGTGTTTATTACGTTAAACGAGGTATGAAACAATGCAATGTCCGAGCGGGAAATATAATTATCCCAAAACGGAACGCCTATAAAATGCTTAAACAAATATATGGCTGTTGTTATAACAGCGGTACCTATAAGATTAAAAAAAAGGTGAATCAGTGCGGCGCGGCGTGCGTTTTTATTTGCCCCCGCACTTGAAATTAAGGCTGTAACGCAAGTCCCGATGTTTTGCCCCATAACAATGGGAACAGCCGACGAAACCGTAACAACCCCCGTGGCCGCCGCAGCCTGCAAAATTCCCAGCGAAGCGCTGCTGCTTTGTATTATGGCAGTTACACCGGCACCTACAATTATACCGATTACGGGATTTTTAAACGAAGCAAATGCCATTTGGAATTTTGGAAGCTCCCTTAAAGCCATAACCGAGCTTTCCATAGTCAGCATTCCGATAAAGAGTATCCCTAACCCGATAAATATGCCCCCGAAATCATAAAACCTTTTTTTATTATTAAACGCCATTGTAATTATAACGCCGACAATAAGCAAAACCGGTGCAAAGCTTTGAGGCTTAAGAAGCATCAGATAATCGCTAAGATCCCCGAGCGATATAATCCATGCGGTAATGGTTGTACCGATATTCGCGCCCATTATTACGCCGACCGATTGGGCCAATGACATAATCCCCGAATTCACGAAACCTACAACCATAACGGTTGTCGCACTGCTGCTTTGTATAAGGGCGGTAACCAAAGTACCTACAAATATACCTTTGAAAATATTTCCTGTCAGCATTTCAATGATTCTTTGAAGCCGATCGCCTGCCACACGCTCCAGGCTTTCGCTTAAAAAAGCCATTCCGAACAAAAACATGCCAAGTCCGCCAAGCAGGGTTATTACATTTGCAATGCTCATATTATCCTCCGTAACAATAATAAAATAAAAATTTCCATTAAAAAGTCATTCCAAATTGTAAAATTATATAAGGAATGACTTAAAGTTTACTCAGCTGGCAGACTCTGTTTTGGAACTGCTCTTCCGCGGCAAATTCTTTTTTAATGGTTTTCTGTTTTCATTGAGCACAATATCGGGGAGTGCACCGTCCTTTAAACATTCCTTTGTTATTATTACCTTCTCAATTTTATCGTTTGACGGGATTTCATACATTATATCCATCATAATCTCTTCCATTATGGACCTTAAGCCTCTGGCCCCGACATTCCTGCTTATTGCCTTTTTCGCAATTTCCCGAAGAGTGTCATCTTCGAATTCCAAAATAACGTCGTCAAGCTCAAACAAATGCTTATACTGCCTGACAAGTGAATTTTTAGGCTCCTTTAAAATCCTGACCAGCGCTTCTTCGTCAAGCAAATCAAGTGTGGCAACTACCGGCAGCCTCCCTACGAATTCAGGTATCAAACCGTATTTCAGCAAATCCTGGGGCATCAGCTTAGACAGCAGTTCTCCTATTTTGGTTTCCTTTTTGCTTACTATCTCGCCGCCGAACCCAATCGTTTTTTCACCGATTCTGTTTGCTATTATCTTTTCAATGCCGTCAAAAGCCCCGCCGCAAATAAACAGGATGTTTGTCGTATCAATCTGTATAAATTCCTGATGGGGGTGCTTTCTTCCGCCTTGGGGAGGTACTGATGCAACAGTGCCTTCAAGGATTTTAAGCAGTGCCTGTTGGACGCCTTCACCGCTGACATCGCGGGTAATTGAAGGATTATCCGTTTTTCTTGTTATTTTATCAATCTCATCAATATAAATTATACCTCTTTCGGCGCTCTCAATATCATAATCGGCTGCCTGTATTAACTTAAGCAGGATATTTTCAACATCCTCGCCGACATAACCGGCTTCGGTAAGCGAGGTCGCGTCGGCAATTGCAAACGGAACATTAATTATTCTCGCCAAAGTCTGGGCAAGAAGCGTTTTGCCCGAGCCTGTCGGACCCATAAGCAGTATATTGCTTTTTTGGATTTCCAGGTCGGAATAATCTATTTCGTTAATTCGTTTATAGTGATTATATACCGCTACGGAAAGACATTTTTTAGCCCTTTCCTGCCCTATTACATATTCGTCCAATATCTTTTTTATTTCCTTTGGTTTTGGAACATCCTCAATAATACCCGTTGCAAACCCCGGGTCTTCCTCTATAATATCAAAGCACAGCTCCACACATTCATTGCATATATAAACGCCGGGTCCCGCCACAAGACGCTTGACCTGGTCTTCGTTTTTCCCGCAAAAGGAGCATTTGAACTGTTTTTTATCATCATATTTTGCCATGATTATCACTCCACATGTGCAAGGGGAATGATAGGCCCCTACGCACGCTTGTATAGTATTTTATCAATTATGCCATATTCAATCGCTTGCTTCGCATCCAGGAAATTATCACGATCCGTGTCGCGCTCTATTACCTCGATTGGCTTTCCTGTCTTTTCGGCAAGAATTTCGTTGAGCAGCCTTCTTAATTTAATAATTCTGTCCGTATGAATTTTTATATCGGCTGCGGTTCCGCTCATTCCTCCCGAGGGCTGGTGAATCATTATTTCACTGTTGGGCAGTGAAAATCTTTTGCCTTTTGTGCCCGCGGCAAGTAAAAAAGCGCCCATACTTGCAGCCATACCGACGCATATTGTCGACACATCACATTTAATAAACTGCATTGTGTCATATATCGCCATGCCGGCCGTAATTGACCCGCCGGGGCTGTTAATGTAAAAATTAATATCCTTATCCGGGTCTTCGCCTTCCAAAAACAGCATTTGAGCAATTACCAAGCTTGCGGTAACATCGTTTACCTCTTCGCCTAAAAAAATTATCCTGTCCTTTAAAAGGCGAGAGTAAATATCATAAGATCTTTCGCCCCTGTTTGTTTGTTCGATTACAATCGGAACCAAGCTCATAATAATTCTCTCCTTTTATGTATATTATTATTTTATAGCTGCATTTGATACAAGTAATTCAACGGTTTTTCTTATAACTATATCTTTTTTTATCTCATCCTCATGAACAATTTTCTTTATTTTATCTACCGACAGCTTGTATAAATCAGCCATATTATTATACTCTTTTTCAACCTCATCGTCCGTTGCGGCAATGTTTTCCTGTTTGCCGATTTGTTCAAGCGTTAAAGATGTTTTAACCTGTCTTTCGGCTTCATCTTTAAATTGAGCCTTTAAATCCTCAATTTTCATATTAAGTATTTCCAAATATTTTTCAAGGGTAAGACCTTGCTGCCTCAGCCTCATTTCGTAATCGCTGAGCATCGAATCAATACGTGCGTCAATCATGCAAGCAGGTATATCTATTGTGGTATTTTCAACCACTGCGTTTACCACATTGTTTTCCGTTTCTGCTTTTTGATTTCTTTGCGCACGCTCGGTTAGCTTTTCTTTTATGTCGTTTTTAAATTCTTCGAAGGTATCGAATTCGGATACATCCTTTGCAAACTCGTCATCCGGTGCGGGAAGTTGCTTTTCCTTAATACTATGGATTTTGACTTCAAATACGGCCTTGGCGCCTTTCAATTCCTCCGCATGGTAATCATCGGGAAAAGTTACGTTAACGGTTACTTCATCCCCGGCGTTTTTGCCTATTAGCCCGTCTTCAAAACCGGGTATAAATTGGCCGGAGCCTATCGTAAGCTCATAATTTTCTCCCTTGCCGCCCGCGAATTCTTCTCCGTCTTTTTTGCCGACGTAATCTATTGTAACAATATCACCCTTACGGACGGGCCTGTCATCTATCGTAACCAGCCTTGCGTTTCTTTCTCTGTACAGCTTTACCTCGTTTTCAACATCCTCTT
Source organism: Clostridiales bacterium Firm_18 (assembly GCA_001604215.1). Lineage (GTDB taxonomy): Bacteria > Bacillota > Clostridia > Monoglobales > Firm-18 > Firm-18. Next base: position 7,445 of record LVAX01000027.1, read on the forward strand.
CGGTTACATTATACTCAACTTTTTTTATTTCTATACCCTTATATTTGCCAAGCTTAACCTCCGGCTTTAAGGTAACCGAAACTTTGATAACAAGGTTTTTGCCGTCTCCGCCTAACTGCTCAATATCAATCTCGGGTTTGTCAACCGGCTCGATATTAAGCTGCTTAACGGCATTGTCGTATTCTTCCGGCAATATTATATTAATCGCATCTTCGTAAAAAATACCTTCACCGTAAAACTTTTCTATGATTTTTCTCGGCGCTTTCCCTTTTCTGAAACCGGGCACCGCAAATTTTTGGGCATTTTTTAAATATGCTTTATTTATTCCTTCCTCGAACTTTGAAGACTCAACTTCAATACTAAAGTGCGCAACGTTATCCGATATTTTTTCTAATGTAGCTGCCATTAAATAAACTCCTCCTATAAATGATTATATCAATTATAACATATATTAAAATACTTTTAAAGGACTAAATTGCAAAAATTCGCACGAAATAAAATAATATTTTATACCATCTATTGTACAGTTTATAACATTTTTTTGTGCTTTTCCATGTAAATGTCCAAAGACGCAAGTTTCAACTCGGTATTTTACAAGCAGTTCCCTGAACCGGACGTCGGGCGGGTAATGCAAAATCGCAAGTATGCTTTTCGGGTTCGACTTTTTGCACGAATCAAGCGAGAGAGTAAGCCGTTCAAGCTCCCTGTTGTATATCTTCCTGTCGTCGGTATTTGTTGTGATTGCCCATCCTCTTGTCCCGCAAATTGCAATGTCTTCGTACATGTAATGGTTGTTGTTTAAAAAATCTATTGTATTAAATCCGTTATCGGAACAATAAGAATCCATTTTGCTTTTGGTTGTCCACCAATAATCATGGTTTCCCTTAACTAAAATCTTTTTACCCGGCAGAGAATTGATAAAATTAAAATCCGGGTATAAATCCTTTAAATAAGTTGCCCACGAGGTATCCCCACCTATTATTACGGTATCCCCGCTGTTTACGTTTTTTATCCAGTTTTCTTTTAATTTTTCTTCATAGTTTTCCCATTTTTCGCCAAACACATCCATAGGTTTGTCTGTGCCCAACGATAAATGCAAATCCGATATGGCAAAAAGGGACAATTACCAATCACCTGCCTGCGGTATATTTTATATTTCATGAGGCAAAATAATACGGGAGGTGCTTGATTGATGGACAAATCGAAAGAATGTATTCCCGGTGTTGACTGCACTGTGACCTCGTGTTATTATAACCAGTCAAAAAAATGCGCGGCAGACCATATACTTGTCAGCTCAAAGAGTGATGAATACTCCGAATATGCCGATTGTGTGACGTACAAACCAAAAAGCTTCAGCTGAAAAAAACTTGTTAAATGTCATTCCCGGAAAACCGGGAATGACATTTACTATAACGACATTAACAGTATCTTCTGACAAAATCTTTTATCTCATTACTGCTTAGTGCATCTTCGAAACGTATCTCCTTGTTTTTCAGACCAAGCAGTGACTCGGGAATTTTCATTCCGGATACCGATGAGAGCATTTCAAGCAATTTAAATTCTCCTGCATTTCCAACCTCGTCACCCTTTAGGGCGGTCATTACGCTTTTATTGAATTTAAAGGGACTTGCAGTCGACAATATTATGGTTTTTGTAGTATCGCCCGTTTCAAACAAGTACTGGTCGTATACGTTTTTGGCAACGGCGGTATGGGGGTCCATAATATAATCATATGCCTCAAAGGTATCCTTAATCGACATTAGCGTATCTTCCTCACCGCAATATCCCGCCCACATTACTTCCTTAATTTTGTTTTTTGTAATTGTGGGTACCTCGTACCTCCCTTGCTGCTGCAAATCCTTCATCCAGCTTTTAATTCGGGCAAAATCCCTTCCGGTAATATCAAACAAAAACCTTTCGAGATTGCTCGAAATGAGTATGTCCATCGACGGGGAGGATGTTGTGTAAAAGCTCCTGTTTATATCATACACTCCGGTATTAACAAAGTCGGTAAGTATATTATTTTTGTTCGACGCGCAAATAAGCCGGTTAACCGGAAGCCCGAGCAATTTTGCGTAGTAACCCGCAAGAATATCGCCGAAATTGCCGGTGGGGACAACAAAATTTATCATCTCATCCGGTTTTATTTCTTCGTTTTGCATTAAGTCGCAATAGGATGAAAAATAATAAACGATTTGCGGAACCAGCCTTCCCCAGTTTATTGAATTTGCGGATGAGAGTATATAGCCTTTACCGTCCAATTCACTATTAAAGCCTTCATCGGTAAAAATCCCTTTAACGGCAGATTGTGTATCGTCAAAATTGCCGCGGATGGCCGCCACTGATACATTTTCGCCCTCCTGGGTTATCATTTGAAGCCTTTGTATTTCGGAAACCCCGTTTTCCGGATAAAATACCGCAATTTTAGTTCCTGGCACGTTTTTAAACCCTTCAAGCGCCGCCTTACCGGTATCCCCCGAGGTTGCAACCAAAACAAAAGCGCACCTTTCTTCACTTGTTTTTTTAATAGAACATGCAAGCAGGTGCGGCAAGATTTGAAGCGCCATATCTTTAAACGCATGGCTGCAGCCGTGCCAAAGCTCTAAAAAATAAACCTGGCTGTTAAGCTTATATACGGGTGCTATGCTTTCCGTTTCGAAATTTTGTTTATTATATGCCAAATTGACGCAATTTTTAATTTCATCATCGGAAAAATCCGTAAGAAAATTGCGCAATATATTAAAAGCCTTTTCATTATAGCTCATTTCCGAAAGTTGTTTAATTTCATCGGCGCCGAGGCGGACAAACTTTTCCGGTACGAACAATCCGCCGTCGGGGGCAAGCCCGGTCTTGATTGCCTGTGCGCTTGTATATAAATAATCTTCGCTTCTCGTACTTTGGTACTTCATACATTAATCCCCTCCTTTACCAACACGTTACATAATAATATAAAAACAAAAAAAAGTAAAGGGTTTTGTTAAAAAACCATTAAAATTAACAAAATGTTATGAGAATAATTTAAATATTTTAACTGAATATTGTTATATTTACTTAAAACAAAAAAAACCGAGGCTTTCGCCCCGGCTTTGATTTCCCCATTGTGCCGTGTTCCCGTAAATTTACAACCTGCTCTCGCAGGTGGGTGCCTCCTGATTGCTTATGGGTTTCTTTAATAAATTAAAGCATACTCGCACACAATCAGAGTTTCGACTCCCATTTTATAAGTGTTGGTTATAAATTTTACCGAAATGCACGCACACCTCAGGGAAGATAACCTCAAACGCCTCAAGCATCCGGCGTTTTTGATTTTCATATTAATATTATAATGTGCGGCAACGTAAAAATCAAGAGGAAATTATCACTACTCCTCAATAAATTCGAATTCATCCTTTGCACGGGCTTTAAACTCGTCAAACACATGGTTTATTATTTCCTTGTCATCAACATATTCAAGGGCTTCTTCCCCGTTTTCCTCAACAAGCTTCATAACATAAACATCATATTCGTTCTCGGAGTCCTCCGGCTCGTCTTCCACATATTCGGTAAGCACAAAATATTTATTGTCTTTATAATCAATCGAATCAAGATGTTCGAATTTAACCTTTTCCCCCGTCTCGTCGTCGGTAAGCTCAATCAGCCTGTTATTTGTTTCATCGTTCATTATACTTCCTCCTCATAATTTGCAGCAGATTTACTGTTTTTATAATCCAAATAACCTTGCAGGATAATTTCGGCCGCAACGGCATCCACAGTTGCTTTTCTTTTTTTGCCCCGGATATCGGTTTCACTTAAAATATTAATTGCACTGACGGTCGAAAGGCGCTCGTCCCAGGGTATAACCCTGCATGATACGCTTTCTTTCAGAAGTTCAATAAATTTCAGGGTTGCGATTCCCCTTTGACCTATCGTATTATTCATATTCTTTGGCAAACCGACGACAATTATACCTGCTTCATACTTTTCGGCAAGATTTTTTATTCTGTCAATTACATTTTTACGGCTTGTATCGGATATTGTTTCAACGCGGTGCGCCATGAAGCCAAGCTCATCACTTACCGCGACACCCGTTCTTGAAGCCCCGTAATCAATGCCGATAATACGCATATAAATCATCTCTTTCAAGATTAGTATACCATATTATTAATTGTTAATCAATAGCAATAAAATTTTGAGTTTCCCCATTTTTTCATGCCGACCTGAACCCAGTATCAGTTATAAAGCTGAGT
>LVAX01000028.1 GCA_001604215.1 Clostridiales bacterium Firm_18
AATAGGAAATACAAACCTCAACCAGTCAGACGAGTGCAAATTCCCAAAGAGAACGGGAATTCTCCCTCAAATTCCTCGTATACCACAACTACCCCTAACACCACAACAATCACCTCAAACAGATGAAAGTTATGTGATTCAGAAACCGCCGATTGTCAAAGATGACACAGATGATGAGAATGTCCCGACAATAATGATTGAAAGCATAAATGAACAATACAAGGATGATCCCGCCTATAATACATATGAAATAACCTTAAAAAATCCAACTTATACTGTCATAGAAAATGGCGTCAGAGTGCAAAAAAAATTTGAAAAGATTATAAACGGTTCAATTTCAATAAAAAAAGGGCAAAGTCTCGAGGAACTTATTGAAACTGAGAATAGCCCTATTGTAATAGTTCCAAGGTCAGATTTACGTGCAGAAAAGCTTGCGTTGCTTATTTCTGCATACCCAAATGAGTACGAGATTGTAAAATCAAAGATAAAGAATGAGAATCTTTACGTAAATATTTTGGAATTTATAGATTATTATATAATAGATGATGTCAACCTTTTGGTTGATGATTATAATAGCGAGGGTTCTAAAGGTTTGGAAAAACACGCTATAACTGTAAGAAACAAAGATAACAGGGTTTTAAAAAACTAATTTTTATAGTGAGGTGTTGTTAAATTGAACAATAAATTAAAAAAAGCAACTGCGATTGTTTTAGCTTCTTCCTTTGTGCTAAGCTTAATTACGATAGTGTATGCAAATCATCCGTTAGGGTTTCTCCCCTTAATTCTTGAGAATATGCCTATAACAGGCAAATTGAGCGGGGGCACCATGAATGCTGAAGAAGGGCAGTATCCGACCGTGCAGGCAGATACTCTTCTTAAAAACAAACAATCAGGCATTATAGACCGCATATCAATACTTAACGGAACGGAAGCATCTCCAAATAATAGCCGCATGATTATGTCGAATAAAAACAAAAAAATAATTTCCAACCCAAAAACAAAGAATACATATAAGCTTATGGATAATAATCAAGCACACCAAGGGGCACAAGACCTAAAGTCCGCAGAAGCGATGGATTCGGAAAAGCCAGTGAGCATAATAAACGGGAAAGAGCAGGAATATCATGCAAGGCGTGCCGAAAAACTGCAATTGCTGAGCGAGGCGTATCCAAATGAGTATGAGATTATTAAATCGAAAATAGAGAATGCAAACCTGCTTGTAAATGTTTTGGAATTTATAGATTATTATGTGATAGATGACATCAACCTTTTAATTGATGACTTTAATAGCGAGGGTTATAAAGAGTTGGAAAAACACGCTATCACCGAAAGAAACAAGGATAACAGGGTTCTTAAATAATTCTAACCTGAACTTGGTAATGCATACCACTATCAGATATTAAAATATATAATTTTAACTGTGAATTAATAAATACTATTTTCCTTAGCACGGTCACTAATTTTGGCCGCCATAGGCAAACTTGTTTGTCTATATTTCAAATGATAAATAGTATAATGAGGCGCGTTTGTGAAAAACAAAAGCTGCATATTAACTGTTATAGTAATTATCCTTTGTTCAATATATTTGTCAGTAACTGCATATGCAATTGATTATAATTATCTGACAGGCGTCATAAATGGAAATGATGCATATTATGTTCAAAATGAAGCTGGAAAACAACAGTTTCCCGATAAATCGATAACCGGAGAGTACATCGACCCCCTTACCGGAAACCTAATAGTAATGCAAACCGATTTAGTTTTGCCCGGCAAGGATGGGCTTGATTTAAGGTTGGACAGATATTACAGCTTGTCACAGGCAGAGTTTTTTAGCAAGTCGGCAGGAATTGTAACCACACCCACGAACTGGATTATTCCCGAGGGTATGTGGGTTGTTGAAGTGCAAACATATGATTGGGACACAAATGAGGAATATTGGTATTACTATCCTTATGTGGAACATAGTGATGCCGTTAAAAGGCGAAATGAAGTTGAAAGCAGAGATACAAATAACGGTTGGATTCAATATACTGCCAACATTGTATTGCATCAGCAGGATACACTCGTTACATTACCTTATTATTACACATCAAATACAGAAATCCTCAATTATCAAAGGATGAGATATAATTTAGGGGCAGGTTGGGCTTTTGCTTTTCCTTCCGTACAACTGATTAGAAACAATCCCGAGGATACGGACGAGACACCAAAGGGTATATACTATCACACGGGAAACGGCGGCGCTTTAACGGTTAACTTTGACGGCACCAATTATTATTTTGAAAACTATGATGGAAAAGATTATGTTTTTGACGAGGAAAACCCGGGGAATATAGGACAGTCAGCCCTTATTAAATATTCATGCACACTGCAGGACGGAACAAAGTATTACTTTGGAGAATTTGGTCAACTGCTCGTAATTCAAGATAATTATGACAACAGAATTTTTTTCGACTACACCCGCGAAACCTTTTATGGACGTACTGATTGCCGATTGATTGACACTATTAGAGATACGGTAGGCAGAGAGGTAAAATTCAATTACCCGAACGATTATGTTATTGATGTTACGGTAACCCATCCCTCAACATCCGAAACCCTAACTATGAAATACACAAAAGAAATACTTGATTTTGTGGATGAAAATGATAACTATATTACAAGTGAGCCCGTCCTACTTTCATTTGAAAATTGCGAAGGTGAAATAACCCAATATCTGCCTATAATAGAATATAATGAAACCACCGATGAAGAGGAATATATCTTCGCAAAGCCAATAGTTTTCACTTTTGCCGATAAAAGCTTTAATACCCCTTTGGTCAATGCTACCACCGGTACTACCAACACTTTAACCTATCTGTTGGGGGAAGTAAGATATCCCTGTTCATACGCCTGTTATGAATATGAAAAGGTTGAACGAAACTTAGGCCTAAGCGGCGTTACAGAAGCCTATCAGGTAAATAAAAGGCTCGGCGGCGAGCTGGTTTATAATGATACAGCCACAAATAAAGTTTCCAAGGGCTTGGAAGTGAATATATCATCTTTCAGATACTCTGAGCTTGATTACACAGGCTACCCCGATTTTCCTATAACACATGCTATAACTGCTAATGAAGCAGTATGGACGCGCGAAGACACATCCCAAAAAAGCATTATAAGGGAGTATAAATATATTGGTTATGAAGAAGCACTTTTGTTGACACAGGAAGAAATAACCGATAACCTCTATCAGGAGAATGAAGCCAAAACAATATACAACTATTCAGACTTTTTAACCAAGCAGCCCAGAACTATCGAAACACAAAAATATGACAGCAATGAAAACTTACTATACACGACTTATTCGGACACTTATTATTATAGCAGCAACAACAAAAAATACGGAAAAATAGAATCCCAAACAAAGCCGCTGCTTTATGATGATTTTTTTGATAATTATGATGTAGTGCAGCGCAACACAATATCTTATGATTATAACCTGAATAATGGCAAATTGGCTTATAAAAAATGGTTTCAAAACGACAACACTTTCTATTATGAGCGTTATTATTATAATGGCCCAAACCGCCGATTGTCGGACATTATAAGACCTGAAGACAGTGGTGTGAGTATAACCTATGAACTCATGCCAAACAGCAAAACCGTCACGAAAAGAACGCTGATATATGAAAATGGCAACAGTGATGAAAAGGTGGAGGAATACTACACTTCAGACACAAATTATGCCTATCCTTCTGAAATAAGAAGATATTACACCGATGATAACAAAATTTTGCAATATCGAGCTAACTATTACACGTATAATATGCTGTTAGGGCAAGTTGCCACAGAGGAAGATAATGATGGCAACGTAACAGCGTATGAATATGACCATTTGGGCAGGGTGACCAAGATAAGTTACCCCGAATTTTTGTCATACAATGATGCCAACAACAAAACTTTAAGCGTTGCCGCTGAGCTGGATATCGAATATTGGTACGAACCCGTGCTTTGCCCCGGCAGATATGCAAGCTCAGATTATGAAGTTATAACTTTATGCGAATACTCAACGCTAACTTATTTCAATGCCGAGGATTCGGAAGAAATATTTAGCATAAATTATAATGCTAATTTTTATAATGGTCTGGGAAATATTGTACAAAGCGCTGTTTATGATAATGTAAAAGGCTTAAACCAGTGGATAAAAACAATCAATTACTATAATGACCGCGGCTTGATAGAAAAAATAGTTGATGCATTAGGCAATGAAACGCTGTATTACTACGATTCAAAAGGCAGAGTCACAAAAACTGTCGACTGTTATGGCAACTATTATATAAATAAATATGACATTCCAATCGAAACGCCCGGGTACAAATCTCTCCACTACTTTGTTGCAGCCGATAATGTCGCAAACGGGTCATATGACGATGCCGACCGGGAAAATATCTCGGAAACATACTATAACATTTGGGGGCAGGCAACGGAAAAGCGGCGCTATAAAGCCTATCCGGACGATTACATAACGGAAATATATTTCTATGACATAGCGGGAAATTTAACAAAATATATAGACGCAAACCATAACACCGATAACGATGGATACACCAATGTGTATAGCTATGACGGGCTTAACCGCCTTACAACAACCAAGAATGCCAAAGGCGAAACAACCACAGCGGTTTACGACGCAAAAGGCAATGTCATCAAAATGTACATCAATGAACAGGAGGTTTTTACCAAAATATATGATGAGCAGGGAAGGCTTACTTCGAATGTTGACGCTCTGTTAAAGGAGCAAACATATCAATACAATACCCTCGGGCTGCTTGAAACATCGGTTGACAGAAACGGAACGCTTTTTAATTATTATTACGATGAACTTGGCAATACAACTAACAGCATAGCGGTTAACGAGTACGGCTGTGAATTCAGGAATCAAATTATCAGCCCGTATGGGCCAAGCACTGTTTGGGATATTTTTTATTATCCCACCGCAAGCGGCTATTCGGGCAGTATATATGGCAAAATTGACAATGCCTATTCAATCGGCGGAAAGCTGATGGAAAAGGTGGCAAGCTATGACTATAGCATAGGCATTAACGATATTTTAAAATCCTATCAAGGTTATTTGTACGACGCCCTCGGTAGAGTAACATTAAGCGCTGCCGGGAATTTTGATTCGATAAATCAAATAATATGGGGCGGTGTTACACATAATGAATATAACAAAACCCGAATAGATAAAGTTCAGATTGACGGGCAAGGCACACTAAATGAATCAGACAGTGTTAAAGTTAAGTACAATTTTTATCCGGACGGCAAGTTAAAAAGCGTCATATTCCCCCCGTTGGCAGGTGGACTGGTTTTAAAATCTGAATATACATACGATGGTCTGGGCAGGCTTATTACACTGACGAACACAAAAGGCAGCACAGTTATTTCAGCTTATAGCTACGCCTATGACAACAACGGAAATATCACGACAACAACAGAAACGATAAACGGTGAGGAAAATACCACTATCTACGGTTACGATGCACTCAACCGAATCGAAACGGTTAAAAGCACGAAGGGCAACAATGACAGCTATAGCTATGATTTTAGGGGAAACAGAAAAGCAAACTATGAAAAAACAGACCTTCTGACGCCCGAAAATGTATCATACAGCTATGATGAGCTGAACAGGCTTAATAATGTAAATAAAGACGGCAGTCAAACATCCTTTGACTATACCGCTGATGGTTACAGGTTTGTAAAACAGACCGGAAACGAAACAACCTTTTATGTCTATGATAAGAACGGGCGTCTAAACGCAGAGGTTGAAGTGGTTACAGACGGCACAACACTCTTCTTCTACCCAATTGCAAACTATATTTGGGGACCGGATAGAGTCCTTGCGAAACTTGACAATCTTACCGGAAACCGCTATTATTATATTTATAACGGGCACGGTGACGTGGTGCAAATCTTAGACACTGCCGGAAACATAGTAAACAGTTACGACTATGATATATGGGGAAATTTTATAACGAAGGATGAAACAATACATAATCCTTTCACATATTTTGGCCAAACATATGACGAAAGCACGGGACTGTATTACCTTCGTGCAAGGTATTATGATCCTTTGACGTCACGTATGTTAAGTGAAGACCCCAAATGGCATTCCGGTAATATGATTTATGGTGATGATGGCAATAATGGTGTTCCAAACATTAACGCAATAAGACAGTCTACAAATTTATACGTGTATGCAATGAATAATCCAATCATGTTCAAAGACCCTTTTGGGTTGGACGCAATTTTTATTACTGACCAAAATGCTGTTTCTGGGGCAGGACACTCATCGACAATAATGCAAGATAAAGATGGGGTTTGGTGGTATTGTTATTGGGGCGATAAAGAAGCAGTGTATGTGACTATTCCAGACGAATGGACATATTCATTAGATGACATCAATTCATATTTGCGGGGAAACATTGGGGAAGCAAAATATAGCGGGAAATATACATCATTCGTTTATGTTGAGGGTGATTTTACCAAAGGACTTTCATGGTATAAGGGTGAGATAGACAAAGCTGGGACAATGGGTAACAATAATAAAAACAGTATGTATTCGGTGCTTGACTATAATTGTAGCCAGACAAGCACGAAAGCAATGTCAATGGGAGTTTTGTCAGATGGATATGCTTTTTCAAATTATCTTTCGATATTTGGAAGTCCCATCCCCAATGACCAGCTTAATAATATTGCTTGGGCAGCTAATTTGGCTTGGCAAGACGGGTACAATGCCAGTTGGTATATTGCGCCTAAAAAGAGTGCGCTTGGGGGGCTGATTACTTGGTATTAATGAAAAAAGAGAACATTGTCTATATAATACTGGTAGTTGTAGGACTAATAATTATAGTCAACTTTTTGATGACACCATTCTGGGGAAACCCTATGAAAAAAGTTAGCTATTACTTCCAAGCACAGAGATATGTATCAGCAAAGTATGAAGAAAATATCGCAGTTGGTTGGGTTGAGTATGACATAAAGTAATCGCAATATTTTGTTTCCGCAAAAGCCCCTAAATATGATAATGTTGGATTTAGGGTGTATATAGAGAAAAATGGGAATAAAGTTACGCTAACGGACGATTTATGCAGAATGAAATGGAGTAAGGACATCCGAGCAGAATTAGAACCGACTGTGAAGGAAGTTTACGGAAGTTTTAAAGTTTTAAATGTAGGCATACAGGGTTATTGCCTAGAGGATTTTTCTGATGTTCCGAATTATTTTGACGTGATGGATTATGTCGGAGGAGATGTGTATATAAGCATTGCTTTAGAAAGTGATTACTCCTCCTCGGAGCTTAGTAATGTCTATGCAGTATATAAAAGTGTAGAAGGTTTGAAACCACTTAGTTTTAGGGTGTCATACAGCAATACAACTTTTGATGTTACAAACGGATATGGAAAAATCCGTAGTGCATCAGATTTACTGAATTACACGAGATAAACATAAACAACAGCAAGTTGGTATTTCTACCGCCTGTCAACCATGATGGGCGGTGATTTCTTTTAGGAATAATAAAACCCACAAGTCTAAAAACTTGTGGGCTATTATTTGTTTCAAAAATACTGCTATCATCAATCTAACGAATCATTCATCAACGCCATACGAGCTTGCCCAATAGAAATTATCTTCCACTTTTTTGTATGTGTTTTTATAGTTTCCTTTATAAAATCCAGTTCCGCCACTATATTCACCAAATTCACCTTCGTGATAGGCGTACAATGATATTTCATCGTTGTGCCGGGTTGCTTTAAGTAATTGAGTGCTTGATTTCAAAGGCTCATAATGTTTATTATAATACTCAAGATAATCTTCCATTGACCATTCTGAAAGCATAGATAAGTCGGTCATAAATAAATATTCCTCACTTGCTTCGTTATAGTAGGAGGTGTATGACAGTGTTACTGGAAAACGCTCCAATGTATTTACTCTGTTGTAAAAGAAAAAACTACCATACGCAATCGGGAAAGCAACGCTTTCAACTTTCGGAAGTGGTGATCCAAATAGCTTTATTGAAATTTTGTCAATCTCACTTTTCTTGTATACTCCAACTAACCTCTGTTCTTTAGCGGTTTCTCCGAAAGTCTCACCGTTTTCAAGAGCTGTTTTTAATAGATCTAATTTTGAATCTGCTATTTCTCCTTTAGAAAGAAATTGGCTTATAATATCATGTGCTTCCGCATCTGTGTATCTTTTATCTGGTACATCTTTCAGAGATAGAATTGAAATCAATTCACGTATACGACCACCCATCCAAGAAAAATTTGTTGTATCAAATAAATTAACATCGGCATAACCATCATAATATGATATGAAGCTATCACCGTTCAGAATATTATTAAATAGTTCCTGAACTTCAGCATCATTAAGGTCTATTTCTCTTTCCTGCTTGATAATTACTTCTTTGTTATCAGCGTTCCATTCAACACCACAAGAAAAATTTTCAGCGATAAAGCGTACAGGCACAAAAACCCTACTATTTTTTAATATTGGAGGGCTATCCAAGTCAATATTTTTTTCATTAACGGTAGCAATATTAGAATCTGCGACCAGTTTTACTCTCAATGTGGATGCTGAATCGGATAAGATAACAGTCCTTTCAGTATCAATCCAAGTAACCTCTAATTTAAGATTTTCTGCAATAAATCTTAGTGGAATCATAGTTCTATCATTTGCTATAAATGGCATGACATTTGCATTATCATTGTCAATTTGAGTTTGAATACCGTTAACATATGCGATAGGGGAATCTACAAATATGTCTAAAGAGGTATCTTGTTGCGCATAAACGCTGGTTAAATTCGTAAGCAAAACACATGAGATAATGAATGCAGAAATAAATATTACGCTTATGGAATTATGTTTAATCATTAATCTTCCCCCAATATAAAAATATTTTATAATAAGAAATTACTATGCTTTTAGCATATCATAAAAACCTCCTTAATTCAAGATATTGTTAATATTAAATATAGATACTTAACACCGTCTGTCAATAATGTGAAGTGGTATTATTTTAATAAAATGAAAATAATTTTGAGTTTCCCCATTTTTTTGAATAAAAACCGTTACAACCGTTGCCATAT
>LVAX01000029.1 GCA_001604215.1 Clostridiales bacterium Firm_18
TCTAAATTCTTGACATATTCTTTGTACGCTTCCTGATATGTGTCAATAAGCTTTTCCACACCGTATTTTCTCAGAGTTTCCCGATATTTCTCGAAGTTTGACAATGGCTCGTCACCCGTTATGAATTTTGCCTCCATCTGGCGAGCATATGACTCAACCTCCGTTTTTATAACAGCTAATTTTTCCTGACTTTCTTTATCGAAATAAAAGTTCGGCATTTGAGTAACAGGACTGTTTTTGCCATAATCCAGCATTGCCATACCCAATTCGTAAAGCAAACCCTGATTTCTACCGTTTCCTAATTCCATCATTTTAGGCTGCAGTCCGAAATTACAACCATCCTCCGCAGGAGCAAAATTAGCATTGTAATATGCCCATGTATCCTTTACATCATCGGGATATTTAACTTTGTATGTACCATCGTCAAGAAAATAATAGCCTACCTCAGTATCTTTACCGAAGGAACCTTTTTCCGGCCCAATATCCTTTACAATACCACCTTCCTCGGTGAACCACATATCCGCCCAGCGAATACTTGCCTCGGGATACTTATTCACTTCTGTTATAACAAAATTTCCGCCTGTAACTGAGCTCGAATATGCCTTGTCCCAAATAGGTGTGCTGTTAACTTTGCTTGTAAGAGGTTTTACATATGTATATTGTTCCGTCTGGGATTTTTCCGTCATTCCTCCGCTTGCGCTGGGTGAGCTCCATGACGCAACGCCAACCTTAACCAAGCTTGATTTTGCCTTGAAGTCTGTTGGGGATTGTGTGAAATAGCTCTTATCTATCAATCCTTCTTTGAATAGGTAATTCATTTCAGCAAGATATTCCTTAAAGTTTACTTCATAAGGGGTATAAACAATGTTACCGTTTTTTATGTTAAATGAATCTGTCAAGAATCCGTATGCCCTAAGCCATAAAAACCTCATATCCGCCTCATATTCCAGGAAGCAACCTGATGTCCCGTATGTATCGTTAATCCCATTTTTGTCTGGATCCTTATCCCTGAATGCGAACAGCACTTCCCTCATTTGTTCAACAGTTTCGGGCTTTTCCATACCCAAATTATTGAGCCATTGTTGATTAATCCAAATCCTTTTAACATTATTAACAGCAAAAGATAGTTTAGGAAGAGAATATATATTTCCCGACGGAGTTGTAGTGCCCGCCTTCACAAAGGGATATTTCTGATACGTTTCTTTTATATTGGGCGCATATTTTTCAATCAGGTCATTCAGTGGTATAAGCATTCCGTTATTATCCCCGTAAACTACTTCCTCAACCTGCGTAATACCATTGAACCCTCCCATAAAAATATCCGGAAGTTCATTTGCCGCAAACATAATCTGCTTTTTCTGATCCCATGCTTGTTTGTCAATATGCTCATATTCTATTTTAATACCGGACTTTTTTTCTGCCCACTCCGCCCAATAGGTTTTGCCCCAATCGTCATGGAGCACATTCTTTTTTACCACTGCCCTTAAAGTTATCGGTTTGCTTACAATTGGATATCCTGTCTGATTAAATCCATAGTTTTCTTTTCCCGAAATATCCGAGCCGTCTGTGTTGCCCGAACATCCTACCAACATCAATGCAACCGAAACTAATCCTGTTAAAACCCAGAAAGCCTTTTTCATTTTTTCCCTCCTCATTATTATTAAGGTACTGTCAAATTTTCTCCTGTAAAATCAACGGACAGTACCTATTTTTCGTTGATTTTACTGTTTTTTTGGTTTTTTATATATATAACTTGCTCCTCCCCCTCAAAAAGAGGATAATGGAATTGCCCCACCCCACAGAAAGGAGCAAGTTATATGCAAAATATTATTACTTGGCTTTTAGTGTTAATTCAATACCAGAACGAGGTTATCAAATATCTTTCCATTCTCCTGTTCGGGAAAAATTATCACCCTAAGCCCGAAAAGTGTACCGACAAAAAATATACAAAGCTGTCGGTTGATCCTTTACCATTGTTTGAAAAACCGGCGCCAACAAAAATCTACGATTGCAATTCTCTTATTGCCGAACGCAACATTAAACCTGTTAAAAGCCGCGGCGGCAAAATTGTTCCGGTTGACACCGTCTGCCCTTATTGCGGCGCTGCCCATGAATACCTTTACGACAATAACGGCGGAAAAGGTCAGTTTCTGTGCAAGGTCTGCGGCTCTACTTTCTTTCCCCATATCCCTACAAAAACAGATGACTCATACTGCCCATTCTGCAGCCAAAAGCTTTCGCTCATTAAAAAGCGCAAATCCTTTGATGTTTACCGCTGCAATAATGTTCACTGCACTTATCGTAAACGCAAGCTCTCATCAATGTCTGCGGAGCAAAAGGCTCTTTACAAGCAACATCCGCATTTATTCAAGCTTCGTTATATCTACCGCAAATTTCATTTTGACTTCACACCACTTTCCAATGCAAATGAACGATTTCCTGTTGTGGATCTTCCAAACATCACCGCTTCCGATCATGTCCTTGGGCTAATACTTACCTATCACATCAACTATGGTTTGCCTCTTCGCAAAACCGCTGCGTTGATGTTTGATGTTCACGGTGTCAAGATCTCTCACCAAACTGTTTCAAACTACTGCAATGCCGTTGCTCCGAGAATAAAACCCTTTATTGATAATTTTAAATATGAGCTTTCTGACTCTTTTTGCGGTGATGAAACATATATCAAAGTCAAGGGTAAATGGCACTACATTTTCTTTTTCTTCGACAGCGTTAAAAAGATTATACTTTCCTACCGTGTCCGCAAGCATCGTGATTATCAGTCGGCTATCCTTGCTATCAATGATGTTCTTGTTAAGCTCAAAGAAATACCTGAAAAGCTCAATCTTATCACCGACGGTAACCCTATATATCTATTGGCTCAGCAGTGGTTTGCACAGCATGGCATTCATTTCGATATTACGCAGGTTATCGGACTTACAAACGATGATGAGGTTTCTAAGGAATTTCGTCCCTTAAAGCAAATCATCGAACGCCTGAACCGTACCTTCAAGGGAAATTACAAGCCTACGGGCGGTTTCGGAGCTGAATTTGGCGCCATATCAAGCGTTGTATTATTTGTGGCTTATTTTAACTTCCTGCGTCCTCATGCAAAGCTTGATAACAATGTCCCTGTTCTTATCCCGGAGCTTAACGAATTGCCTAATATGCCGGCTAAATGGCTTATGCTCATCAAATTGAGCGAGGATTACATTAAATCGCAGACATAATTTTATCTCTAATATGAGCCTGAGGCAATTGTACTGCGTTGGGCGGTCAACACCCTTTACCTGTGGCGGTTAAAATGCTATACTGCCGTGTCGAGGGTGTAATTTACTTTGTGATTTTATCCCCAACACTCACCCTCGGCTCTTTCTTTTAAGCATTTTTACCGCCATTTGTCAAGGGTTTGACTTGTTTGCGTTTTTCATAAGTTATTTGACACTACCTTATTAACCCTTGATTGCGCCAACCATTATTCCTTTGACAAAATATTTTTGAAGCATCAGATACAAAATCATAAACGGCAATGAGGAAACTATGACCAATGCATACTTTAACAATTCTGCCTGATCTGCCTGTTTTTGCGCCGCAAGTAAATCCTCATCGCTCATCATCTGTTCTATTCCGACTTGCTGGCTTCGTACAAGTATCTCTGACAAAAATATCTGAAGCGGATATTTTTTCCTGTCTGTCAAATAAATCAATGCGCTGAAATAATTATTCCAGTGTCCCAATGCATAAAACATAACAAGCACAGCAATTATCGGACCTGACAACGGAAGTATTATTTTGAAGAAAATCCCGAAATCATTAAATCCGTCTATCTTTGCAGACTCCTGTATTTCATACGGTATGCTTGTTTGCAGGAAAGTCCTGCAAATGATAATATTATAGGTCGAAACTGCGCCCGGCAGCAGAAGTGACCACATGCTGTTATACATCCCAAGAGACTTTACGAGTATAAATGTAGGAACAAGTCCGCCCGAGAAATACATCGTAAACATAAAAAATATTGTTATTATACCTTTTCCCTTAAAATCCCGTCTGGACAGAGGATAAGCTGTAAGCATTGTCAGTGATACATTGATAAGCGTGCCTACGATAGTATAAATTATAGAATTCTTATATCCCATCCACAAATCCGCCTTTTCAATAAGCGTCTTGTATGCATCTAAATTAAAACCCTTCGGGAATAAAAATACATTCCCGAGAACAACCTCCCTCGGATCGCTGAACGAAGCGCTTATTATAAACAATAAAACAAATAGAACGCTGCAAATTATTATAAATCCAAGGAAATTAATAATAAAATTAAAGATATAGTCATTTTTCCCTTTTACCACCTTTTCATCTCTCCTACCATAGCGATACATCATTAACTGATTTTGAAATATTGTTAAATATTAAAAGTAATATTAGATTTATTACATTAATAAACAAACCTATTGAAGTTCCATAGCTGAAGCTTCCTCCTTCAAATGCTATTTTATATGTATAAGTCGCAATAACTTCAGACACATCCTGATTTAGCGGCAGCTGCATCAAATATATTTTTTCAAAGCCGACATTGAGCATCCTTCCCATGTTCATAAGTAGCAATATAATAATGGTAGGTTTGATGGTAGGAAGATTTATATGCCAAATTCTCTGCAATCTTGTAGCCCCGTCAATTATTGCAGCTTCATGCATTTCGATATCCACACCGGTGAGTGCTGCTATGTAAATAATTGATGTCCAGCCGAAATTCTGCCATATGCCTGAAATAATATATATAGGTCTGAACCACTCTGCCTTTGCCATAAAGGGAATACGCTCAAATCCGAGCATATCCAGTACGCTGTTGATTATTCCCTTTGACTCGCTTGTAAATAGAAATATAATTCCGACCATAACAACTGTTGATATAAAATGCGGAGCACAAATGATGGTCTGTAATGCTTTTTTATACCTTGCGTTTGTTATTTCATTTACAATCAGCGAAATTATGATAGGTATCGGAAAGCTACATATAAGGGAGTAGAAATTTATGCTGAAAGTATTCCACATGAGTTTATAAAAATATGGCGACTTAATAAATTTAAATATATGCTCTAAACCTACCCATGGGCTTCCCCATATTCCAAGCTTTGCATTGAAATCCTTAAAAGCGATTTGCATGCCGTATATCGGCACATAGCTGAATATAAACACGAGAGTTATTGCGGGCAATACCATCAAATACAGCTGATAGTTGTTTTTAAGTCTTTTTGCAAATGATTTTTTTTTAATTTGAGTTTGTCCTTTGATGTTATTTAATCTTATGGTCATGGTTAATCCACCTTCTTAATTATTTGCGGGAATCTGCTAAATATGCTGAGCGGATTCATAGAATCAAATTTATCCCAGAGCATTACACTTATGTTGTTGCATCCGTCAAGCTGTTCAGGGCTTATTACATGCTCTATTGTGGTTTGTCCGGGATTCAGAGCAGCGTTCACCGACAATACGTTTTCCAGCTTATTGTCATCATACATTCCGATAAGAAGTTTGGCATTATCTAAATATTCCCCGCTGTTTTGTATGACGGCTCTTAGCGTAACTGCTTCGTTTTTAGGCAGCTCCAAGCTGTCAGTAATTACATTTCCGCTTTGTGTTACACAAGAAATATTCAGGTCGAATTGCGGTTTCGCATATATTTCAGCCTCAGCCAATGCAAAGTAATAAAAATGCTGATTTTGTCCTTCGTAAAACCAAAATTCGCCGTGCTTTAACGCATTTATCCGAATATACCTTCCTGATATTCCCGTATTAAACTCTTGAACATTGACAGGGGGGGATGATATATCATAATAATCGCTTGATGACGAATCATAAACGGTTGTAAATGTACTGAAATTGCTGTAATCAGATACGTCAATCTTAAAACGTTGGGGGAACATGCTTCCATATGGGGCTATGGCAGGATAAAGTTTAATTTTTTCAATATTCTTTCTCCCACCCAAATCTATTATAAATGACCTTGGGTAGGCGGTAGGAGTTGTCCAGTTACTCTCGCCTGCTGATACGGCACAAACAGTTTCCATATTACCGTCTGTAAGATATTGTGATGTATCCGTTCCAGCTAGACTAACGCCCCCGCCCGTAACATCCTTTCCTTTTGAAACCATTTTCGACGTCTGCTTTTCAATAATCGCATCCTTAACAGCTTCAAGATATCCAAACCTATTTTTCACCGTGGGCTGCAGCCCCGGACCGCCCTCAGCCCATTCGGCAACATTATAACAGGTCACTATTCTTGGCATATTATTTTGATATATGTGCTCAATAGCCTTATTTATCATTTTGTTAAACAACTCGGGAGTCTGACCGGGTGCATTCCAGCCGCTCGGATGGGGCGAGTGTGTGTAATATCCCGTAAAAGTATTAACAATATGATTATCAGCTGTAGTTGGCCTGTAATAATTTACTATGTCGGAATATGTAGGCGATGTTATGTCAGGATCGGAATACATATCGGAAAAATATGATGGACCATAATTCATTGTATATCTTAAAACACCATTTTGTTCAAGCGTACTGCGATTGCTTTCAAGTACCGAATTGGGCTGACGAACAAAAAGCGCTACACCTCCAAATCCATGTTCCTGGAATTTGTCCGCAATACCTTTATAAAAAATTCCCGTATTTAATGCCCCGTTATAATTATCAAATACACCTATTAATGCCCCCTCCTGATGAACATATACAACAGGATATTTCTTACCGTTTTTTTCTATATAATAATAATTATCATACTCATTGTAAACAGAGTTTATAGTGTTATTCCATTCTTCAATCACACTTTGCTTCAACTCATCCGAAGTACCATCGACAGGGGGGAAGGCCGGGCAAAGTGACATTATATATTTCAATTTTCGGAAGTTTGGAACGTTATTAAAAAGCTGATATATCCAATAGTTTTTATTGCTTTCACTGCTCCATGCGCTTGCAATTCCGCCGGAAACACTGTTGGATATTAAAATAGTTGCCTTGGCACCGTATTCTTTTAACCAATAACATTGCCAGTCCAAAACTGTAGCATCGTCACCCCTGTAAAAACCAAGGAGAGGGTGTCTGTCTGGATCATATGCAACCTTAGGGTCACTGGAAATATTGGAGTGAAAATTCCAGTTCCAATAGTACCAGCCTTTCCACAAATATTGAGAAGCTCTTGTGTATTCCAAACCAAAATCGTTATACCAAATCGGTATAAAGTCGACCTTTGTTTCATAATCTGCGTCAGAGACGGGAGGAGGGACAAGGCTTCCGACATTCATTTTCCAGCCGTTCCCCTTAACACTATCGTCGAGCTCAAGATGATTTTGCATTAAGCCTATCAGGTTTCCTTTGTTGTCAAACTGCAATATATTCTGCTCGGAAACATCGTTTCGCACAACCACGCCATCAAGACTTTCAAATATCACCCCTCCCGAAAGATTCAGAGTTTCACCATTGAAACGGTAAATCCCATTCGGATAATATATTTTTTTACCGGTATCATGCAGAGTTTTAAGCACATTTGTGCTGTCTGTTTCTCCTGTATTGTCAGCTCCGTATTCCACGACATTTAGAATGTCTGAACTCAAATCAGCCCCGTCCAAAACATAAACCTTATAATCAGCCGTTTCCTGAATATTGTCCATTTTAACATTAAATTCAAATGAACCGTCTGTGTTACTGTATTTTTGATCGACATAATATATCATCTGTCCCGCTTTTGAATAATCAGTCAAATCGCTTTTTTCAAATCCGGGCTTAGAAACAACCAGAGAGACTTTCGTCATCTTATTTTCCGCATTACCAACAACCTTCACCCCACTGTCTGTTTTTACAACAACAAAGTTTGTGGTTATGCCTGCAAAAACTGTAATATTCAAAAATAAAACAGCTATGCAAGTGATAATTGTCGTACAGCGTTTTTTCAATTTAGTGCCCCCCAACTAAGTTTTATCCACAATGAAATAGTATCAGAGAAAGCTTGCGTTGTAAATTCGTATTTTTTGCATTTTTTCTCAAGCGCTATAAACTGCACAGTTATGCTGTTTTCGCCTTTTTTGAATTAACACAGTTAGCCATTTTTGCACCCTTTTTGGACATTAAAAAAGTGCCTTTTGGCACTTTTATGGCAACTTTATATGGAATGTTTTATATTACCTATCAATATTTTTGATTTTTCTTTCTGTATATACCTGGGCTTAATCCGACTTCTTTCTTGAATTTCTTGTTAAAACTTGATACATTTAAATAACCTATTTTTTCTACCAATTCACTCATGTTCATATTTGTTTCCGTCAATAGAATCTTAGCCTTTTCTATTCGCAGGCTTGATAAATATTCTATAAAATTACAACCTAAGTTTGATTTGATAAGCCTGCTGATATAGTAAATGGATTTATTCATTCTTTCCGCCAAAACATTCAAACTCAAGTTGCTGTCTGTGTAATTTTCCTGAATATATTGCATAACGGACATGAATATCTTATTCTCATCCTTTTCCCCACACTTAAAAAACGTCGTATAATAAATCTCTGCAAACGAAGCCAGCTTATTTTTGAGGTCGTCCATATCCTCAAAACTCAGCAAAACCGCAAATTGCTCGCTGATCGCATCGTCGATTTCATCCTGTGAAAATTCTTTTATAATATTGTTAACCAAATCATAGCAGATGGCTGTTCTCTTATAATCGGTCAGTAAATGATTATTTATATCATTCATCATCTCTTCCAAGGTTTCGTTTGCCGCTATATAATTTCCTGTTCTGACATTTTGTATATATTGCAAAATTTTATTGGACGGATACCATACCAAATCATTATTTGCTTCATTCAAGGCTCTAATTGCTTTGCCGACGGTTCTGCTCTTATATAAATTAAGAGCCTCTATATAAGAATACTTTATTGAAACCAGGCTTTCGCAATAGCTTCCTACAAAAAAAGTAGGATTAATGTCAAACTTCCTCTTTATTTGACTGTTTATTCCATCCACTATTTCATTCTGTTTTTTAAGAATATCACTGACTTTAATGTGTGATACAAGTATAATCAAATAGTTCTTATCTATTTCTTCAATTGTATAGCCAAGCTGTTGTTCTTCTATGTATTGAGAGACATACTCCCACACATCATTGTTGTTTTCTTCTATATTCTCATAATCCACTCCCGTTATTAAAGCAACCCAATATATTTCATTGTTAAGGCGAAGCCCCGTATTATTTACAATATTTTTGAGCTGTTCTTCGGTGTTATATTTCCCTTTAATTATGCTTATAAGCGACTGCCTTTTAATATATGGCTTTTGAAAATCCAGCATCATTGTAAGCTTTTCATTTTCATTTATAATATCCGAGGTAATGCGGTACAAAAAACCGATTTCATTTTCCTTTTCGTTCTGCTCACCCGTTTTAAGCTTATTATAAATCTTTTTTATCGGCTTATAATTAATGTTAGAAAATTTTAAAGCAAGTCCCATACCGAT
Organism: Clostridiales bacterium Firm_18; assembly: GCA_001604215.1. GTDB lineage: Bacteria > Bacillota > Clostridia > Monoglobales > Firm-18 > Firm-18. The sequence goes on from LVAX01000029.1 coordinate 9,493, forward strand.
TAAACCTAATACAAACAGTGAAATTAAAAGGTTAATCTGAATTTTCAGATAACCGCTTAACAAATTTTCCCTTGGCACCGCCCTTATATATTTAAGTCCATTATATGCGGATCGCTTAACTATTACTGTGTTATTGTCTTGATAAAATATTCCTCTGGCGTTTATGTCATGCTTTGCTATAAAGTCTTCAAAATCAAATTTTTTGTTACCTAACGTAAACCAGTTGATGTCGTACTCGGATAAAATACTGAATTCCCCTTCCTTAAAAGGATACATCAATTCAACGGTTCTTTTCATATAATAATCGGAAACCTTGAATATAACTGTAACATCACGGAAATAAGGCGAATTGCTTATAAAATTATAAACTATGGCCATCGAACCTTCTGTGACAGAATTCGGTTTCCTATATATAACAACATTTATACCTTTAACTGTATTTATATCTTCAAGAAATGTATTCCAGCCCTTTAAATTGCTTTCAAATTGCAGAAAGTTCTCCCGGTAGGTGACACCACTTGTAGAATAAAACAAATTCTCTTCACCATAGTATAAAATAATATCGTCCAGTAATGACTGCTTATCTTTATATTTCTTTAATTCATTTATGCCCTCCATTTTTTCAGTCTCGCTTCCTGTCAGCAGCTTATCTCCAAGCTCTCTATCAGTAAGAAGCATATACGCCAAGTCTTCCAGCGTTTTTAATTTGTAATCAACATTATCTATAACATATTCCAGTTCTCTTTCTGCATTTTTTTCGATTTCCCTAATATAGCTGGGTGTCAAATAGCAGAAAAGAATAAGCGCCATACCTATAAGCGCAACAAGATATACTGACATATACAACAAAAAGTATTGCGCAAGTAAGTTCTTGCTATATTTCAGCAAAGTCAACACCCCCATATTTATTTATAGAATAAATAATCAATCCATTCTTCGGCAAATTCTTTCGGCCGGACACCTAAAGCGACGAAGACACCCTGTTATTATATTTTATCACAAATTTATCCCGTAGTAAATTTATTTATGAAATTATTTAATTATTTAATTAAAAGCATAACGGATTCCCTTTTCCCGAGGCTCATCTCAATTTCTAATTCTGAATTCTCTTGCGTATGATACTAATTCCGATTAAATAGTCAGAAAACTTCGTACCCTTGCGGTTTTCCCCCGTAGTGGGAAAACTGGCGCTTTGCACCACTTTCGCTCTGCGAAAGCGCGGGGTCGAACCCAAAGAAGTCCCAAAAAGCTCATTTCGCTATTTTGGCGGCACTCATTTTCTTCCTTTTTAATCTGGAATTAGTATGAGGCGCAATTTGATTTGTAAGCATATTTATGCAGCTTTTGCCTCGGGGAATGACAATATTCATTGAAACTTCATCATAAGGCGCATAAACCAAACTGATTATCCTTTCTTCCTTTTGCCCTTCTAAACATGAAGATAATACATATAATAAAGATTTACCTTCCTCTTCATCCTATTTGAATTTAATTTTAATATAAGGAAAAATGCCGAAGTTATGAAGAATACCTTTTAATTTTTCACGAAGCAATTTTGAAGTTTTCCTTTTGTAGTTTGCAAAAAACTGGCTGTCAAAATAATAGTAGGCTCCTTTTTTATATGTGTTGTTTGCGAATATAACATTTTCGCCGAAGTATCCGTCTGTATCAGCGCTTATTACACGCAAAACATCAATAAAGCTGCCTTTTTCTATGTTGAGTTCATTTTTCTAACCATTTATTCATGTTCTGAATTTATCCGGCATGAATGTTGTCAGCCCCTTGGACATGGACGCTGGAGTTGACTTATGATAGAGGTTCAGGATATTTTTAAAGATTATGCGGATGAGTACGCTAAAAAATATAACGTTTCTATCTATCAGAAAAAAGTGATTGACGCTGTCATCAACTGCAGGACATCCCACTACGGCGCAAATGTCAAGGTTTGTGAGGAATGCGGCGTTCTACATATTTCATACAACTCGTGCAGAAACAGGCATTGCCCCATACCATGACAACGTTGCCGTGTGCATTTTATGCGTAATGTTCTCTGCCAGGTGCCGCAAAAGCAAAAGGGACTGGTTTCAGCAATCGTCAAAACCATCTTTATGGCTGAAAACAAGAATGAAGCAAAAAAGCAGCTCAGAAGCGTTGTAGAGCTACTGTCACCACGTTTTCCAAAAGCGATGGAGGTTGTGGAAAGGGCAGAAGATGAAATTTTAGCCTATATGGATTTTCCGATCAAGCATTGGCAATCGATATTCTCCACAAACCTTTTGGAGAGGCTGAATAAGGAAATTCGCAGACGGTTTAATGTGGTATCGGTTTTCCCTGACAGAAATTCCGTTGTTCGACTTGGAGGCTCTATCCTAATGGAACAGCATGATGAGTGGGCTGCCGCTGACCGCCGTTATATGTCGGCAGAATCCATGACAGAGCTTTATGTGAAAATTGCTCTTGATTCAACAGGTACCAGTAATAAGCTCTTGGCTTAATGTTTTTGAACTATCTTGAATTAGAATTTACACCACTTGACAAGACACAACCGTTTTCCTACTCGTTTCACGTTTTGGGTACGCAAAATTTTGGGGGTGTTCGTTTACATTCAAAATGTATCAATAAGCGTAAAAATTTAATCTTATAATAAGAGTATAAAATTGCCATAACCGCTTGTAGCAAGCGGTTCTTGTATGTATCGCAGTGTGCGCTTATGGTGACCCATCTGCGATTCGAACGCGTAACGTCACCTTGAATAAAATAGCAATTTAATATTTCCCCACGGCGCATTCCTGTTAAGATTGCAATGTGCACTGCGACCTTATATTTCATTTCTTCATCTCTCTGCATCTCGCTTAGTTTTGCAGTAACTTTTGACATTAACCCTTTTTGGCATTTTACTATCCATTTTTCAGAAATGCCTCAATTTAATTTTGTTTTTGAAGGTAGGACACCTATTATCTTTTTATATACCTTAGTGAAATATGAAATGTCTTCAAAACCACAAAGAGAAGAAATCTCCATAAGTGTCAAGTTAGTTTCCATAATTAATTTTTTTGCTTCATAGCAACGGACTTGCTGAAGGTACTGGCTAAAATTACAGCCAATGTATTTGTGAAATTTTCTTGAAAAATGATATTTACTTATTCCTATAGCTCTTGACACATCATCAAGAATAATTTTTTTATGGTAGTTCTTTTTAACGTATTTAACAGCCTCTAACATTATTCTGCACGGTTTTTCAATGTTGTCAGTTTTTAAATAGTTCCTAAAGAGATACGACATAAAAATTAATATCTCACCCTTAAGTGCAACCTCGTAGCCCGGAATTTTGTTATCAAATTCAGTGAAGAACCGGCAAAAGAATTCCTCGGCTTTTTTGTCTTTTATAAGATTGCAAAATTCGTTCTCGTCAGGACACATACCCATTTGTTCCAAAAAGGAGTAGTCTATGATTAAACAATAGTAAATACAATTACTTTTTGTGGAAATTGTGTGAAGTGTTCCCGAATTAATTACTATTAAGCTTCCCTTTTCCATCTTAATTAAGGATGAATTAAGATGCACTGATGCCTCACCATCAATGCAGAATAAAAGCTCAACATCCTCGTGCCAATGGGTGTAGATAGACTTGCAAATGCTGTTTAATGTATCCGTATGAAAAATAAATGGTAGCTTTTTTTTTGCGTGGGCGGTGATTTCATATGAACCAGCATCAGAGAGTGGCGCAGAGTTGTAATCGTCGTCCCTAATATATTCTTTTGACATAGTTTTCTCCTAAACAGCAATATTTTACCAAAGAAACGCAATCTTATTATTGATAAGTTTATTATAAAGCTTTATAATGTAGTTGTCAATATATAGGAAAGGGAGTATATGTAATGTATAAGTTTCCAATAGGTGTTATGATGGAGTCTTTCAAGACAGATTGTAGAGCAGCACTTGAAACTGCATCAAAATTAGGTGCTAAAGGCGTTCAAATTTATGCTAGAGGCAATTATGATATGGCTGTAATCACTAAAGAAAAGACAAATGAGCTTAAGGATATGCTAAGCTCAAACGGGCTTGTGGTTTCTGCCATATGCGGTGATTTAGGCAAAGGTTTTGGTAACCCAAAGCTTAACCCACAGCTTATTGATACTTCAAAAAAAATCATGGAATGGACAGCAGAGCTTGGGGCGAATGTAGTAACGACTCACATAGGTGTTGTACCTGAACAGGATAACCACCCGCGCTACGAAATTATGCAAAATGCTTGCAGAGAGCTTTGCGAATTTGCAGATAATATGGCTTCACACTTTGCTATTGAAACAGGCCCTGAAACATCGGCTACTCTTAAAAAATTCTTAGATTCATTGGGAGGTAGGGGTGTTGCAGTAAACCTTGACCCTGCAAACCTTGTAATGGTAACAGGTGATGACCCTGTTAAAGCAGTATACACTTTAAAAGATTACATTGTACATACCCACGCAAAGGACGGTAAGATGTTACATAAGAAGAGCGCTGAAGTAATTTACGGTTTGGAGGAGGATAAAATGCTTAATGATCCTGCATTTATCGAAGTTCCTCTTGGAACAGGTCAGGTGGATTTCCCTAACTACCTAAAAGCGCTGGACGAAATAGGGTATAAAGGTTATCTTACAATTGAAAGAGAAGTTGGAGATAACCCAAAATCAGATATAGAACTAGCAGTTAATTTCTTAAAGAATATTATAGGATAGGTGGAATAAAATGATTAAAATTGGTTTAGTAGGAGCGGGGAATATTGCTCAGGTTCACATGAATTCTTACTCAAAGAATAAAGAAGCAGAAGTTGTTGCAGTATGCGATATTAACCCTGAAAGGCTTAAAAAGTTTGCAGAAAAGTACAATATTAAAAATACATTTAACTCAATTGACGAAATGCTTGCAAGTGTTAAGCTTGATGCAGCAGATGTATGCGTATGGAACTGTAGCCACGCGGAGTGCACAATTAAGGCGTTAAACAGCGGGCTTCACGTTCTTTGTGAAAAGCCTATGGCTTATAGTGCCAGAGAAGCAGAAGAAATGTTAGAAGTTTCAAAGAAATCAAACAAACTTTTAATGGTTGGTTTTGTTATGCGATTTGAGGATGGTTCAAGAGTTGCAAAGGACTTTATTGATAAGGGGTATTTCGGAGATATTTATTATACAAAGGCTACATACCTACGCCGTCACGGTAACCCCGGCGGTTGGTTCTCAAATAAAAAACTTTCAGGTGGAGGCCCTGTTATAGACTTAGGTGTTCACGTTATCGACCATACAAGATTTTTAATGGGTAATCCAAAGCCTGTTTCTGTTTATGCTTCTACTTTTAATAAGCTAGGAAACCGACATAACTTGAAGACAAGTGTAGGCTGGAAGCCTGAAGATGCCACAGACGATGATATTTGTGACGTTGAGGACTTAGCTGTTGCTTTAATTAAGTACGATAACGGGGCAACAACACTATTAGAAACAAGCTACAGCCTTAACGGAGAAGGCATTACTGCCAAGGAAATATTCGGAACAAAGGGCGGTGCATCCCTTGCCGGTGACCCTAAGTTTTATATGGAAATGAATGATTATATGGTAGACGTTACCCCGTCAATAGCAAATCTTAAAAACGGCTGTGACGGGTTTGACAGCGAAATTAACCACTTCATTGATTGCGTTGCAAATGGAACAAAGTGTATGGCTCCTGCAGAAGATGGTGTAACAATTATGAAGATTTTAGATGCCATTTACGAATCAGCAAGAACAGGCCATGAGGTGATTTTATGATAGTATCAGTTAGTTCTTACTCTTTCCAACAGGTCCTTACAAAGGGTGAATTGGATTGCTTAACACTTATTGATAAGGTAAAGGAAATGGGCTTTATAGCTATGTAAACCACAGAAACTATGGCCTTTTAGTTGATATGGGGAACTTCTTGTGCGTTGACGAAAACCCTCTTACTGCAGTATCAAGAGTTGCTACTTATGCAATTCACGCCCACGCAAAGGATATGCTGTTTTTTGACGGTACCGTACCAAGATTTAGTATGGCTTCCACAAGAGGGGGGAATTATTTTAAGGGTACTGTAATTGGGGAAGGTAATGTTCCCGTCCTTGCTTGCCTCCGAGCTTTAAAAAAGGCTAAATACGATGGCTTTCTTTCAATTGAATACGAGGGAGGAGAAGATTGCATTACTTCCATAGCAGTATCAAAAGAAAATCTTGAAAAATACTTAGAATTAATATAAAATGTTTCCGCTAAAAACATCAACACCCCTCATTCTTGACAATGTCAACAAAAATTTTAATACGGAGGATATTATGCACCAAACGCACGTACATTCAACATTCAAAAAAATATATAACATCGCTCTCATCGGTTGCGGTTATATGGGTGCTACGCATTTAGATGGTATTTGTGAAAAAGACAATGTTATGCTGAGGTGTGTTTGTGATACCCACATTGACCGAGCTCGCACATTTGCTGCAAAATATCATGCGCAAGGTTATGAATCGGATTATAAGAAGGTAGTTTCAATGGAAGAAGTAGATATTGTTATTATAGCCACATATCCTTCCACTCATTTAGAAATTTTAAGAGAATGCTTAATTCACGGTAAACATGTTTTATGTGAAAAACCAATTGCCCAAGATTTAGAAAGTGGTCGAGCGATAGTTTCTTTAATTAAAAGTCATCCTGAATGTAAGGTTTTAATCGGCTATATTCTTCGCCACAACAATACCTACCAACGAGTGGCAGAAATGATACGCTCAGGAGCCATAGGTAGTCCGATTATAATGCGTATGTCACAAAATCATCATACTATGGATTGGCAAAGATATCTCAATTTAATTTGCGAAACCTCGCCAATTCTTGACTGTGGTGTCCACTATCTTGATGTTATGCGTTGGTTTACAGTAGCTGAAATAAAAGAAGTTTCCGGAATCGGTCTTAAAACAGAACCTGATGTTCCGGAGGGCAAGTATAATTACGGGATAATTACCACTCGTATGACTGATGGCTCAATTGCATATTACGAGGCGGGATGGAGTAATACAATGTCTTCTGATAATCTAAAAGAATTCATAGGTCCAAAAGGCAGAATCCGGATTGTATACCAAATGTCAAGATGTAACCACCAAGAAGAGGGCGATTTAATTGAGTATTATACATATCCCGAAGGAAAATACGAAATCATTAATGTTAATTGTAATCGAAAGCCCACCGGCGAGCAACTTCAGGAGCTTATTGATATGATACAAGGAAAGAAATTTGGCTCACCCAAAATTGAAGATGTGTGGGAAAGCTTTCAATGGGCTGTAAAAGCTGATGAAATCATTAAAAACAAGTTATAAGAAAATTATATATTAGTTTTCAATAGGAGTAATGCTTGAATTCTTTCGTTTAGAACCACGTGAGGCGATTAAAAAAGCTTCCGAAGTTGGTGCACAAGGCTTACAGATGTATGCAACCAGTGGAGAATTTGCACAAACATGACGGTAGAAAAACGGCACGAGCTTTTTAATATGTTAAAATCTATTCTGATAACCTAGATGCACATTTTACAATTGAAACTGATCCTGAGGTTGCAACAACGCTAAAAATGTTTTTAGATGATTTATGTTCCAAAGGCGGTAAGGCAAATTTTGACATTCAGATTTTGTTATGATCACATGGGACAATCCTGTTAAAGTTGCAATGTACGCTGCAACTTTTTAGTAAAAAAGCCTACCTCCCCAACCTACCACACAGCACCTCAGCAGCAACCTTATCGGCTGACGATATGGCATGCGTGTAAAAATTTAGGGTGGTGGAGTTTTGGGCATGACCCAGTCGTTTTGCAACCGTTGCTACATCTATGCCGAGGTTTATTAAAAGTGTTGCACTTGTGTGCCTTAGTTCATGAAAAGTTATTTCCGGTAATTCATTCTTCTTTAAAAACTTACCGAACCAATGTGACAGTGTGGCAGGAAACATTGCCTTCCCGTCCCACTGGATCATAAGCCTGTCTGTTTCTTGCCATACATCACCGAGTTTGAATTTTTGCTCTAACCAATGCTTTCTGTATTGCTTAAGCAGTTCACATAGCTCAGCAGGAATACTAACTGTTCTTGCAGTATGGGTTTTAGTATCTTTTTCTATAACGCCGTTAGTTTCGGTATAAACGCTGGTTCGCTCGAGGTGTATTTCCTTCTTGTCAAAGTCTATATCGCCCCACTCAAGCCCTAATATTTCACCACGTCGCATTCCTGTGAATATAGCTATATGCACCGCAACCTTATATTTCATTTCCTCATTTTCAAGACATGAAAGCATTTTCACCGTTTCTTCCTCGTTATAAAACCTTGCAACATGCTTTTCCTGTTTGGGAGGTCTGACACGCTTTATAGGGTTTTCGGGAATGAGCTGCCAATATAATGCGTTGGTTAGCATTGAGGATAATATTCTATGTACATTGTTTCTGGCTCTGCCTGAAATGGTGCCTTCCCTTCCGTCAAGGCGAGGTGCTGTTAAGAGGTCATTGTAAAAGTGAATTATGTGCATTGGTTTTAGTTCGGTTAAAATAAGATTGCCCAGAGCAGGAATTATTCTATTCTTCAGCTCCCGCTCATAACCCTCAACCGTTACAGGTGATAGGTTCGGCTTTGCGTACTCCTCAATCCACTTTCTTGAAAACTGCTCAAAGGTCATAGTGCTGCCCTCAAGGGAATATTTCTGCTCACATTCCTGTACATATTCTGCAAGCTTTCTTTCAGCCTCACGCTTTGACTTTGCAGTTACGGTCTTTGATTTCCTTATTCGTTTATTATCATACTCCGATTTACACCATACCATAAAACGGTATTTGTTGTTTCCAAGTTCTAAAATTGTACCTGCCATAATATCAACCTTCCTTTGATTTTTGTACTACTATATAAGCCATACTTCGGCACATAAGTCAAGTTAATAATCAAGGTTTTAAGACATATTTTTATGCGCAGTTCCGCCGTTTTCAACCCACTTTAAAACCGCATCTCTGTTAAACAGCACATGTGTACCGATACGAAAATGAGGTATTAGATTTGCCCGTACCATACGCATAAGCTTACCATAACTGCAGCATAGCATTTCTGCCACTTCTTTTGGTTTCAACACGATTAATTTGTCCATTTATATACCCCCTTTATCTTAATGTCCTATAAAGCATTTGCCACACCTCGGCACGTGTGGCAGGCTCATCCGGCCTTATACTATCGGATATGCCGTTTGCCTTCACCCACCATTGTGCATCATTGTACCAAGGTATGTTTGACTTTTGTGGAAGCTGTGCTTTGAAGGTATTCCACAGTGCCCAATTGTTAGCGTTCATGGACGCAGGGCTTGGATAAAGGCAACCGCATAGTCGGCGGCCTCTTTGCAGTAATATGAATCCTTCGCCATAAAGCGCGTTGGCGTGTATTTCTTGAGTTTCCGTATCATCACCGCCTCCTTTATTAAATCTGCTCAAACGAAAAACAGCGCCGCTTTAGACGCTGCTCTGTGATATAACGTATTTTTTATACTATCAATCCTCCATAGAGTCCGCTACCGCCTTTTTCAGAATTTCCGTATCAAAGCCGGCGGATATATATCCTTCGTAGATAATACTGTAATAGTAGCAGCCGGGCTTCCCGAGAGGTCTGCCTTCATTCATAATGTACACCATAGCCTTTATGGCTTTCCCGCCCTGCTTAACATTGACTGTTTCCTTTCTGTACAGGAGCGGAAACCCCTCGTAACGGTCAAGCGCCGCCTCGTCCTCCGGAGTGATTTCCCAAACCAAAACCGGCACGGCGGAACCCTTACGAGGTTCAATGGTCGCCACAGCTCCATCATGCGGCCCGCGGAATAACAACTGCATATTGTTAATCTCGGCTTTTCCCACGACCTTTGCAGTAGGACAGCGGTGCGCCATTTGCTCAAGGTTTAGGTTTGAGCCGTATGCTAAATATAGTTTTTTGCTCATTCTGCATTGCTCCTTTTATCATAGTTTTGTACTGTGCAAGGCGGCGCAGCGGCCGCCCTGCTATTTTATCCGGCTTTCATCAGGCTGCCCGAAACCGCCATGCTGCGTTGCCGTCGAGGTGCTTGCAAAGGTGCTCCCGGCAGTTTTTAAACTCGTCGCCGATAAGCCCTATCCTGTTAAGGTATGTCCTCATCGCAAACTTCTCATTTTCAACCTGCGGCTTCTTGGCGCTGGCGCTCTTTTGCGTCAATGCCTGATGATTGAGCGCCAAGGCCAAAACAATGTAGCTTCTTACCTTGCCTGCGTGAAGGGTGCTGTTGAAGCCTCTTAGCTCTACCGTATGATGCCCCGTGAAAAAGCTGTGCAAATTAAGGAAATGATATCTGCTTGAATGGTAGTGCCGGCTTGTGCTTTCCATGTAGCCTTCGTACCATAGACTTTCTATCCGGCTCATGGTTTTTGGCCTTTTGCGGTTTATTTTGCTTACCAAAACCTCATCCATCTTTTTGCAGTAGTGCATTCTCTCCGGCGCTATCTGAAGCGCTTTGTAGAAAAGGTCGTTCTTGCTCGCTATAATGTTTATAAAGTTTCGAATGCTCCTTACCGTATGGTTTGCTCCGTCAAGATGTATGTGAATCCCGCAGGAGTTGTTTGTGAACGCGCCCGCATGCCGCAATTGCCGTATCAGCTCCTGCAATGTGTCAATGTCCTCTCTGTAGGTAAATATGGGGCTGACCAGCTCAACGCTGTAGGATTTGTCTGTCGGAACCTTGCGCCCGTTTTCTTTTCTTTCGGTTTTAATGCTGCCGTCGCTCATAAACTTCCAAATGCGTCCGTCCGCCGCTTTAACCTTGAAGGTGTCGTAGCTGTCGTAAGCCCGCTCTGTTGTTCCGTTTAAGAAGTCTGCGGCAACCTCCGCCGCCCTTGCCCTTGTGATTCCCGTAAATTCAATCTCAATGCCGAATTTTGCTGTTAACATTTTTCTTTGCTCCCTTCCCGTTTTCCTTTTTGCAGTCACATATTACCGTAGAAACACACTATTATCCAGACAAACTTTCTCATAATTTCAACAAGAATAAAGGAGCAAAATTGTGTATATTACAGCGGATTATTTATCAATCTTTCTTATCTCATCAACGCCATAAACAGCACCTAACGAGCTGCCGCAATCCCAATTTACGAATACTGTGCCGGTATCGTCAACACAGGATACGGTGCCTTGATCGCCGGGACGCAGTTTGCTGTACGGGTCGTCCATGCGTATAAGCTCCACCCTGGTGCCCGGCGTATAATACTCTCGAAGCTGCTTTAATCTTTCGGGATGTATGTTCATCTGTTACCCTCCTTGCTCGGCAAATACGCCGCCCACTTGGGAAAAACTTCACCTTCGGACATGACAAGCACTCCGTCGGTTCTGCGTTTTTGCATAACATAAATGCAATGCCACACTCCGTCATTGTCTATCCGGCAAAGCTGCATATATTTTTCAATAAACCATCTGTCAACACACAGGTCGGTTATGAAGTTTTCATAGTCAATTTTCCCAAGCTCAATTTCTTGTTCGATTTTGTACGGTTTGCGCTGTTTCGGAAGGTGAGGACGCATTAAATCTTCAATTCTGAAAGGGTATTTAACAAAGAAGGCGGTGGGAAGTTTATTCATCTACATCCACCGCCTTATCAATATTTTGTTTTACGCCCTTAAAAGCAGATTGACCGGTGAGGTTTTTTAACAGCACTTTGCGGGTTTCTTTATATTCATCCCCAATAAAACCCAAGCGAAGCAGAAAGCACCTGAATGCGTATTTTTCGTTTTCCGCTTGCTTTGCAGTCGCATTGACACGTTTGAGTTCTTTTGCCAATGAAACCAAATGTGCTACAAAATGTGTATAGGCGCTGATTTCCTCCGGCGCGGGCAAGCGCATAAACCATGGAAAACTGATTTTTTCATCCGTAACAGTAATGTCAAGCATTTCAGCGCCCAACGCTTTTTTGATCAGCTTTTCTTTGCCCCGAACCATGTACTTGAGGTTCTCAATAGCCGCATTGCCGACGCCTTCCCGAGGCAGTTCAATAACAAAGCTGTCGGGGATGACACATTCAAAACCGCGAGCCCGCATTCCGTCAAGAATTCTGTCCACACGCTCCTGTTCGGCATCCTCGCCAAGGAAAACTGTCCCTTTCTTGTCGATAAGCATATCTCCGACTTGATAGGAGAATGAGGGAGGCCCGAGATACTTAGGTTTCAACTCCAGCAGTTCGCCAAGAGCCTGTACCAAAGCCTTCCGTCTTTCATCCGTAACATTAAACCTGACTTCCATACCTGTACCACCTTTCTTTTTTTGGTAGGTACATATATCACTCTAAACCTGTGATATTGCAAGGAGACTGTCCGAAAATTAAGAAAAAAAGGCATAGAAAATGCCGCCCTACATTTGTCAACATCTAACAAAAATGCGGCGACATAAATTTTTTCATTTCCATCTTTTTTCTGGGCTTAGAACAGTAAGAAAGACCATACTCAGGCCGTAATTATTTCCATCATTTTCTCTGTTCCGAGGAGATTCATGGCCCTCCGGAAATTATAGGCAAGAAAAGAAAGCCCGATCTCAGCGGCTGCCATTAGTTTTCCTTTGGTCAGCAGATAACCGGCACCGTGCCATCTCTTTACCGTCCCATACGGATGTTGTCCTGAACAGCTTCCTTGGAGTAAAACTTGTTTAAAAGCGCATCCACCTCATCGGCATCAAAGCCTGTAATTGACACGTCAAAGCTTGTCGCTTCAAAGTCTGCCATAATAGCGGCCAGTTTAGTTTCGTCCCACTCACCTTGAATTTTATTTAAAGCAAGGTTTAATGCTTTTTCCAGCTGGTCGTCTAAATTCACAACCACACAATCAACTTCCGTATGCCCTAAATCAAGCAACACCTTCAGCCGCTGGTGTCCGCCGACCACATTCCCGGTTTGTTTGTTCCAGATGACCGGTTCAACATAACCGAACTCGGAAATAGAACGCTTCAGTTTTTCATACTCTTTGTCACCCGGCTTTAAATCCTTGCGGGGATTGTATGCGGCAGGATTCAACTTGGCTGCCGGTATTTTCTCAATCAACAAGCGCTGTCACCGCCTCTCTGAATTCCTTGTACCGGTCTACATCCTCCCACAGGCCCTGCCAATTCCCAAAATGCCCATAGACGGCTGTATCCGCATAAATAGTGTTTCTAAGGTTCAGCTTATCAATGATAGCTGCTGGTCTTAAGTTAAAAACCTTAAGCGCGGCCTCGCGTAATATTTCATCAGATACGCTGCCTGTCCCCAGCGTATCCACTTCAAATGCAACAGGATCTGCTTTGCCAATGGCATAAGAAATGCCGACCACACAACGCTTTGCATAACCGCACCAAACGATATGCTTTGCAATGTATCGCGCCATGTACGCTCCGCTGCGGTCTACCTTTGTCGGGTCTTTCCCTGAAAATGCACCGCCGCCATGAGGGGCAAGGCCGCCATAGGTGTCAACCATAATTTTTCTTCCTGTTAGCCCTGTGTCGGCGGAAGGCCCGCCTTCCACAAAACATCCGGACGGGTTTATGTATATCTCCGTATCGTTGTCAAAGGGAAACTCTTCGAATGCTTGCCACAGCACCCAGCGAATAATTTCCTCTTTCAAATCATCGGTTGATTTATCTGCGGCATGCTGGGCGGAAACGATTATGCTTTTTACACGCTTTGCCACGCCGTTTTCATGTTCAACCGTTACCTGTGCTTTCCCGTCCGGAAGCAGCCCCTTGATTAATCCTTCTTTACGCACCATATCCAATCTGCGAGTAATCCTGTTTGCAAGGACAACCGGCAAAGGCAGAAGTTCCTGTGTTTCGTCCGTAGCATAACCGTACACGGTACCTTGGTCTCCGGCACCTATATCTCCGTACCAGCCCACATCGCCGCATCTGGCTTCCAGCGCATTATTCACGCCTGCGGCTATGTCCGCGCTTTGTTTATGGACATAGACATATATTGAAAACCGTTTCGGATTGTAGCCGACTTCTTGCAAAACCCTTTTTACCACGTGAGGAATATTTACTTTACCGCTACAGGTGATCTCGCCCGCCACGATAATTTTGCCTTTGGTAGCCATAACCTCGCATGCTACCCGAGAAGATCGATCCTTGCGAAGGCATGCATCCAGTATGCTGTCCGCAATCAAATCGCAAAGCTTATCCGGATGGCCCATACACACGCTTTCTGCTGTTAAGTATTGTTTCATGATCATTTCTCCCATCTATATTTTCTATCCACCGCGCCTTGCCGACAGAAGTCTTTCCATCACATCGTCGTGAGGATTTATACCCTGATAGTCGGTAGTGCAGTTTTCTTTGACTATTTGATAAATTTGGAACCACAGATTGTTTGCTTGCTTCATAAAGTTTTGGCTCATTGCCACATAGGGCGACGGTATTGCATTTCCGGTTGTCGGATGTTTCGCCAAAAAGCCGTATTCAGAAATAGCTTCCTCACATTGTATCCAACGGGAAACACTCATGGCATACTGCTCTAGCATCTGCGGTGGAATATATTGAGCGCAGCCCCGTTCATGAAGCCAGCTCCAAGTCTTTTGAAAAACATCTACGGCTATGAGCTCTTTTCCGTTTTTCTGCGGCGCGGACAAATATTCCCGCGGCTCGGGCATTGTTTCTCCGCTAAGATTGGCCGTATCGGTAAATTCGATAACAGTTAGTTTACGGTGGCCGGGATTGCCTTCATTAACCTTGTCTATCAAAGCCTTTTTCTTTTGACCTGCACCGATGCGTGCGCCGCCATGTCCGTTTGCCATATGCTTCACCTGCCTTTCAAAATGTCGGGGTATATCACCCTCTTGAAACCGCGATTTCTCACGCGAAGCCCCGCGCCCGATCTTCGTCGCACAATTTGTAGGGTTTCAGCCCCCCCTACCCCCAGCGGTCACCGCTTCTTGCTGTAATGCTGCTGTGGCACGCTTTGCACAAACTCATAAGATTGTCGTCATCATTTGTTCCGCCTTTTGACAGGGGAATGATATGATGTACTTCCTCAGCTGGGGTAAATTTGTTTTCCTTGTAACACTCCTCACACAAAGGGTGTGCCTTTATATACCTGTCTCTTATGCGTTTCCATGCCCTGCCGTAACGTTTGCGGTGCTCGGGATTACGCTGATATTTATTGTATTGTTTGTCAGTCAGTTTTTGATGCTCATCGCAGTACCTTCCATCGGTAAGCCTTGGGCATCCCGGGTAAGAACACGGCCGCTTTGGCTTTCTTGGCATCTATACACCTCCTTCGGACAAAAGAAAAGCCATCACAGGATGCGCTCTCCCGCAATGGCTCATGTTTATTATATT
Organism: Clostridiales bacterium Firm_18; assembly: GCA_001604215.1. Lineage (GTDB taxonomy): Bacteria > Bacillota > Clostridia > Monoglobales > Firm-18 > Firm-18. The sequence goes on from LVAX01000029.1 coordinate 24,846, forward strand.
TTTGCAAGTATATCATACTACACTTGCCATGGTGACAAACAGTGACATTTACTGACTTGTTGAAAAATTTTTATTTTTATCATCAAATTGTATCCCATTCAGGCAAAAGAAGCCACCGCAAGATACACTCCCGCGATGGCCCGTCTTTATTCTATTTCTGCAAGTATATCATAGCACACTTACTATGGTGACAAACAGTGACATTTACTGACTTGTTTCAGGAACTTTAACCAAAGATACAGCAACGTCATGCAACCGATACACATGTCGTACGTTATATCCCATGTCAACCGCGATTTGCTCCCATGACTTGAAGCAAAGATATCGCAATTCCAAAAGCGTCTGGCATTCTGTGTTGTCCACAGCTTTTATAACTCCCACAATTTCCCGTTTCAGGTCAACAAGATGGTCAATATCTCTGTTTATTTCCACTTGCAGGTCAACTATTTTCGCCACAGCATCCGCCATTGTTGAAGTGCCATGACAGGGATTGCGCGGCATATCGGTAATGGTATGAGTGCATTTTGTAGCCAATTGATTTAATGACGCAACTTGCTCCAGTTTGGAATTGATGCGCTGGTCGAGGCGGTATGCCTGATTTAAGTATTCTTTTGCTGTCATGCTATCACCTCTGCTTCCAGCTTTGTGATAAGCATTTCAGGGTCGATATTTGTAAGCAATTCAAACCAATCTGAGCGGAAAAACCTCTCCAATTCCTCTTTTGCTGACAATGCCATGCTGCTAAATGGATGCTTTGCCAGCCTTCTTAAAGCAGTCCTGTAATCCTTGACCGCTTGCAGAATGATTGCATTTGTCAGATCAGTATATGCACGCTCGATGCTATATGATTGTTCACGATACATACTCCATACCTCCGTAAAAATTAAATTCACATTGAGGCATTGATGCATTGTATTCGTGTACGCATTGCTCATATATCTTAATGCTAATTTTGCAGTGTATTCTAAATCATTGTTCATTGCGGAGGGCAATACCTGATGTTTCAAACACTGCCCGCACCTCGTCCACCGAGTGCACTACTGCAACCACGCCGCCGGCAGTGAGGATTTTTTTAATTGTTGCCTCTGCAGTTTTGTCGCCCTGCCTGATGGCGTTTTCACTTCAAACGCCACAAATCGCCCGTTTACACAGGCAATGATGTCCGGCACTCCGGCTGTCCCGTATATTCCGCCATGCTCTTTCCAAGCAAAGCATCCGGGCACAGTTTTTAGATATTTTAGTATTTTGTTGGTTATATCTTTTTCTAACACAGCGGTTTTCCTTTCTGTATCCTAGCAACCATGAAACCTCGAAAAATGTAGGTTTATATATACACGCGCGCACGCGCACGCACGCGAGGAGAGAAATATATTTTTCTACGTAGCTCTAATTTTTTAGGTTAAGTGGTTACAGGTTACAAATTATAATGGATCAATGTTTGTGTTTTTTCTTCTTTGCACATTGTTGTATTTTAAAGAAGTCACAGTTCTTAATTTGTTGTGGCTCTACTCTGATTTTTTGGTGTTAAATATAAGCGCATAATTTGCAAAAATCCTGTATAATGGAATTGCTCTATAAACCATCAAAGGATTTTGCTCATTATGCGCTGATTATATATTCGCAGCAGCAATATAAAACTATTCACTCCAACCTTTGCACACATCAACCCAAGAAATGTATGACGAATACTTTTCAAGTTCTTCTATTGTAAGTTCGATAGCGCTGTTGCTGCTGCCGCAAGTTCAACTGTAGCACTTGAAACATTAAACTTTTTTATTCGCTCCTCCATTCCGTACCGGGCAAAATAATCTTTCACCTTTTCAATTGACATTTATTCTTCCTCCTATCCTAAGCATAGCAACACTACAATTCATACCAATGAAATAGGTTAAACTACCCATTTTTCACATTGCAGCAGGTTTCTCTTAACATGTCAAAAAGCCCGGGAAACATCGGGCTTTTTTGAGTATCATTATTAGTGTTTTGATGCGTCAAAAACAGTTTTAAATCCGTGCACAAAACAGCACATTTTTGGCACATTTAATGCAAAAACAGCATTTTTTAGAAAAATAAAAACCGCCTCAAACTCAATGTTGATGCGGCTATGCAGCTGGTGACCCATCGGCGATTCGAACGCCGGACACCTTGATTAAAAGTCAAGTGCTCTGCCGACTGAGCTAATGGGTCATGCTTTATTTATACATTATTATAACACATATAACAAGATTACGGCAACACATTTGCAATGAAAATGGCTGGGCTGGCTGGATTCGAACCAACGAATGCCAGAGTCAAAGTCTGGTGCCTTACCGCTTGGCTACAGCCCACTATTTGGGGTGGATGATCGGATTCGAACCGACGGCCTCCAGAGCCACAATCTGGCGCTCTAACCAACTGAGCTACACCCACCGTGTAAGAATTATATAAAGCAAAGCTCTTGCGCCTGATTGATATAGAAGCGTTGCCTTAATAACAAGTGGCGCGCCTGAAGAGATTCGAACTCCTGACCCACTGCTTAGAAGGCAGTTGCTCTATCCTACTGAGCTACAGGCGCAAAGTGTTATTTGCACATCACAAATAAAAATGGAGCGGGTGATGGGAATCGAACCCACACAATCAGCTTGGAAGGCTGAGATTCTACCATTGAACTACACCCGCATCCTGCTTTCTACCTCTAATAGCGGACCTTTAAAATTATAGCAGGATAAAAATACTTTGTCAATACTTTTTTAAGCCTAAGAATAAATTTCTTGACAAATATTTTTTGATATGTTAAACTAATAACGCTATACGGGGCTTAGGGATAATATTTCCACTTGCCTTTTGCTCGGTATATGCATAATTATTTTAGTGGAGGTAAACAATGTTAAAAGAAAAAAAACAACAAATCATCAACGATCATAAGCTTCATGAAAACGACACCGGCTCCCCGGAGGTGCAAATTGCAATATTAACGGAGCGAATCAATCATTTAAACGAGCACCTTAAAATCAATAAAAAAGATCATCATTCAAGAAGAGGGCTTCTTAAAATGGTCGGCCAGCGCAGAGGGCTTTTAAATTATTTGGCTAAAAAGGATATTAGCAGGTACAGAGCAATTACCGAAAAACTCGGTTTAAGGCATTAAAATCAATAAGGCATGCATCATAGGAATTATTTTCCTATGATGCAATACTTTGGGGCAGCAATTTAGCAGTTAATTATTTGTCATTGATTGCTTATCGGGGCAAATAATTAAGTGCTAATGCTGTTCCCTTAAAATTTTTAGGAGGTATATTTTTTATGGAATCTCGTGTGTTCAAAACAGAGGTAGCGAGCAGACCGCTTGTTGTGGAAACAGGCAAAATGGCCCAGCTTGCAAACGGGCAGTGCCTTGTACGATATGGCGATACCGCCGTTCAGGTAGCTGTTACAATTGCAGAGAAGCCAAGGGAAGGCATTGATTTTTTTCCGCTGAATGTTGATTACGAAGAAAGATTATATTCGGTCGGTAAGATCCCCGGCAGTTTTTTAAAACGCGAAGGACGCCCTTCCGAAAAAGCAATATTGACCAGCAGGGTTATTGACAGGCCCATACGTCCGCTTTTCCCGAAAGATCTAAGGAACGATGTTTCGGTCGTTGCAACGGTGTTTTGTGTCGAGCAGGACAACCAGCCCGAATTTGCGGCAATGATAGGAACAGGCATCGCGCTTGCAATATCGGACATTCCTTTCTACGGCCCGCTGGCAAGCATATTTGTCGGGATAGAAGACGGTAAATTCGTTATTAACCCGACGCAGCGGCAGCGTGATGCCAGCCCCTTAAACCTTACCGTATCGGGAACAAGAGAACGTGTTGTAATGATAGAGGCAGGCGCAAGCGAAGTTGACGAGGATACAATGTTTAATGCCATAATGTTTGCCCATGAAGAGATAAAAAGACTGTGTGATTTTGTCGATATGATAGCAAACGAAGTTGGCAAGAAAGAAAAAATCAAATACGAGCCTCATGTTATGAATGAAGAGCTCTACAAAGCCGTATTCGATTATGCTTATGACATAATAAAAGAAGCTATTGACACAGATGACAAAAAAGTAAGAGATGCAAACATGCTTGAAGTAAAAAACAAGCTTGCCGAAAAATTTTCCGAGCAATTCGAAGATTATGAAGAAAGCATAGAAGAAGTGCTTTACAACGTACAAAAACACATAGTGCGAAAATGGCTTATAGAGGAAGGCAAGCGTGTTGACGGGAGAAGCCTTGACGAAATCCGCCCCCTGTCCGCAGAGGTTGGCATTTTTCCCCGCACCCACGGCTCCGGCTTGTTTTCAAGGGGACAAACCCAGGTGCTTACCGTGGCAACCTTAGGCGCCCTCGGCGAGGTTCAAAAGCTTGACGGAATCGATGATTATGAAGTAAAAAGATATATGCACCATTATAACTTCCCGTCGTACAGCGTGGGCGAAACCCGTCCCTCAAGAGGCCCGGGCAGGCGTGAAATAGGTCACGGGGCACTTGCCGAAAAAGCATTGGAGCCCGTGATACCGTCCGAAGAAGAGTTCCCGTACGCAATACGCCTTGTAAGCGAGGTCTTGTCTTCAAACGGCTCCACCTCACAGGCAAGCATATGCGGCAGCACTCTTGCCCTTATGGATGCGGGCGTTCCGATAAAAGCTCCTGTGGCGGGCATATCCGTCGGCCTTATAACCGAAGGCGAAAAATACAAAACAATACTTGACATTCAAGGCCTGGAGGACTTTTTTGGTGACATGGACTTTAAGGTGGCAGGCACCAAAAAAGGGGTAACGGCTATTCAAATGGATTTAAAAATTGAAGGATTGACGCCTGAAATTATAAAAGAGGCATTGGAAAAAACGCGAAACGCAAGAATTCATATTTTGGATACCGTAATGAAAAACGCGATTGAAAAACCGCGCGAAACAATTTCCGAATATGCCCCGAGAGTAATGACGCTGCAGATTGATCCCGAAAAAATCCGCGACGTTATCGGCACCGGCGGCAAGGTTATACAAAAAATCATTACCGATACCGGCGTGAAAATCGATATAGACGACTCAGGAAAGGTGTTTATTTTATCCTATGACAAGTCAGGCGGCGAAGAAGCGGCAAAAATAATAAACGGCATTGTAAAAGATCCGCAGGTAGGCGAAGTATATACCGGCAAGGTAGTTCGCATAATGCAGTTCGGCGCTTTTGTGGAATTTCTGCCCGGCAAGGACGGACTTGTCCACATTTCAAAGCTTGACAAAAAGCGGGTGAATAAAGTTGAGGATGTTGTAAACATCGGCGACGAAATAAAAGTAAAGGTAATCGAAATAGACGACAAGGGCAGGATAAACCTCTCGAGAAAAGATGCCATGGCAGATTAGTACAAAAAGGATATGCGATGCATAAAATAACAACGCTTCAAAACGGACTAAGAATAGTAACGGAAAAAATAACCCATGTAAAATCGGTTGCAGCAGGCGTATGGATAGGTGCCGGCTCATACCGGGAAACAAGGGCAAACAACGGAATTTCCCATTTTATCGAACATATGCTTTTTAAAGGCACGAACAAGAGAACCGCAAAGGATATCGCCCAGGCAATTGACGATATCGGCGGGCAGATTAACGCCTTTACAAGCCGTGACTGCACTTGCTACTATTCCAAGGTGCTTTCAAATCATTTGGATTTAGCCCTTGATATTATTTCGGACATGCTTTTTAATTCGCTTTATGACCCGAAGGATGTGCTGCTTGAAAAAAACGTAATCGCCGAAGAAATAAGCATGTATGAGGATACCCCGGAAGAGCTTGTACATGACCTTTTAATGGAAAAAGCCTGGCAGAAAAACCCATTGGGATATTCGATACTCGGAACTTCAAAATCGCTCAAAAAGATTTCCCGTGATGATATCAGGGAGTATATGAATAATTATTATACCCCGAAAAATGCCGTCATTGCGGTAGTAGGCAATTTTAACGAGCGGCTTCTTTTTGACCTGATAAACGAAAAGTTCGGCGCTTGGAAAGACACCGGCAGCACATTAAAAAAGCCCGCAGCGCCCCGCTTTTACCCTGTTTGCTCGGAAGTTGACAAGGATATAGAACAAACGCACCTTTGCATCGGATATAACGCCATACCAAGAGGGCACGAACTTGACTATGCCCTGATGCTTGTAAATACCGTTTTGGGAAACGGAATGAGCAGCCGCCTGTTCCAAAAAATACGCGAGGACAAGGGCCTGGTTTATTCGATTTATTCATACCTGTCAATGTTCGCCAACGCGGGTATGTTCACAATATATGCCGGTATGAACCCCGCGCGCACCCGGGAAGTCACAGAGCTTATATTTGAAGAAATAGAAAAACTTAAAAAAGAAGGCCTGTCAAAGGAAGAAATCCAAAAAACCAAAGAGCAATTAAAGGGAAGCCTTGTTTTAAGCATGGAAGGAACCTCAAGCAGGATGCACAGCTACGGGCAGTCCCTTCTTATAACAAATTTCGTACGTTCACAGGACGAAATGATTGAAAGGATAGACAGCCTGGACGCAGAAAAAGTCAACAGCGCCATAGAGCTTACCTTTCAATCCCCGGCAATGGCATTGGTGCAGAATTCTGAAAAGGCATAAGGGTATTTCCCCTTATGCCTTTGTATTATTCGAAAGCTTTTCAATAGCAGCTTTAATTCTTTTTATTGTCTCATCCCTGCCGATTACGGCGGCGATTTCGGCCCCGCCTCCGGGGGTGACGGCCTTACCTGACAACGCTATTCGCAGCGGGTATAATACCTGCCCGTTCTTTACACCCATTTTATCTACAACGCAAATCAAAGCATCATGTATATTTTCCTGCGTCCATTCCTTGCCCATACCTTCCATTGCTGGGAGTATCCGCTCCAGCGCTTCCTTTGAGCCCGCAATGTCCGTTTTCATTTTTTTATGGATATACAGCGAATCGTCATATTCCGACATGGCATCGATAAAATCTATCTGGGACGGTATGTCGGTCAGGCGCTCGCATCTTTTCTGCAAAAGCCGCGCAAGCAGCCGCAGGTCGGCATGTCCGCTTTTTACCGCTTCTTTCATATACGGCAGCGCCTTTTGGTAAAAATATTCCTCGCCAAGCTCCCGTATATATTCCCCGCTCAGCCACGCAAGCTTTTCTTCGTCAAAAATAGCCGGAGATTTGCTTATTCCTTTTACGTCAAATACCTTCACAAGCTCGTCCAGTGTAAATTTTTCCTGTTCCCCCTGGGGGCTCCAGCCAAGCAATGCAATGTAATTTATTATTGCTTCTTTTAAATATCCTTTTTTAATAAAATCCTCATACGATGCGTCGCCCTCGCGCTTTGAAAGCTTGTGCGAGCTGTCCCGCATAACGGGGCTGCAATGTATATAAACAGGTATTTCCCACCCGAACGCCTCATAAAGCAAATTATACTTCGGAGTGGAGGACAAATATTCGCTGCCCCTTATTACATGTGTTATTTTCATTAAATGGTCGTCAACAACATTGGCAAAGTTGTATGTAGGCAGGCCGTCCGATTTAATAAGTATTCCGTCGTCAAGCGACTCGTTCTCCACCGAAATCCTGCCGAAAACCACATCATCAAAGGAGGTTACCCCGGACTGGGGCATTTTTTGCCTTATAACATAAGGTATTTGCATTTCAAGCTTTTTTTGTACTTCTTCCTCCGTCAAATTCCTGCAGTGTCCGTCGTATTTGGGGGTCTGCTTTAACTGCTCCTGCTGCAATCGTATATTATCAAGCCTTTGCTTGTCGCAAAAGCAATAATACGCGCCGCCCAGGTCAATAAGTTTTTTGGCGTAGTTTAAATAAATATCCTTTCTTTCGCTTTGAATATACGGCCCGTAAGCCCCGCCGATATCCGGCCCTTCGTCCCACAGCAGGCCTGTCTCCCTCAGAGTTTTGTAAATAACTTCGACAGCCCCTTCAACCTTGCGCTCGGTGTCGGTATCCTCGATACGCAAAATAAAATCCCCGCCCTGGGATTTGGCTATCAGATAAGCATACAAAGCCGTGCGCAAGTTCCCGATATGCATATATCCGGTGGGGCTCGGCGCAAATCTCGTTCTTATTTTCAAAAATATCAGCTCCAAAAAAAGTAATAATTATCTGGCAAACATACCACAAAGCAAAGCCCGCAAGGCTTTGCACAATTTAATCATAATTATACCATAGCGGATAAAATATGTAAAGGTTAAAGACATTTACTTTTACTTCTCCAAGCACATTCATAATTTGATATAAGTTTGGTTTTTGCTTTTTTTCCTCGCAAAGGTTTTTCTGGCGTTTAGAATTTTTTCTTCATCATGCTTTGGATTTTGAAAAGTCCTTTTTTTGTATAATGTATAATCCGAGTCGCGCTGCCAGATGGAATTAATCAACTCTTCCGCCTTTTCTTTTTCTTCGGGCTCCAGACATAACTGCCCCAATATCAGCATCCTTCCGCGAAGCAAATTCTTACCCAACTTTATCCCTCCAAGTATAATATTGATATAGCCAATTAAGGCTATATATTATTTATTTTCTATATA
>LVAX01000030.1 GCA_001604215.1 Clostridiales bacterium Firm_18
CAGATTTGAGTGTAACATCCAAACTCCATGCATAAATAAGAAAGTCTGTAAAAACTATACGTCCAACTAAAAATATGGTCAAGTTCGCGATCAAGCGTTCCTTGCTGTTTCATAGGCTGTAATAAACGATTGGACACTATGGGATGCAATGATTGAACCGATCAACTCAAGAGGAAGGTCATCAACCTTCTTGAAGCGGATGCAGGACTTGCCCATGGAGAGTTTCTTGCCTGCCTTCTCAAAAGCGTCCATCAATGTCTGGTAGACGTTCTGGTCCATGTAGGCGGGCATGAGGTACAAAGAGTAATACTGCTTCTGAACTGCCAAGCCAATATAGCTTAATGGCTTCTTGTTGTAGGTGTTGGGATACATCGATAGAGGCACTTCATAACTGAGCATGCCCCAATTGAGGGTTTCTAGAAAGCCTGAGGGGAGATGGGAGAGAATGAGGGAGCGAACAGATTCGATTACTGAGCGTTGTTCAGGTGTCAAGGAGGATAGGTATTCTTGAACAGTTGTGGCGGTAGTTGTCATAGGATGCTCCTTGATATGAGTATACCATGGAGAAACAAAAAGTGACCCATCAACGATGGGCCACCTTTCAGAAATTTCTATTGACTTCAGATTAGAAGGAGATAGAAACGCTGGGGGTTACATAGAATGCAGCAGCGTTAACTTCATACTTGGCATCGAGAGCATAAGTAGCCCCGCCCATTGCGTACTTGGCACCAGCAGCTACAGTGTACTCAGTCTTGGTCTTGTCGGTAATTTTTGCAAGATCATTCATCTTTGCCTGGAAACTTGCACTCACATCAAAATCTTCAACCTTGGTCTCATAAGAAGCTTTTGCAGCGAGTTTGTTTACATTTGTATAATCTTTCTGATAAGCAACCCAAAGACCAACACCTTCGTAAACACCAGCAACGTCAGCAGTAATGGTATTCTTGGAGGCATCCAGATCCATCAACAACTCACCAGTTGCTGCAAGAGTGAAGTCAAGGTCAACAAGCTTTGCAATGTCAGCCTTTGCGGAAACAGAAAGTCCCTTTGCATTGGTAATCGGAGTCTTAGCTTCTGTGAAGTTATTACTAAAACCAACTGCAGCCTCAATTCCTTCAACAGGAGCGAACTTGACGCTTGCTACCATCGGCAAAGAAGTTACTGTGGGGTCAACAGAAACGTATGCTTTGACAAGAGTACCGTACCCAACAGTTACACCAAAATTCTTAGCAGAAGCCATCTGCAATTTCTTATCTTTGCGGAATTCAGCTTTATCAGCAAGCAAAGTAATAGCACCCTTATCAACACCGTTTCCTACATGAAGGGTCAAAGCAAGATCACCCATATCCATACCCTGCTCTGCAAGAGCCTTGGTAAGATACAATTCAGCTTTCGCTGCTACAGCAGCATCAGTATCATAAGCTACATCAGTAGTTCCAAGACTTACCTTCCAGAAATCACCAGTAAAATCCACAACAGTTTTAACTTCTGCTTCATTACCACTTTCAATCTGTGAGAAAGAATTTGCCGTAGCAAACTTAAATTCATACCCAGTCTTAAAAGAACCACTTACTTCGATCGGGGTAGCAGCCATCAGGCTTGCTGCAACCATGAGAACCAGCGCCAGAGTCAATACAAACTTTTTCTTCATGACGTAAATCTCCATTTTTTGCGTGAGAGTTTATTTGTAACATCAGTATGCTGATGCACTTTGTGAGTAGAATGGACAAGTCTTGTGGGAATGATGGATTAGTGTGATGGATGTATGTGTTTATTTGAGTTTGTGTGAGGTATTTTGGAAATTGTGTGTGATTTGTGTGCACAAACCCACTTTGTGTGATTGGTAAGAAGGTTACAAAGACAATATCTTTTACTTTGTCAATAACATTGCCGTACATAACCGATTTTAGTATCATATAAGTATGATATACCTTTTTGCCTCTGACATCCATGGAAGTGCATATGCAATGCATAAGCTTTTGGAAGTCTATCACTCATCCAAAGCCTCCAAGCTTATACTGCTTGGGGACTTGCTCTATCATGGCCCTCGCAATGACCTTCCCAATGAGTATAACCCAAAAGAAACGAGTAGGCTACAAAATAGTTTGAAAGAATCGTTAATTTGTGTAAAAGG
>LVAX01000031.1 GCA_001604215.1 Clostridiales bacterium Firm_18
AAGATTTATACGATTTTTCAGTGAATGTGAATTATGGCATTGAGTTCAACCCTCAAAGCTCATTAACAGCTCAGGCCTTTCATTTTCAAACAATCAGTTCTGTGGATTACAAAGGAACTAATCCTTCTTGGCAGCATTTCTGGAATGGTGAGAGTATTTTATTCCTAGAATATAACCAGAAAATAGGAAAGAAAGTGACGCTTAAAGTTGGTCTGGGCGTATCATACGTACAATATCGTTTGCACGGTGGTGACAGAGAAGACCAGTTGACTCCTCGTTTGCGTTCTCGCCTTATTTATTCTTTTGCCAAAAATCAGCAGCTTCAGTTAAGATACCATGTCGGTAACAGTCAGCTGCAAATTAATGAGTTAAATGAAGTAGAGCAACAAATTGACATTTGCAGATAAGGCGGGGCAATTTGAATCAAAAGATTGCTTTTCTTTATAAGTCGGGCGGATGGAAGAATCCTTTTTCAGGACAAGATCAAAAGGAATCATCTAAACATATTGGGCTATTATTGGAAAAGCGGCAAAAAATACCTCGAATTGTATTGGAAAAGTGGAAGATAATGGCTATATTCGTATTGGAAAAATGGAAATGCTATGCTGAAAAGGAAAATTGATAGTTATATTAGGGACTATTACGAGATTACTCGTAATGCTCTGCTTATCACCGGTGCCCGGCAGATTGGTAAAACATATTCCATTCGCGAATTTGGCAGATCGTTCAAAAGCTTTGTGGAGATAAATTTTGTCGATAATCCCGATGCGGTTGATGTTTTTAAAAATGCGAAGAATAGTGCTGATATTTTACTTCGCTTATCAGCCATGACCACTTTGCCTCTCATCAAAGGCGAAACGCTTATCTTTTTTGATGAGGTGCAAAAATGTCCGGAGATTGTTACAGCGATTAAATTTTTAGTAGATGAAGGTTCGTATCGCTATATTTTAAGTGGTTCTCTGTTAGGTGTTGAATTGAAGAATTTGCGCTCGGAACCGGTAGGGTATATGGGAGTTAAAGATATGTACCCACTTGACTTTGAAGAATTTATCTCGTGCGTAGGCATCAATGAAAAAGTGATTGAGGCTTTGCGCAAGGCTTGGGAAAATAGAATGCCGGTAGATGAGTTTGTTCATAACAAGATAATGGAACTATTTCGTTTGTACCTTGTTGTGGGGGGAATGCCTGCTGCGGTGAACAAATATATTGATAGTAATAATTTACAAGAGGTCATGATTGTGCAGCAGGATATAATTCGTTTATATAAGCGTGACATAGCTCAATATGATCCGGATAATAAACTTTATATAGAAGAGATTTTTAACCTTATTCCGCCTGAACTTAATGCAAAGAATAAACGCTTTATTCTGAAACGTTTAAATGAAAATGCAAAGTTTGAACGTTATCAAAACAGTTTTCTCTGGCTGAAAAATGCTGGTGTGGCATTGCCCGTTTATAATGTTGAAGAGCCAAAGATACCATTGTTGCTTGCTCGTTCACGAAATTTGTTCAAACTCTTTCAAAGTGACGTAGGGCTACTAGCTGCACAATATGCCGAAGGTATTCAGTTGCGAATCATAAAAGGCGATAAAGATATTAACTTCGGCTCAATTTATGAAAATGCTGTGGCGCAAGAGCTGATAGCACATGGATTAGAACCTTATTACTATAATAATAAGAAGCGTGGTGAATTAGATTTTGTGGTAGAAATTGGTGGTAAGGTATTGCCCATTGAAGTGAAATCAGGAAAGGACTATGATGTACACCATGCCTTATCTAACATGATGGACTGTGATGAATATAAACTTGTCGAGGCTGTTGTGTTTAACAATGATAATATGAGAGTTAGTGCCAAAGTAGTGTATGCTCCAATTTATATGATTATGTTTCTTGAAAAAAACGATGTTGCACCCATCTATTATAAGGTTGATTTGTCGATGTTGCAATAATAAGTTGTTTATATTGCTGCTCATGTCTTAATGAGGATCAGGGAGCTATTTTTTCTTCTTCTTTTTCTTTAATTCTTCCGCCAATCTCCATTGCAAACTGGCAAGGTCTTCTTTCCCTGCTTTAAGTAAGGCATCGCCAAAAAGTTCGTGAGCACCAGGATGTTCGGGTTTTAATGTGGTGGCTTTGTCGAGGTCGGCCAAGGCACCGTCGTTATTTTCTGTTTTCAGGCGTAACTTTCCTCTGTTATAAAAGGCTTTGAAATC
>LVAX01000032.1 GCA_001604215.1 Clostridiales bacterium Firm_18
ATTCTTGCCAAGAAAGAGATTTTTTAATCACTTTACACAAAGTTTTTTACAGGCTCTAATACAGTATACCTGTCCCCTTGTCCTGTATATTCGGGAGTGTCTGTATTATTTACAACTCGAATTCCATACCATCGTACGATGTCAAAAAGCCCTGTTTTTTTGCAATCGGCTCAAATTCTTCATACACAACACTATATCCATTATGTGAGAAATGGTTGCATAAAAAAATGGTTTTTTCATCGACAATACCCATTTCAAGCATCCTTTTTCGAACCTCAATGTTCTCCGCCAACCCCATATGCCCAATATAATTCAAAGGCTTTAAAGCATTAGTGCAGTCAAGGCTTACTAAATCAAAATGCGGGTTTGTCTGTTGCCAATATGACCAAACATCATCATGTAAAAAATGCGTGTCGTGGGCATAGAGAATTGTTTTGGCACCATCGTTTATCTGATAAATAACCGGTCCCGATTTTTCGTCATGAACGGCCGGCAATACGGTAACGCTATATTCCCCTACATCTACAACATCGAAAGGGTGAACCTTTTTAAAGGCAGCTTTTTCGACGGATGATATTTCGGTTTCTATGTTCTTGCCCGCAATATCGGTAGCATAAAAAGTGAGTGTATAATCATCACTCATATGTGAGAATCCGTCTTGGAGTGTAATAATATCTTTGCTATACAGGTGGTCGGAATGATTATGCGTTATTAAACAGTGCCTAACATTAGACATGTCAATGTTGTTACTTAATATATGCGCTACAGTGTCTGCCGGAAAATCAATCAGCAAACAGTTATCAACTATTGCCTGCGAACGGGTTCTGATTGATTTTCCCCCAATTTGCCTAATCCTTTTGCAGGTTTCACACTCACAAAACAATGCAGGTACAGCTTCAAAAGCAGCAGTTCCAAGATACTTAAATTTCATTTTTACACCCCTTATTTTTTTATTTATTATGACATAATATAAATCTTATGTCCATAACTTTTAAAAAATTTTTTAACAAGACAAGGGGATAAAAGACAAGGGGTCAGGTATATCGTCTTATATCGTCTAATGACAGCAAAGACAAGGGTAATACAGTATACCTGTCCCCTTGTCCTGATTCATAACTTTATGATATACTTGAATAATGGATGAATCTGACACCAGTCCGCATGAAAAGTCAAGAAGACAAACTTTGAACCCGATATAATGGTGTCATACGGAAGGAAGTTGTGAAATGGATTGGATAAAGGGAATACAAGGAGCGCTGGATTATGTTGAAGAGCATTTGACTGAGGCCGTTGATGTTGAAATGGTTGCAAAACAGGCATATTCATCGGCATTTCATTTTCAAAGAATGTTCAGCATGCTTTGCGGATTTACGCTCGGTGATTATATTCGTATGCGCCGTCTTACTTTAGCTGCTGAAGAACTGGTCCGGACAGACGAAAAAGTGATTGATGTTGCGCTGAAGTATGGATATGACACTCCCGAAAGTTTCACTCGAGCCTTTACGCGGTTTCATGGAAAAACTCCGACCGATGTAAGGCGAGGGGGAAATGTGAAATCCTTTTCCCGCCTTTCCGTAAAATTAATTTTGTCGGGAGGAAACACAATGGATTACAGAATTGAAGCTAAAGAGGCATTTAAGGTAATTTGTAAAAAGAAACGAGTAAACAAGCCGCAGGGTGATACTGCAACCGCGGATATCTCAGCATTCTGGGCAGAGTGCGGTCAGAACGGCACCATTGAAGCGCTCTGTAAGTATGCTAAGTTCGACAACCTGCAAGGTATCCTTGGTATTTGTTTTTCCGGTGAGATGGCCGATTCGGGTTTCCCGTATGGGATAGGGGCTGAATACAACGGCGTACATGTGGAGGATGATGGTTTTGAAATCATTGATATTCCTGCACATACCTATGCAGTATTTCAGTGCAAGGGTAAAATGCCTGATGCGTTTAAAGACACCTATAAAAAAATCTGCACCGAGTTTTTTCCGCAAAGTACGAAGTATGAGTACGGCAGCGGAATAGAACTTGAGGTTTATCCCTCCGCTGACACACAAAACCCTGACTATTCCTGCGAAATTTGGATTGCCGTAAACGAGAAGAAATAATAAAACATAATTTTATGCGTAAGCGTCTATCGAAAGACAGACGCTTTTATTAATTTGTAGGAAACCTGCGTAAAAGCCGCGCAATTTTACGCTCGCGCGGCGAGATGAGGCGCTTTTGGAAAGCGCTGCGCGCCCGAACGCTTTTATTGTACGCCGAGCATGGCGTTTAGCTTGACGGAGAAAGTCCGTTATGGGGGTACATATCAACCAACCATTAGCGAAGCACAAGCTATCCATCGTGAGGTGGAAGTGGAGGAAGTGTGTAGTAAAATCGTGGCTCGATGAACAAGAACTTAATATTAAGGCTATGCAAGCGGACAAGAGGAAATATCTTTAAGCAAATAAGCAGGCTGACAGGTATGAGCTTTGGGGTTGTTCGGGGAATTTGACAGCACAACAAATGAGTTATTTGACAGCACAACAAATGAATTATGATAGTTGACAATATCAATTAAATGTTTTATAATATCAATTGAACAATAATTTATGGAGGTTTCGTATGACTACGTCAGAACAAATACGAGTATTGTGCGTGAGAAAAGGAGTTAGTTTGTCTGAGCTTGCACGAAGAATAAATCAAACGCCTCAGAATTTCAACGCAAAACTGAAAAGGAATACAGTTACTCAAGATGAACTTAACCACATTGCAAAAGTCCTCGATGTTACATACGAACAATATTTTGTATTAGCAAATGGTGAACAAATCAAATAAGAAAGGGTTTAGCTATGACAGAACATAAAATAATATTTGGCGATAGTCGTTCGCTTAATCAAATCAAAGATAAATCAGTACAGTTAGTTATAACTTCACCTCCATATTGGCAGTTAAAGGACTATGGTCCGAAAGATCAAATTGGATTCAATGACAGTTACGAGGAATACATAAACAATCTCAATCTTGTGTGGCAAGAATGTAACCGTGTTTTGGCCGATGGATGCAGACTATGCATTAATATTGGGGATCAATTTGCTCGTTCTGTGTATTATGGAAGATATAAAGTGATTCCTATCCGTACCGAAATTATTCGTTTTTGTGAATCATTAGGCATGGATTATATGGGGGCAATTATATGGCAAAAAACCACTACAATGAACACTTCCGGCGGCGGTGCCGTTATGGGAAGCTTTCCTTATCCTCGAAACGGAATTTTGAAAATGGACTATGAATTTATCTTACTATTCAAGAAGTTGGGTAATGCTCCTAAGCCAACTCCCCAACAAAAGGCTGCCTCAGAAATGACTAAAGAAGAATGGAGTCAATATTTTTCGTCTCATTGGAATTTTAATGGTGTAAAACAGATGGGACATATTGCAATGTTTCCTGAAGAACTTCCTAAACGCTTAATTAAAATGTTTTCTTTTGTCGGAGAAACTGTTCTTGATCCTTTCGCTGGCAGTGGTACTACGTCTTTAGCAGCGAAACGCTTGGGCAGAAATTCTATCGGCTATGAAATCAACAAAGATTTTGCTCCTATTATTAGAGAAAAACTTTGCGCTGATCAGATGAATTTTTATAATGATTCACAAGTTGTCTTTATTGAGGATAAAGAAGGTGTTAAACATACATTTGAGGATTTGCCGTATGTTTTCCGCGACCCCCATAAAATGGATAAAAAAATTGATGTTAAGAAACTTCAATTTGGTTCGAAAATTGATGGTCAAGAACAAAAACGAGGAGGACTTTTTACAGTAAAAAATGTATTAAATCCTAACACAATAGAACTTAATAATGGACTAATTGTAAAACTATTGGGTATAAAATCAAATCCCCAATTTGAAAAGGAAGCTGTCGATTATTTGCAAAATAAATTTAGAAAAAGAAAAGTATTCTTGAAATATGATTCTATAAAATATGATAACGAAAACAATTTCTTGTGCTATGTCTATCTTGATAACCAAACTTTTGTGAACAACCATTTGATAAGAACAGGATATGTGTGTGTTGACACTGAAATGGATTATACACTTAAGAAAAAGTTTTTGAATTCTATGCCAGTATAAAAATAGGCGGAGGGTTTCTCCTCTGCCTAAAATTTATTCTTCAACCTCAACAGTTAATCCGGTTTTCTTCTTGGTATAATAAATCATCTTTACATTAATTGTTTCGGATAAACGCCCCATCGTTTTATAAGTATCAGGTTTTACAGAATATGCGGTATCACCTATATAACCGTCAATTCCCTGAGATTCTTCTTCGGGCGTAGCCAATCTATAATCTTCGCCATATTTTTGGGCAAGCTTGTACAGAATTGCTTCTTGAACATATAAACCATTGTATGTTTTAGAGATAACCAGATCTTCCACCCATTTTTGAACCATTTCTTTGTCAATAAGTTTGATGGCTTCTTTGAGATTTTCTACTTGAGTGAATATTTTATTTGTTGCATTTTCTATGGAATTCGGGTAACGTTCTAAGTACCATTCACGCCATCCGTCAATTGTAACAGCGTCGCAATCCTCTTTGTATTCGGGGAATAAATCTGAAAGCTTTCCGACTACTTTTGGGCGGGTGCCTTGAGCATTTTGATTCGCCCAGTTGATTAGTTGAGATGTGTATTTAGGAAAATCTGGAGTTTCAATGCCATTAAGTACGACTAATTCATCATTTTTAATTGTAAATTTCATTGTTTTCCCCCCTTGTAGTTTTTTGTTATTATTCTTTTTCTTTCTTCAATTCCAGCGCTTCTTGAGTCTAAATTTTCCATATAATCATCATATTCTTGTTGATCTACAATAAGATAATATCCTCTATTATTAGCAGCCAAAGGCAATTTAAACTTTTTGGCACATTCAAAAATCAGCGCTCTTGTTTGCGCGTGAGTATCATCTTCAATTATACCGATTTTTCTTGCAATTTCTGTTGATGTAACGGGATTCCTTTTCCCTTTATGAGAGAGAAGGATATTCTTGATTTGCTCAAGCATATTTATTCCTCCATAAACAGTTTGTATGTTTCAATATCAAGTGCATCTGCAATTCGCTGAACGTTTTCAAGCGAAATGCTTCGCCTATAACACTCAATTGCACTAATATAAGTCCTATGGAGTCCACATTTATCTGCAAAAGCTTCTTGAGAAATTCCTTGTTCTGTGCGATATTTCCTTAAGTTACTTCCAAATACTTTTATAATATCCATAGTTAAAATCCTCCACAATACATAGTATAATAAAAATAAATACAAAAAGTCTACATACAATAAGTAACTTAAAAGGAATTATGATATAGCTATATAAAAAATAAGGACATAAAAATTCAAGTGTTTTAAAGGCACTTTTGAGATTAAACTGCAAAACACAGGAACGGCAGACTGCGTGAATAAAGGGGCTGACGCATAAAGGATTTTTAAAAATCCAACTGCGTCAGCCCCTTCCTGGTTGTTGATACAAAAAATGTTACCAAAGCAATATATCTTTGTTCATAAGCTTTAATACGGCTTCGATAAAATAATAATCCCCGTAAATTATAGGCATGTTTTTGCCGCCGTGATTGTACGCCTCCGTTCCCATTTGAACGATTGAATCCTCATTGTCCGACCAGTTGCAGTATTTCTCTTCCGTTTCTTTTAAAATTTTAATTGCCGAATTTAAATATAAATCCTTTTCAAATTCCGGAACGTTTCTTGATATTTCAATAAGCCCGCATGCGGCAATCATTCCGGCCGTCGTATCCTTATAAACAGGTTCCTTCGGGCTGCGGAAGTCACAATCGGGAACAAAATCATCCCGGGCGGCAAGCGCCGAAATGAAATAGTGGGCAATACGCTTTGCGGCAAAAAGGTATTGCTCGTTTTTGGTGTGGATATAGCTTAAAATAAATCCGTAAATAGCCCATGCCTGTCCCCTTGTCCAGGAAGAGCCGACGGTATAGCCCTGTCCCCCGAAGGTTTCGATAAATTCTCC
Organism: Clostridiales bacterium Firm_18; assembly: GCA_001604215.1. Taxonomy (GTDB): domain Bacteria; phylum Bacillota; class Clostridia; order Monoglobales; family Firm-18; genus Firm-18. The sequence goes on from LVAX01000032.1 coordinate 6,005, forward strand.
CGTTTGGGGGTCATAGGAATTAATATGGTTTACCGAACCGTCCGGACGGATGAACGTCTCTATTACCGTATCCGCGTGGCTTGTTGCAATATGCTTAAATCGGGGATCCCCTATCTCATCCGATGCCCAGTACAGCAGAGGAATGTTCATCATACAGTCTATTATTGCCCAGCCTGTTTTTTCTTGCCCGTTCCATGCCCTTATGAACATGCCTGCGGCATTGTACCTTGCCGCCAGAGTTGCCGCAGCGTATAAGCCGCGCCTTTTCGACTCAAGATTTCCGGTAAGCCTGTAATTGGCAACGCTTGACAACAGCCACATAAAGCCTACGTCATGGTGCAGTTCTTCATAGCGGTAAAGAGCCTCGTCAAGCTTAAGCTCTAACGATTCGGCCGTTTTCCTGTAATGCTCGTCCTTTGTGCCGATATACATAAGCCACATAATACCCGGCCAAAAACCGTTTGTCCAGCCGGCTATGTTGCTTGAACCGACAAATTTTCCGTCCTTTGAAGTGTACGCAAAAAGCTTGTCACCGGGTGTCCTGCTTGTCCGTGCAAGTTTGTTTTCAATTTTTGCCCACACGTCATTTAACCATTTTTCCATCATATCGCTCCTTATCATTTTAAATTTTTTAACTTATAAGAAATTGCGCAAAATACGCGAAATTTCGCGCTCCGGCGGAATGAATCCGCCTACACTTTCCCTTGCGGGGCGCAATGTTGCGTTCGGGAAAGCGCTACGCGCCCGAACGCTTTATTTCAAAAAAATATACTGCAAAAAATCATTTTGGCTGTTTGCCGATGTATGCCAATATGCCGCCGTCCACGTATAAGATATGGCCGTTGACAAAATCAGATGCACCGGAGGCCAAAAATATAGCAGGTCCAGCCAAATCTTCGGGGGTTCCCCAACGCGCGGCGGGAGTTTTGGAAATAATAAAGCTGTCGAACGGGTGTCTTGAGCCGTCCGGCTGTTTTTCACGAAGAGGCGCGGTTTGCGGCGTTGCAATATATCCCGGGCCTATCCCGTTGCATTGGATGTTAAATTCGCCGTATTCGGAAGCAATGTTCCTTGTCAGCATTTTAAGCCCGCCCTTGGCAGCCGCGTATGCCGAGACCGTTTCACGGCCGAGCTCGCTCATCATTGAGCATATGTTTATAATTTTACCGCCGCCTTTTTTAATCATTGAAGGGATTACGGATTTCGAGCAGATAAACGGGCCCGTTAAGTCGACGTCAATAACCTGTCTCCATTCCTGTGCGGACATTTCGCACATGGGAATACGTTTGATAATACCCGCATTATTAACCAAAATGTCTACTACCCCGACATCCTGCTCAATTTTTTTAACTGCTTCGTTAACCGCATTTTCATCCGTTACGTCGCAAACAAAGCCATAGGCCTCTATTCCTCTTTCATTATATGCCGCCAGGCCTTTGTCAACCAGCTCCTGATTAATATCGTTAAATACGATTTTTGCGCCCGCTCCGGCAAGGGCGTTTGCTATTGCAAAGCCGATTCCGTATGAGGCACCTGTTACCCAGGCGATTTTGCCTTTTAAATCGAACATAAAACTTTCCCTCCTATAATAATTCGCTTGTTTCGACTGCGTCCATATCGGTAAATTCCTGGTTTTCACCGCACATAGCCCAGATAAACGAATAGTTTTTCGTTCCCACTCCGCTGTGTATGGACCAGCTCGGGCTGATAACGGCTTCTTCGTTATGCATGACTATATGGCGTGTTTCGTTCGGCTCACCCATCATGTGGAAGACAACCGTATCTTCATCCATGTCAAGGTACAAATAAACTTCCATGCGCCTGTCGTGGGTATGGGTGGGCATGGTATTCCAGACAGAGCCTTCCTCAAGCTGAGTAAGCCCCATGGAAAGCTGGCAGCTTTTTATAACCTCGGGATGGATATATTGGTTTATAACGCGCTTGTTGGCGTCCTTTTCACTGCCGCACGGTACCTTTTTAGCCTTTGAGATATCGATTTTAACAATAGGATACTCCTTGTGGGCGGGGCAGGACGAAATGTAGAACTTCGCCGGGGCTTCGGGATTTTCGCTTTTGAAGGTAATTTCCTTATTCCCCATGCCGATGTATATGCCGTCGCGCGGCTGCATTTCGTATTCCTTGCCGTCGATTGTTATAATACCTTTTCCGCCTATGTTGATACAGCCCATCTCGCGCCGCTGGAGGAAGTAATCGGACGCAAGCTCTTTGCCTGCTTCTAATTTCAAGGTATGGAACACCGGCATAAGGCCGCCCGTTATTATCCTGTCAATATGGCTGTATACCAGTGAGATGTTGTCTTTTGTAAAGAGATTCGAAATGTGAAATTCCTCTCTTAACCTTTGTGTAGTATAGTGTTTTACGTCTTTTGGGTTTGATGCGTTTCGAATTTGCATTTTACTGAAATCCTCCTTTTTATAATTACCGTATACTTCTATTTGGGACAATGCCGCAAATGAAAGCGGATATGCCGCCTGCTTAAAATTTGTAAGCTTAACGGTTCTGGTTGTTTTTTTCTGCTTTAATACTATTTCCTGCCCCCTGTTTGTTTCGACAAACCCGGCAGGTATTCTAATGTTATCCGAAAACTCAATGTCAAGGCTTTTCCAGTAAGTATCATGCGGGAAGTCCGCCCTTAAATAAAATATAAACTTGTCTATTTCAACCTCCTTTCCGAAATCAAGCAGAAATTCCAAGTCCTCCCTTGCGCCGCCGGCCCATGATTGGTACGGGTAATAGCCGTGCCCGTTGTTCTCGGTCATTCCGTCTATTGCATTGCGCTCTTCAAAGCAAATCTCACCGCGGGTTACGAAATTTGCTTTGGCATGGGGATATGTTCCCTTTGCGCCTGAATGGTCAAAAGGGTTAAGTGCTAAGTTCCTGTAAGCGTATATTTCGTCATCCGCCGGTTCGCATACGGATATGTTGTGTCGGCTGCCTTGGAATGCTTCCGGGTTATAAGATTTTCCAAACTTTTCAAACGGTATTTCAAATGTGAAAGTTTTGCCCGGAAGGTACAAAATGCTTTCCGGCAAAAGGTCACCGAGCTTTATTTTGATAAATTTGCAGTCTTTAAGCTTTACCGTGATTTTGTCGCCCGGCTTATATTCCTTGTCATAACACATGCTAATGTTATAGCCCTTTTGCTGTGCCAAAACTTCGTTATTATTGTTTACAATTGATAAATATAACAATACGCCGCCTCCCCAAAAAATCGGTATGCAGGTTTTTTGTATTTACATACATATACATGTACATTATAACATAATAATATTGCAAATTCTTTGCATTATTTAATAAATTTATTGCAATTATCACCAACTTGTGATAAAATTAAGAAAATATCTTTTAAACGGTGGTTTGTATGAAGGTTTGTTTTGATAGTTGTAGTATGGCAATAAACCATACCAACGATACAAAAATGTTCGGAGTTTTTTACTCAAACAAAAATGAAGTGGATTTCAGCATTCATGTTCACGAATGCTGTGAGATTTTCCTGTGCTTGTCCGGAGGGAAAAGCTTTCTTATAGACGACAGGATTTACGAAGTGTCGGACGGGGATTTGTTTGTAATAAACCAGTTTGAAACACACAAAATTACCTTTGAGCCGGGCAAGGTTTTTTCAAGGTGCGTTCTTAAAGTACACCCGACCTTCATATACTCGTGTTCAACGGACAAAACGGATTTATCCGCTTGCTTTTATAAAAGGGGCCCTCAAATCTCCAACAAAATTTCACTTTCCCGTGAAGATCTGATGCGGCTTGAGGGATTGCTTTCGCAGCTTCGCATTGAAAACGAATATGCTGACGACGTTATAAAAAATATGATAACTACAAGAATACTGGTATTGGTAAATCAATTGTTCGCCAAAAACAGCCAAAGCAAAGGTATGAATTATATCGAAAGCAATGTTGTCCAAAAAACCATTGCTTACATAAATAATAATTTTGACGGCGACCTGTCCCTTAAAACGCTTGCAAAAAACGCATTTATATCGGAAAACCAGCTTTGCAGGCTGTTTAAAAAAGAATTGGGCATAACAGTTTCAAAATATATTGCCTCCAAAAGGATTTCCCAGGCAAAACGCCTGCTGAAATCAGGCCACAGTGTATCTGCAACCGCTATAAAATGCGGATATAATGATTATGCAAGCTTTATAAGGGCGTTTAAAAAAATTGTCGGGGTATCGCCGGGTAAATATTGAACGGCAATGTTTTAATGCAATTTTTTATGGTTGTGTCCGAATCCATACCGCCATTTTGCTTTCCTCCGTCCAAAGCTTCCCGGCTGACGCGTAGTCGGTAACCCTGAAGCAAGAATTATCTTTAGTGGGTATGCAAACCTCTAAAATATGCTTGTATGGAGCCGTGTCGGTCTCGGGGATTACAGCATTAACATATCCGTCCTTGTCTGCCTCAATGCTTGCGGGACTGTCCGCCTTTATTCCCAGGCGATTATCTAAAGCAAGCATCAGCGGGCCTCTGCGAAGGGCAATATGATTTTTTGCAAGAGGGTCTTCCCGGTCAAATGTGGGAACCACATAATTATGTTCCCAAATTACATTGTTCATAAGGATATCCGTGCCGTAAGGCGTTGGCGAAACAGCCTCGGTCCGCATGTCCAATTTCATTTCGATAACGTCGCCGTCTTTCCAGACACGATGTATTTTGATATAGCCTTCACACGCCTCAACCGCTTTACCGTTTACGGTTACACGGGTAGTTTTACTCCATTGAGGGTTCCTGAGCATAAGGCAAAATTCTTCCTGTTCGCTTACAGACACCGTTATTTTTATATTGCCGCTTTTCGGATAATCCGTTTCATTTATTATGCTTATTGTTTTTCCCGACGGCGTCTCCGATTTAATTGTGCCGGGAATATAAAGGTTCAAAGCAATTCCATCAACTGATTTCAAAAGGGCTATCTTAGGAACCAAACCGGCTCCTGCAGCGCCGATGCAGGCACAACATCCGTAGTAATGGTTATCCGGCATAATCTGAAGTCCGCCGGTTCTGTTTCCTCTTGTACCGGCGGTAAGCGGGCTGTAGCTATCAAACGGCAGCGGCTTAAGATGCAATTCAGGGTGCTCCTGCGCAATGGAAGGTTCAACCTTTTTTTCGGTATTAACAGAGCCAAGGTATGCATTAAATAATGAGCGTTCAAAGGCATCCGCGTACTTAGGCTCTCCGGTAAGCAATGTAAGCTGGTAGAAGAATTTCATAAGCGTTACCGTGACGCATGTTTCCTGCATAATAATTCCGTTAGTGGTATTCGCCTGACGAACGGCAGAATGGTCGAAAAGCTCATGTGTACATCCGCTGCTGCCGATAACGGTAAAGTCACTTTCTAAAATTCTGTCTGCAAAATTGATAATTGCGGTTTTATATCTTTCGTTTTTAGTGACCCTGTAAAACTCCAGCAAGCCTTCGAAACATGAAATCATCTCGTATGCCTTGGTTATAGGGTATTGGTACGGATAAAAATCATTTTCAAAAGCAAGGTCAAACACATTGGCAACCGACGTTCCGCCGCTTTGCACTATGTAATCGGCAAAATCAAAGTATTTTTTCTCTTTAGTAATATTATACAGCCTGACAATCGGTTCAAGCAGTGAAGATGAGTTTAATCCCCGCCAGTGGGAAGACGCATCGGCAATAGGAATTTTTCCTTCTTGGGCTTTTCCTATCTTTGACATAATAGCGTCGGCCTGTTTGCACATACCTGCTGTAATTTCTTCTATGAACTTGTCATCGCTGCATATTTCAATATAATACTGCATCCCTAAAAGTACATATTTCCTGCACCAGATGTCCCAGCCGGTCAATTCGTTTTCAATCGGGTAACTGCTGATTCTGCCGTATTCGTCAAAGCTGTCCAGCATGTCGCGGACAGTTTTTGTAAGAATTTCATACAGCCGGTTGTTTTTGGTGTATGAATAAATAAAACATGCGCCGCGCATCATTTTGCCCCAAAATTCCCCGCGCCAGCCATTATCGGCGTCGGTATGCAATCTGAATTGCCGGACAAACCTAAGCCATAAATCCGGGTTTAACAGCTGCATGTCTTGTATAAAATTTATTGTTTCATCCATAATCCCTTTAAAATGCCATTCCCCGTTATAATTACCTGTCATTTTTCCGGAATAGAAAGATGGGCGATTAGCTTTTTTTAATCGGAAAGCGTCAAAATTCATTTTTCTCCCTCCAAAATAATTGATTTTTATTAATATTCTTATACTAAGTGATATACATTTGCTTATAATTTATTTTACCATACAGATAATGATTTGTAATTGAATTTAACAAGCAAGAAAAATTGACTTATTTTGATTTAAGTGATATTATTTAATTAGAGGTGTCAATATGAAAGTTTCTGAGGAAAAGCGAATAAAAAAACTGCTTCAGGATATTGGCAATGTAGAGTATAATGATAATTCAAAAATTGAACGAATGAGCAAATATGTAAAAGACACGAATAAAAATCTGTTTGTATGTCTGCATCCGCCCGCTGTCGTGCATTATTACCATACCCATGATTTTTTTGAAATTAATTATGTGTATGAGGGGGACTGCATAAACATAATTGAAGGCGAAAACCTGCATATGAAAACAGGCGATTTTCTTATGCTTCATCCCGGAACCTTCCACACCGTGTATGCGGATTCTCAAAGCAAAGTAGTGAATATTCTCGTTAAACCGGCTTTTTTTCAGCAAGCCTTTTCAACCGTTCAAGGGAATGGAGAATCCCCGCCGGCTCTTTTTATCAACAAGGCCGGCAATAATTCATATTATAAGTATTTTATGTGCGGGGCGGAAGTTGTTCGGGAGGAAGTTACAGGCTTAATGGAAGAGGAAGTTGAAAACAGGGTTAATTCGAATATAATGCAACAAGCGCTGCTTTCTGTTCTTATTTGTAAATTGCTGCGCACAGCGGAAGGGGCGGTTATTTCCGCAATGCGATGCGCATCTTCTGACTTAATGATAGATATGCTGCTGTATATGTATAATGAGCATAACAGTGTAACCCTGTCACGGATGTCTGAAAAATTCGGGTATTCTAAGGCGCATATTTGCAGAATGTTTTCGAAACAAACCGGAAAAAGTTTTGGCAGCACCCTGACTGAAATAAAAATGGAAAAGGCCGCAGCTTATCTAAAAGATACGAAATTAAAAGTTTATGAAATAGCGCAATTGGTGGGATATGAAAGCAATGAATATTTTCATCGCTTGTTTAAATCCTATTTCGGCGCAACTCCATATCGGTTTCGCGAATTGTTCTCCTTGCAGCAAAAAAATAAATTTTGAGAAGCAACGGTGAAATATAATAACGGTGCAGATGTCAGTGTTGAAAACCATGAAGCAAAAACACTAACAATATGGGCGAATTCAAGAAGTGATATGAATATCAGAAGTAAATAGGGGCTGTAGCAAAACTATGGCCTAAAAAGTGTAAAAAATGAGGACGATTGCAATTGCAAAAGTCCTCATTTTTTGGTATAATTGAATTGACAAAAAAACAAATAACCAAGGAGATTATACCACAATGAGCAGACATATTCAACTACTAATTTCGGAAGAATTTGCAGAAAGGATAATACCTGAAAATGACAGCGTCCGATTGCTTGACGAAATCATAGATGGAATGGACTTAAGCAAGCTGTTTCATACATATTCGCATATCGGCAGACCATTTGCGACAAATCCAAGGACAATGCTTAAGGTATTGGTGTATGCCAATATGCAGGGAATATATTCAAGCCGTGAAATAGAAAAGGCATGTGTCAGAGATATTAATTTCATGTGGCTGCTCAATGGAGAAAGAGCTCCCAATTACCATGAAATAGCGAGATTCAGAAGCAAACGGTTAAGCGAATGTGTTGAAGATTTGTTCTATCAGCTTGTAAAAAGTTTGTCTGAAATCGGAGAAATTAATTTTGAGCATCTTTTTGTAGATGGTACAAAAATAGAAGCAAATGCAAATAAGTACAGCTTTGTATGGAAGAAAAGCACAAACAAATATGAGGCTCGTGTACTTGATAAAATTGAAAAGCTGCTGCCTGATTTATGCGTTAAATACGCTGTGAACTGCGAAAACTCTGCCGAGCTTCTTGGTTTGTTAAAGTCAATGGTAAAGGTTCCGTTTGTACATGGCAGAGGCAAACGCAAAAGTGAATTGCAAAGAGATATTGAGCAATTATCAGAATTGGTTGCACGCAAGGAAAAATATGAGAAGTATCAAAAAACCTTTTCCGGCAGAAACAGCTTTTCTAAAACAGACCCTGACGCAACCTTTATGCATTTAAAGGAAGACCACATGCGTAATGCGCAACTGAAACCGGCGTACAATTTGCAGCTTGCGGTTGAGGGTGAATACATAACCGGATTAGATATATCAAGTGAAAGAAGCGATCAGCTGACCTTAATACCGCTGCTTAATAAAATGGATGAAAACATAGGTGTTGCGTATCAGGATGTAACAGCGGATGCAGGTTATGAGAGCGAGGAAAATTATACATATTTTGAGAATAAGGGTCAGACATGTTACATAAAGCCTCAGAATTATGAACGTTCAAAAACAAGAAAGTTCAAAAGTAATATGGCGCTCAGAGAAAACATGGAATACGATAGTGACAAAGACGAATACACCTGCCAGAACGGCAGAAAATTAAAGGCGGTCTATACTGGAATCAGAAAGAGTAAATCCGGCTTTGAAAGTGAAATAACTTATTATGAATGTGAAAGCTGTGAAAACTGTCCGTATAAAAAAGGTTGTACGAAAAGCAAATATAA
>LVAX01000033.1 GCA_001604215.1 Clostridiales bacterium Firm_18
CCGACCCTGCCCTTAGGAAAATTTTCGGCTTTTCGGTGCGTAAGATTGCAGCAAGGCTGTCGCCTTGCAAAATCGACAAGCCGGAAGGACGGAAATTTAACAGGGGCAGGGCATGTAGAGTTCAACTCTCTTATGCCTACTTTAAGCAGAGCTATCGCTTGGAAGGAACACCTTGGCGTCTGGAGGGTGACTTTTGGGCGCATGAATACTCGCTGAATGATAATGAAAGGCAAGTTATGCGTTTGTCGAAAAAGTGGTTCACGTGGGGCGACAGCTATGAACTTGACATTGCTGACCCGAATGATGAGGTTATATGCTTGTGTGTCGCTTTGGCGGTGGACTGCGTTTTGGATGCTCAGAAAAGAGCAAACAACAGCCATCCCAGCAATCATCGATAAAAACCTTGGCGCAGCGAAAACATATCAGGAGCATGAGAGCATGAGGAACAAAAGAAAATATACGCAGATGCCTCAAATCAACTATCACCGCACTTTAAATATTATTATTATAGAATCGATATTTACATATTCGGGTTTATTTTTATGCGTTCCTGTTATGACTGTGTTTTGGAATTCGATTGGTATGAACCAGTTTATGATTGGTGTTTCGCAGATGATGTGCGCGGCGACATTGTTTTTGTTCGATGTTCCCATGGGGTATTTCGCGGACAGGTTCAGCAGGAAAGCATTAAATGTCATTGGCGATATTGGAATTATGGCGACATTTATTTTTTATGCTTTTGCAAGGAATTTTTGGATGGTCGTCGCAGGTGAAATTCTTTGCGGACTATTCATGGCAATGTCCGGAGGGGTTGACAGAGCGTTCCTGAAAATATACTCGGACAAAATTGACAGCACAGGCGGGCTTTTCGAGCAAAAGACTGCACAGCTTGCAATTTGTCAGATTATAAGTATGTGCCTTGCAATTGTAATTGGTATGGTAATTACCAAGTACAGTATTAGATTGGTGATATTTTCGGTCAGCATACCGTTTTTTGTGGCAGCAGTTTTAGCATTAACGGTTAAAGATATCGGCGAGAAAATTGCAGCAAAGCATGCCAACCATGTAAAAGATATGCTTGTCAACTTAAAATGTGTTATGAAAAAAGCTGAAATAAAATGGCTCGTTTATTCATATGCGATTGGTTTTGAGGTAACCCACCCAATCATTTGGGCGTTGACGCCGCTCATGACTATGGTCGGTGTCCCCGTTTGGCTCGTAGGCATCGGTTGGATTATATGGTATGGATTAGCACCGTTCGGGGCGATGATCGCTAATAAGACGGCACACCTTCAAACATCAACACAGGTTTTCATTCCGCTTGCAATAGTTACATTGGCGTCGATACCCGCTATAATGCTTCCGAATCTAACGACTATCTGGCTATTCTCCCTTTCGGGCATGGCTTTTGGTATGGTAAATATATACATAATGCCGAAAATCCAGCGGAAAACTGAGGAAAAACATCAAACTACCGTTGTTTCCATAGCTTCTTCGGCGGCAAGATTGATTTACATACCGATAGTTTTAATTACGAATTATTTTGGCAATATCGAACCGCAGTATATCCTGCTTGCGACTGTAATAATATTTGCACCGCTGACATTGCTTGCGTGGGTGAAGCTAACTTCAAATCCGAACCATTAGTGTTCAGACATGAGGTCCTGTTTTTCTATAAATGCTGATTTATCGGGCTTTGACGGGCCTTATTGAAATCTGTTTATGCGTATATAGAACAGCACCGGTTGTAAGCGGCCCCTTGCATATGAAAAGAGCAATGCTGTTAGCAAAGGATACGGGGATGACCGCATACAGCTCGCCTTTCCCACGTCGGAGCAAACTTCGCTCCAATCAATAATCCAATCGCTTTGGCGGTTGGAATTTTTCTATTTATGGGACACTGCGCGAAAGTCGCACAATTTCACGCTCCGGCTGATTCCTTTGCATTTAGTTCGGTAAAATCCGGGTCCCATGCAAGAAACATTCTTTTTATTAATTTTATTACAAATTTATCGAGGAAAATTTATACTATATTGACAAATTATAGATAAGGTTGTAAAATATACATGTAAAACCAAAAAATATTAAAAAGTGTAAAAGGAGTTGGGCAAATTGAACATGAATTATTCAAACTATGCAAAGGTTTTTAAAGCCTTGTGCGATGAAAACCGACTGAGAATCATCAAAAGGATACAGGTGGGTGAGATTTGTGCCTGTAAGCTTCTGGCTAAAATGAATATTTCTCAGTCAACGCTTTCGCACCATATGAGGATATTGGTTGAAAGCGGCATAGTTTCCGCACGCAAAGACGGAAAGTGGACGCACTATTCCCTGTCGGAATCGGGAGTCCGCAACGCAAAAAAGATGCTTGAAAAATTGATAGCATCCTGATATACTTAAAATTAGAATTTTTTGTTTGTTGCCTTGTTTGCTTTCCGGTAGGCGGCGCACTGCTTTATTAATTCAGAAAAGAGATGATTGGTAGTGTCGGTAAAGTACAGCATAATAATACCGGTATATAATGAAAGTGAAGTTATAAGGGAAACTTATAACCGGTTGCTGACGGTTATGAACCAAACGAAACAGTCGTATGAACTGATTTTCGTAAATGACGGCAGCACCGACACTACTGCAGCCATCATAAGAGAATTCATTGCAAAGGACAAAAATGTAAAGCTAATAGACTTGTCAAGAAATTTCGGCCATCAAATCGCAATTTCAGCCGGAATGGACAGTGCAAGCGGTGATGCGATAGTTATTATAGACGCCGATCTGCAGGACCCGCCCGAGGTTATCCTTCAAATGATCGAAAAATGGAAAGAAGGCTACGAGGTAGTTTACGGGAAAAGGATTAAAAGAAAAGGAGAATCTTTTTTCAAAAACATAACGGCAAAGCTTTATTACCGGCTGCTAAAACAAATGACCAGCGTGGATATTCCCGTTGATACCGGCGATTTTCGGCTGATAGACAAAAAGGTAAGGGAGGTATTTTTAACCCTTACCGAAAAAAACAGATACGTGCGTGGTTTAATCAGTTGGGCAGGCTTTAAGCAAACCGCCGTTGAGTATGTCCGCGACGAACGGTTTGCGGGCACAACGAAATACCCGCTTAAAAAAATGATAAAATTTGCATTGGACGGCATTACTTCGTTTTCAAATAAGCCGCTGAAGCTTGCGATCTATACGGGAATGGCTCTGTCGGCTCTGAGCTTTATATATTTGCTGGTGGTAGTTATTCAAAAGCTGTTTACCTATACTACAATAATCGGATGGGCGTCCATAATCGCAGTTAACCTGTTTTTTAACGGGATAATACTTATGTTTTTGGGAATTATCGGAGAGTATATAGGCAGGATTTACGAAGAAGCAAAAAACAGGCCCCTTTATGTCATAAGAGAAAAAATCGGATTTGACAATGAAGGGGATGAAAACGGAAAATATTAGTGTTGAAACGAAGGTGAAAAACATAGGCAATCCAAGCCAAAATACTCATAATTATAAGTATATTCTGTTAAAACAATATTTTGGACATAGATCCTTTCGCAATGGACAGGAAGAATTGATTGATGCACTTCTATCTGGCCGAGATGTGTTAGGAATAATGCCTACCGGAGCGGGAAAATCAGTATGTTACCAGTTACCGGCTATGATGATAAATGGTATTACGCTTGTAATTTCGCCTCTTATTTCACTAATGAAAGATCAGGTATCAGCACTAACTCAGGTAGGAATTCCGGCAGCTTATATAAACTCTTCACTATCTGCAACGCAATACCAAGAGGTGATTCGTCGCGCTGAACGAAATACTTATAAAATTATTTATGTTGCCCCAGAGAGACTAACTACTGCCAGTTTTCTACATTTTTCTCAGAAGGTTAACATATCACTAATAGCTGTAGATGAGGCACACTGTGTTTCACAATGGGGGCAGGACTTTAGACCAGATTATCTGAAAATTCCGGAGTTTATCAACAAATTGCCAAGACGTCCGACAGTAGGTGCGTTTACAGCAACCGCTACTGTTCAGGTGAAGTCTGATATTGTTAAGCTCTTATTATTGCAAACACCGTTATGCATTACAACCGGGTTTGATCGATCAAATTTGTATTTTGAAGTTGTAAATCCGAAAAGCAAGTCCGCCTTTTTACTCCAATACCTTGAACAACGAAGCAAACAAAGCGGGATTATATATTGCTCTACGCGAAAATCAGTGGAAAGCATATGTGAAAATCTATGTAGTCACGGTATTCTCGCTACTCGCTATCATGCCGGATTAACCCTTGAAGAGCGAAAGAAAAATCAAGAAGATTTTATCCATGACAGAATGCGTGTAATGGTGGCAACCAATGCATTTGGGATGGGTATTGACAAGTCAAATGTAAGCTTTGTTGTTCACTATAACATGCCAAAAAACTTGGAGAGTTACTATCAAGAGGCAGGGCGTGCGGGACGTGATGGTGAACCGGCTCACTGTGTCTTAATGTTTTCCGGTGGTGATGTTCAAACAGCAAAGTTCCTAATTCGAAATGCGGAAGGAAACGAAGAATTAAGTGCCGCTGAACGTGAGCTTATATTGCGACAGGATATGGAGCGTTTAAGCAGAATGATTGGCTACTGTAAGACAAATGGATGTTTACGTGCATATATTTTAGAATACTTCGGAGAGAGTCATTCCGACAAATGTTACAAATGTGGAAATTGTAACGGGCAGTTTGTACAAGTGGATATTACTATTCCGGCACAAAAAATCCTTTCTGCCGTGGCTCGTGTCGAAAGAAAATATCAATATGGGTTGGGAATAACTCTAATTGTACGGATGCTAAACGGCAGTAAAGAGCAAAGGGTTATACAATTGGGGCTGGACCGGCTACCAACATACGGTATTATGCGCGATATAGGCAGGCTGCAAATAAGGGAGTATATTGACTTCATGATAGATGAAGGATATCTGGAATTAACTGATGGAGAATACCCTGTTGTACGATTAACCCCAGCAGCAAATGATATTCTGTTTAACAGCAAGCCGGTTCTCTTTTACAAGAGAATTCGCCAATCCGACACAAGAAATAAAAGAAACAAAAAATCAATAGGTATCGAAAATAATGAAGCAGCGACTGATGGCAGTCTTTTCACAATACTTAAGGAGCTTCGAACCAAAATTGCACAGAAAGAAAACGTTCCTGCTTATATAGTTTTTTCTAATGCCACACTTGTAGATATGGCAACTAAAAAGCCCCGAAATATATCAGAATTTCTGCAAATTTCCGGTGTGGGTGAGGTTAAAGCCAAACGATATGGACAACTGTTTTTGTCTGCAATAGAAAATCGGATGCTGGAGGTCAAAGAAACTTAGTGAAAATCTTTCGTTACAGGATCTTGTTAAAATTGCATATAAGAAATTGAAAGCTAGTGTATATTTCGACAAGACACTTTTGCCTCTGCGAGACAAACTGGTCAAATATGAAGGACCTGATTTAGATGAAAAGCTGAACAATATAGCCAATAATCTTGAAAGTAGCAGTGACGAATCATGGGAAGATTATACGGATGACTTGATTGATTCTATAGGCATATTGATATACCCAAAAAAGCTTTGTGCTTTTTCTGACAACAGAGTTATTTTCAATACTGACAACGAACCTATAACCTTGGAGAAAGCCCAATATTTCATTGAACTACCTGTGGAGGCGCATATTCTCGGAGTGTTGTGGGTGTTAACTGTGGGTGTAGCACTTGATAATCGCAATGATGATGACAACTCAGTAATGTATGAGCACTCCTATGGAAACCGTCTGCGAAAATCGTTATTTAATTCGGAAACACATGAAATTACATATTCGCCCAATCTGTTTGAATCCTATTTTGCACAATATGAAAGTTGGCGAGACAAAGCTCTTGAATATGCGAAGGAAAGATTAAATGATAAGCAAGATGCGCTTATATTGACTCTTGATTTAAAAAGCTTTTTTTACAGTGTACATATACCTAAAGAGGATTTTGATGCAATTCTAAAATGTAAGGACAATCTAAATAAGCAATGGATTAAGCGCATACATTTTTTTGTTTACCAGATATTAGTGCGATATTCTGATGTTTTATCCCAAACCAGTATTGATCCAGAATTGCAGATATCAGGCAGAACAATCCTTCCGATTGGCTTTTTTCCATCGAATATCTTATCCAACTGGGTGCTTACTCCGTTTGACAACGCCATTGTTAAGCGGCTTAATCCAGTTTACTATGGACGATATGTGGATGATATAATTATCGTGGATAAGGTGGAAAAGAACAGTCCATTAAGAAAAAAAGCTCTAGATGATGGGGATGGAAAGCTCACAACAAAAGATGTGATTGACTATTATTTTCGTACTTGTGCAGCAGATCGAAAGCTTCCTAAAGAATGTGCGCATGATCAAGAGTTATTTATTCCTGTGGTTTTGAAAGAAATTAGGAAAATGAAAACCAAAAAAATTTCGAAAATAAGTAGAAATGTTTTGCGCGCAAAAAAAGAAGATAATATGGTATTTCGTATAAATCCTGTAATTCTATCACCAAAAAATAGAGATGAAACAGTATCAGATATTAAAATACAAAACAATAAAGTTAAAGTGTTCTATTTTCGAGAAGGTGCTACAAGGGCTCTCCTAGATTGTTTTCGAACCCAAATTTGTAAAAATGCTAGCGAATTTCGCTTTTTTCCCGATATAGATACTGTTTTGACTAAAAATGATTACAGCGAAATCTTCCAACTGAGCAACACAGAAACGCTTCACAAGCTTCGTGGTGTTTCAGGGGTTGCTATAGATAAGTTTTCCTTATCCAAGTTTTTAGGAAAATACCGTAAGGTTGGAGGAATGATAAGAGACAAAAAAGAAAATGCATTTGAAAAAGATTTATTTGCTATTCTAAACAAGCGCACCTTGATAGAAAATTATACTCTATGGGAACGTTTGTTGGAAATTATGGTTGCAAATGACAGATTTGATAGCTATGAAAAACTTGTTGAAAACATTTTAACTGCTATTGTTGATTTTGAAATACCCGGAAATATTGTTAAGAAGGAGGGAAGCTACAACCGAAAACGTGCATTATTATTGACATTAAGGTCTGCAATTTGCCGAACATCCGCACTTTGTTGGGGAGCCAAAATTAACACGGTTTTAGAGAGAATTTCCTTAACTATAAAAAAGAAAATTGCGGAGTTAGAAATAGATATAGGCCGAACAGATATTTTCGATGGTTTCGAAAATGACCGCAGAGCTTATTGTCAAAGTAAAATGATAAATAAATATGTGATGCCTTTGCCTATTTGGTGCATCAATGGGTCTGTGTATAGCGAAGAGAAATCTAATATCAATCTTTGTAAACTTGAGGATACATTAGCGTATTTTGATGATAAGTGGAAGTATCATCGTTATTCTTATTTTCCCTATATGGTAACCCCACAAGAACTTTCATTTGCACAGGCATGCAGTAATATTGCAAGTCAAAAGAGAATTTTAGATCCCGAAGAACAACTTGAAACGATGAGAAAACTATATTCTGAACTAAACTATCCTAATTTGATCGGAAGTGAACAACAGAGTGACAGCACTTATGCTCTTGACAGTGTTTGTGCAAAGCCTATTAAGAATCTAGGAGTACACAATCATCATTGCATTTCTGTACAAGGCGAAGATGCAAAAACAATCCGAGTGGCTATTGGTAATGCCCGGCTGTATGAAAATGATTTTAAGCTGGCTCTTACTAGGAGAGCTAATCGTTCTTATGCACGCTATCGCCAACTTTCAAGACTTCTAAGATCGGCTATAGAGGAGAAAGTAGAATTATTAGTTTTACCTGAAAACTATCTTCCTTGGGAATGGTTGCCTGATGTAGCAAGGTTGTGTGCAAATAATCAAATTGCAATAGTTACCGGAGTTGAGCATATCATTTCTCCTGGTAACAAAAAAGACAAACGTGGCGTATATAATTTGACAGCTGTCATCCTTCCTTATCGTAAGGATGAATACAGCTATGCCCATGTGGTTTTCCATCAGAAAGTACATTTTTCTCCAGAAGAGAAACGTATGATTGAGGGATATCGGTTTGTTCCGATGAGAGGTGATAATTATCAGTTGTTTCAGTGGAAGGACTTATGGTTTTCGGTGTATTGTTGCTATGAATTAGCCTCTTTGCATGAAAGGGCTTTGTTCCAGTCATTTGCAGATCTTACAGTAGCAGTTGAGTGGAATAAGGATATCAATTATTTTAGTAATATCATAGAATCGATGTGTCGTGATCTTCATTGCTATTGTATTCAAGCCAATTCATCAGAATATGGAGATAGCCGCGTTATGGCTCCGGCTAAATCGGAAATTCGTGATATAATTAAGACTAAGGGTGGGAACAATAGTACTATTTTGGTGGATGAGATTGACATTTATGCTTTGAGAGATTTTCAACGCATGGAATATGAGCTTCAGAGACAAGACGGTAGATTTAAGCCTACGCCACCCAATTTTGATGCCAATATTGTTGAACATAAGCAGAATAAAACACTTTGGAATTATATTGTTGGCGAGGAATAGTGTAATAAAAGTAGACTACGTATGGTATAAAAAAATAATAATAATTTTGTTTGAAAATGTGTGCTTAAGAATGTCCTTAACTAAAAAAGTTATTAGATTCAGGCTTCGATACAAATACATATTAAAATAAAAGCATGTTTTGCAATATTCTGAAAAGGGATTGGAGTCAAGTGTATGACGAAATTTGAAACTGATATTATTGCGATTATCGCTGAAACTCCGGGTATTAAGGCCAGAGAAATAGCAAATAAATTGAATGTTGAACGTAGCCAAGTAAATTCCGTGCTTTATGGCACTCTTAAGACACGTTGCTATCAGGACTCAGACTATTGCTGGTTTTTAAATGGTGCGGTCAAAAACGTTGTTACTCAAACCCAAAGCGCTACAATTCCGGATAAAAGGCTGGCTGATTTGTGCAAATACTATTTGAACTGTTTAAGTCTCGAGGATAATAATGGTGTATCCGCTTTCCTGACTTCAAAATTTAATCTAGACTACACAGAATTGGGCAGTCTGAATTTTGATGAAACAAACGAATCTGCTATACGGCTTTTACAAAGAACTTCATCTGAGAGGAACCTCGCTGCCTACATTGGCTATCCGGTAATGATAAAAAAATTTTATTCCACCAAGACTAATCAAGATTATTGGAAGATCGCACCGATATTTTTATTTGCTGTTGACACATCTGGCGGCTCTGTTAAAACTACTTCCATTCCTAGTGTAAATATGGAAGTAATCAAACAATATTCTTCAAGAGATATCAATAGCCAGATTTATGATCTGGTAGAGCTTGAAACAGAACTCGGTCTTAATAGTGCTGATGCAGAAATTGAGATAGATGAACTGGTTGCTCGTTTGCAAACAATCAGACAATGGCACTGGAAAGAATCTCTTGATCCAGAAGGAATTTGCCCTATAACACCAATAGAAGAAATCACAGAGGAGGGTATTTACAATCGATCAATTTTTATTGTTACGGAGAGGTCTCCATATACTATTGGTTTAGAAAGTGAATTGTCCCAATTGATGTCAGTAGATGAAAACTCTTATAAAGGCACAGCTTTATATGAATGGATTCATCCGGGGACAAAGGCCGATGCTTTTGAGCCTGTACATGATGATGTAAATATTCTTGAGGTTTTACCTCTAAACACTGAACAGGAGCAGGCCATTCGCTACTCTTTAACCGAGAATTTGACTATAGTTACAGGTCCGCCGGGAACTGGGAAGTCACAGGTGGTTACAGATTTGCTTATTAATATTGCTTGGCAAGGGAAGAACGCATTGTTTGCAAGCAAGAACAATAAGGCTGTTGATGTCGTAGATACGAGAGTAAATAGTATTGGACGCCGACCTATTATGCTACGCATAGGCGGGAATCAGTATGCATATCACCTTGCAGAGTTAATCTCCGATTTGTTAGCATATACAGCTGATCAAACCGATAGAGAAGAATACAATCGATATGAAAGCAAATATCGGGATGAGATCTCAACTTACCTTAAAATAAAATCAGAAAAGGATAGAGCGATTGCTCTGCGCAACCAAGTCGATCATATTGAGCAACATGTTTGTTTGCTGCGAGAAAAGTGGGGTAATTGGTTTGGTAAAGTTTCAGAAAATGATGTGGTCGCCTTTAGTAATGCTTTTGGTGAGTTCATATCAAGCTACAACGCAGCGGTCAAATCAAAGCAATCAATTTTTGTAAAGCTATTCTGGTTTGCTGTGAAAAAATCAAGAATTGACAATGCACATAAAAAAATAGACTCGTTAAATCATTATTTATTAAAGTACGGTCTTCAGACGTTGTCCATTAATATCAATGCCATCGATAACAAATACTTAGATCAAAAGTGTCAGGAAATACGAAGTAGTATCAACGCCTTACAAAGTCTTGTCGAGTATAAATTAGCACTTGACGAACTTAGCTCTATAGAATCCACGGAGGATATTGATAGACGCTTGTTGGAGCGCAAAGCCACTTTAGCAGATATTGCTGCAAAGTTATGGAACAAATGGTTGATAACCCGACCTTTGCAAATTGAGGCTAATAAACGCATCGAAATGAATCAATATGTTACGGCTATGAAATTGGTTGGCGATGTCGATTTGTCCGAATATCCGGATTTGCGTAAGCAGTTTAACCGCCTTCAAAAGGATATGACACAATTCCTCCCTTGCTGGGCTGTGACATCACTTTCTGCGAAAGGACGCATTCCATTTCAACCCGGAATCTTTGATTTGGTTGTTATTGACGAAGCAAGTCAGTGCGATATCGCATCTGTTCTACCACTGTTGTACCGCGCAAAGCGGGCGGTAATTATTGGAGACCCTAAGCAGTTGAGTCATATCAGTTCAATATCAAAAGCTCAAGATTTAAGTCTTATCCAAAAATATGCAGTTGGTTTTGAATGGTCATATTCTACAAATTCTTTATATGCGTTGGCCAGTAGCATGGCTGACTCGAACGACATTGTCCAATTAAGGGATCACCACAGAAGCTATGGAGCAATAATAGAATTTTCTAATGCTGAATTTTATGATGGAAAGCTAAGAGTTGCGACTAATTATGATCATCTAAAATGCCCAAACAACTATGCTGCTGGAGTAAGATGGATTGACATTGTAGGCAATACGATTCGACCATCAACCGGAGGTGCATATAACAATGAAGAGGTTTCGGAAATACTCAACGAACTTAGGCGTCTCATTAGCAATAATTATCAAGGAAGTATCGGTGTTGTTACACCATTCAGAGCTCAAGCAGATAGTATAAGAGAAGCCATTGAAAAAAATAAGGATATAAGAGATTACCTCTATAATAACAACGACTTTCTTGTTGATACGGTACATAAATTCCAGGGTGATGAGCGGGATGTCATTATTTTTTCTCCTGTAATCTCAGTCGGTACAAGCTCTGGTGCAATTGATTTTCTTGAAAACACAGGGAACCTTTTTAATGTGGCAATTACACGTGCACGAGCTGTTTTGGTTGTCATAGGTGATATGAATTATTGTGCTAGCTGTGGTGTTTCATATATGGAACATTTTGTTGAGTATGTACTCAGACTTGATGAACGGGCTACAAAAGAAGTGTGCACCTTCCAGACGCAGTCTCTTGGCCGTGAGTATCCAAAAGTATCGAATGCTGACCAAGTATCAGAATGGGAAAAAGTCCTTTATTCTGCGCTGTTTGATGCCAATATTATCACAATCCCACAATATCCGGTAGATAAATATAAACTTGACTTGGCGTTGATAAATGGAGAACGGAGGTTGGACATCGAGGTGGATGGAGAAATGTATCACAAAGATTGGAATGGTGAACTTTGTTATAGAGATCAGCTTAGAAATCAACGACTGTTTGAGATGGGATGGGATGTAAAAAGATTTTGGGTTTATCAAATTAGGGATGAGTTGCCGTGGTGCATAGAGCAAGTCCGAAAGTGGTTATTAAATAATTAATAACAATGTGCTTTTTATACTCTTATTATTTTTTGCGATTATATTAAATTTTGTGCCTTTACAGAAGCAGAAAAAACTGTTGGACAGGAAAGTATATCGGAATTTGAGGAAATAATAGCTTTATATACAGGGAAATACCTTTGCGGCTGGGAATGCGATTGGTCGGCAATAAGGAGGCTGTTGATAGAGGAGAAATTCATCAGCTTACTGCTTGAAACAGCGGAATATTATAAGGCGAAAGAGGATTATCAGGAATCGGCAAAATGGCTCAAAAAAGGACTGTTGTACGAGCCGCTCCATAGAGAACTGAATTACAGGCTTATAGAAAGCCTCCTGCTGTCAAGTGAGCATAGATTGGCAGCAAAATATTATGACATTTATAAACGCGGGTTACTGAAAGAACTGAAAGAGGAGCCGGATATAGCTTTTAAAAAAATTTTGCTAAAAAACTAAGCACGTTAAGTGGTGGTTAAGTTAAATAGGGCAACCTCAAAAAGCCCACAACCGGATGATCTCTCTGTACTTGGTCATATGCTGACCTCCTCTAATGAATTTATGGCCACATAGGTTGCGTGAATTCATTATACCGAGGCCTTACACGGCGGCTCAATCTGCTCCGTTAGCCCGGCTCATTTTTTGCCGGTAGGGGTGGCTCAACCTTCTCCGGTTTCGTGGTTCAAACTGCGATGGAATACTCAATAATGGTGTTTTTTATGGAGCTGGTGATGGGACTCGAACCCGCGACCTGCTCATTACGAATGAGCTGCTCTACCGACTGAGCTACACCAGCAACAATAGATATTATAAGTTATTTTGCTTTTGTTGTCAATGATTTTTTAACGAAAATTCCGCTCTTCAGCTTTTTCGCTTTTCAGCTTTTTCGCTTTTCAGCTTTTTCGCTTTTCAGCTCTTAAGCTCTTAAGCTTTTCCGCTTTTCACACCTACTCCTGCCTGCTGATTTCCACAGTTACTTCACTTATCCCGTCCAGTGTAACAATGTCGTCGGGTATATCAAGCTTGGCCGATTTTTTTGAGCTTTCATTCAAATCGGATACACTGATTGGCTTTGTATATATTTCCGTAATTTTGTCAAGAACCTCCGGCTTGCCTAAAATAACAATATTATTGTTTGTAATTACATTAGCTAAATAGTTGGAATGCTGGCTGTCCATCACCGGCTTTACCGGCACAGTCTTTCTCTTTAACACCTCGCACCTCAGCTCGACGCTTTCGGGCTGTGATGTTAAATGTTTGTTGGTGACAATATCGTTATTTGTATTGTAGAAGGTTAAATTTCTGGTAACCAATATATCATTGCTGACATTGCTAACGTCAAGCTTTGCGACAACTTTTTCTATCGATGCCACCAAATCGCCCGGTCCCGTAAGTTCGGCAGTGCTTTGTGAAGGTATGGTTTCGTACACTTCGAACCCCGCCTGGGGGGTGCCGGTAATTTCAACGGTAACCGGGAAAGACTGGGTAACCCGTTTGTCTATGGTAACATTTATGCCGTATGGCTTTTTTTCCACAACACTTAGTTCTTCAAAAGGCAGACGCACCGTAATCGGAAGGGAGAAGGTCCCGGTTTGGTTATATCCGTTAAGGTCAATAAATGCCATTATATCAGGTTTGTTTACTTTTGAAAGCATTGTGCGGGAGCCTCTTATCCTGACCGAAACGGTATCATTTTTTTCATTCGTTAAAATATAGCCTTCGTTGGTAAGAGTTATTGTGTTGGTGTACAACACCGGAATATCGTTTATAGTAATGTCGATTTCGGGGTCGAGCAATATTACAACATATATCCATACGATTATTGCAAGAATAAAGGATATAATTCTTGTGGCTATGTCGGTTCGTAAAAAATCACTCAACTGTTTTTCCCCCTCCACAAAAGAATTTTCCTGCTTTCTTTTTTCTCGGAATCGGGAATAAGAATTTTAAGCAGCGCCCTTACAAGTGATTCCACCGTAAGGTTGCGTGTAAGGGAGCCTTCAAGCGCAATGGATATTTTGCCCGTTTCCTCCGAAACGACAACCACAACCGCGTCGGACGTTTCACTCATGCCGAGTGCGGCACGATGACGCGTTCCAAGTTCTTGCATGAGATCCTGGTTTTGGGTGAGAGGAAGAAAGCAGCCGGCGGCCATAATCCTGTTTTCGCGCAAAACAACAGCTCCGTCGTGAAGCGGAGTGTTGGGAACAAAAATATTGACAAGCAATTCGGCGGAGATTTCGGAATCTATTGCAATACCGGTTCTTACAATATCCGCAATTTTTGTTTTGCGCTCTATGACTATCAAAGCACCTATCCTGTTTTTGGAAAGGGTGTCGACACTTTCGGCGACTTTTTCGACCATTTTCCTTATTGTTTCGGGAGTGTTGGGGTTAAATATGTTCAACACCTGCCCGAACCTGCTTCTGCCGACCTTTTCAAGGGCGCGGCGAAGTTCCGGCTGAAAAACCACAAGCATTGCTATTACCCCGAATTGAAGAGTGTTAAGCATCAGGTAATTAACCACGCCAAGCTGGAGCCATGAGCTGATTTGATAAATAACCAGTAAAACAACAATACCTTTGATTAGCTGAACGGCCCGGGTTTCCCTGAGCAAGCCTATTGCCTTATAGATTATATATGCCACTATAAGAACGTCAAGCAGATCCTGAATCCGTACAAATTGCACTATTTTGTGTAAAAAATCCGGCAAGGCTCCACCTCCGAAAATAAAATCGGTATTATCATATAATATTATATCTTTATTTTACACTAATTGCAAAGGTTTTTTAATATTTTATTTCGATACTGCCCGAAACTTGTCTTTTTGCTTGTTTTTTTGCCTTTCTTTTGTTTCTGAAATTATCAAAAACGTAATATAAAACAGGTATAAATACAAGTGTCACAACCGTTGAAAGTGTCAGTCCCCCGATAGCAACGATTGAAAGGTCGCGGGTAAGCTCGGTTCCGCTTCCCGACGCCATTGCCATTGGGAACAGCCCTATAATGGTGGTAAGGGTTGTCATAAGAATAGGACGGAGCCTTGACTGACCGGAAATTAGCAATGCTTCCGTGCAGCCCGAGCCCTCGCTTCGCAGTTTTCCGGTGTAGTCAATTAATACTATGGCATTGTTTACAACCATACCGACTAACATTATAAAGCCCATTAATGCGGGAACACTAATCTGCGTTCTTGTGACAAACAAAGCAAACAGCCCGCCCGTCAACGCAAGCGGTATCGAAAACATAATGATAAACGGGTTAAGAAGTGATTCAAACTGTGATGCTATAATCATGTAAACCAAAAGTATTGCCACAACAAGTACAATTAACAGGCTGTAAAAGGAATCCTGCATTGACTCGATATCCCCGGTGAACTCATAGCTATACCCTTCGGGGAGTTTGTAATTATCCATGATTTTTTTAATTTCCGCCTGTACTACATTAAGGCTTTTATTTTGAAGGCTTGCCTCGATTGTTATGCTTTCTTGCTGGTTTATCCTTGTTATTGAAACAGGGCCGTCTTTTAACGATACATCGGCTATTTCCGCCAGCGGCACGCCGCCGCCTCTTGGAGAGGGTATGTAAATATTTTTAACATCTGTTAAAAACTCCATGTCGTCCTTGCCGTATTTAACCCGAATATCTATCTCCGTACCGTTAATTTTATATTGGGTTGCCACCCTGCCGCTTATTGCCGTATTAACCGCACTTGCCACGGAAGCTGCGGATATACCGAACAAGGCCGCCTTTTCCCGGTTTACCGTTATATTTGCCTCCGGAATTGCCTTTCCCGCGGAGCTTTTTACCTCTGTCGCACCCTCAACCTGCTGCGAAATCAAAGACACCACGTCCTCGCCTATCCTTTTGAGCTCGCCGGTATCGGTTCCGTTTAACCGGAAGCTAAGGTCGGAGGAGGAGTAAGAACCCATTGCCGATTCTGAAGCTGTTACGGCAATTTCCGCGCCTGCAATGTTTTTAAGCCGTTCCCTGATTTGAGCGGCAATCTCTTTTGAGCTTCTAATTCGCTTTTCCAAGTCAACCAACACAATGTAAACTGTTGCCGAATCGGCATTGGTTGACATCATCATGGACATTTCCCCCGCGCCGACATAGGCAAATGCAAAATCTATTTCAGGAATGCCGTTTATTTCGGCCAAAATTTTCTCCGAGGTTTTCAGGTTTTCTTCAAGAAGTGTGCCCGACGGCATTGTGGCGGATATTATTATCTCACCCTGGTCCATTTCGGGTAAAAAAGTCGCCCCAAGCAGCGGAGTTATCGAAAGTGTCAGTATAAATGCGGCAAGCGTTATGAATATCACCGTTTTCCTGTGACCAAGAGCCCACTGCAAAATCCCTTTGTATTTTATTTCAAACGACTCAAGCCATTTTTCCCAATTGTCCAAAAATGACTTAAACCGCTTGCCGTAGTGAAAATTCGCCGTATTGTCATACCGAAGCATCCGGGAGGCCGCCATAGGTACGAAGGTCAGCGAAACGACAAGCGACGCGGCAAGGGAAAAGCATATCGTAAGGGAAAGGTCCCTGAATATTTGCCCTATCATTCCTTTAATAAAAATCAAAGGTATAAATACCGCGCATGTTGTTGCGGTTGACGCGGCAATTGCCATTGCAACCTCCGTTGTCCCTTTAAGGGCGGCGTCAAAGCTTGACATTCCGTCGTCTCTTTTTTTGAAAATGCTCTCAAGCACAACTATCGAGTTGTCAACAAGCATGCCTATGCCGATTGTCAGGCCTCCGAGCGAAATAATATTCAGTGTAGTATTGCTTACATACATAAGTGCAAAGGTTGCGATTACGGAAGTAGGAATGGAAACCGCAATAATCGCTGAAGCTTTGATATTCTTCAAAAAAACAAACAATACGATGATTGCAAGAATACATGCAAGCATCAATGTTTTTAAAACGTTTTTTATAGACAGCTTTATATATTCGGCGGTATCAACCAATACTGTAAAGGTCAGATCGGGGAAATCCTTTTTTATTTTTTCCAATTCCTTGTTCAGCTCATTGGAAACATCGACAATGTTTGCGTTTGATTGTTTTTGTATAACCATGGCAATGCTTGATTCGCCGTCTATTATGGCATGCGAGGAAGGTTCGGCGGTTACGCGGCTTACCTTTGCCAAATCGCTGAGCCGAAGCACCGCTCCGGTCGGGGTAGTAATCGGCAGGTTCTGTATATCTTCAATCGTTTTGAATTCACCCACAGAACGAACCTGAAGGCGCAGGTTGCCCTGGACAAGGGTACCGCTCGGAAGGTTTAAATTTTCCGCGGCAAGATGAGAAATAATTTGTGCTTCCGTAACGCCGTAGCCTGCAAGCTTTTCCGGCTTTATCAATATTTCGATTTCTTCTTGCAGACCGCCCATTGAGGATACCGAAGCAACGCCTCGTATTCTTTCTATCCTGTTTTCGATTTTTTCTTCCACCGTATTTTGCAAATCTATAAGGTTTTTCCCGCCCCTGACTCCGACATAAATGGAATTCATGGCGGAGGGATCAATTTTCATTACCATAGGCTCATTTGCACCGTCGGGAAGATATTGCTTAATCAAATCAACCTTTTCCCGGACATCAAGCGCTGCCATGTCCAAATCCGTACCGTCCACGAATTGCAGGACAATTAGAGAGGAGCCGTCGTTGGAGATTGTTGTAATTTCGTCCACGTTACTGACGGTTGCGAGCGCTTGTTCTATCGGCTTGGAAATAAGCTCCTGCACCTCCCGCGGTCCCGCGCCTGTATATGATGTGCTTACAATGGCAATCGGAACGTCCACCGACGGCATTAAATCCATTTTAAGCCCCAAAAGAGCTACCAGGCCCGCAAGTATTACCATAAGCAGCAGCATTATCGTAGTTACCGGCCGGTTAATCGATATTTTTGCCAGCATATATTTAATCCTCCTTCGACGCTTCGCCTACGACTCTTACCTCATCACCATCGTTTAAGTATGTCTGCCCTTTTATCACAACGCTTTGGTTTTCGCCCAGGCCTTCGATTATTTCCACTTCTTCCCCGTTTTCCATACCCGTTTTAACAAATACTTTTTTAACGATACCGTTTTGTTCGGTATAAACGTATTTTTCCTCGTTGCCAACTACTGCGCTAACCGGAAGTATTAGAGCGTTATCGTTTTGCTCGCTGACAAAGTAAACCTTGCCGAACATACCGGGTTTTAAAATGTTATCAGGATTGTTTATGCTTATTTTGACGTCATATGTACCCGATACGGGGTTTGCTACGGGGTTCAGCGTGGAGATGGTGCCGGAAATCCTGTCATTTGAGAGGGAAGTAATCTCAACATCAACGCTTTGGCCTATGCTAAGGCGGTTTATGATTTGCTCCGAGACGGCAACGTCAATCGTTACAACATCTATATTGGCGATGACAAAAGAGGGCTGTGCGCTTGAAGCAAGCGCGCCCGCAGTTACGTTTCGCGCTGTTACAACTCCGGTTATCGGGCTTGTAACTATGGTATCGTTTAATGAACTTCTGCTGCTTTCAATCTGCGCCAGTATTGACTGCTTTGATGCCTTTGCCTGGTCCAGTGCGGCCTGTGCCCTTTGTATATTTTCCTGTGATGTTTTATTTTGCAGCAGGTCGTAGCTTTCCTTTGCCTGGTTGTATGAAATCAAGGCTTGATTGTATGCGTTTTCGTACTGCTCGTAAACCTGCCTTGATATGTATCCGGAGTCATAAAGTGTTTTGTTTTCATCATAACGTTTTTTTGCGTTGTCGAGCTGCAGTTTAAGCTGGTCAACATTCGCCTTTGCGGCGGTTATCTGGCTTTGCATGGCGGAGCCGTTTGCCAGTTCAAGGTTAAGCCGGGCCGCCTCGATTGCAGCATCCGCCGTGGCAAGCTGGCTGTGCAGGACGTTTATGCTGTTTTGTATGTCGGAGCCGTCAATGGTACAAAGGACACTGCCTTTTTGTACACTGTCACCCACATCGTAATTGACCGACAAGACCTTGCCGGGTATTTTGCAGGCAACGGGGGTTTCTTCCGACGGCCTTACCTGTCCGGAATAAACCAGCTCGGTCTTTATCGCACCTCGCCTGACTTGAACGACTTCAACCGATACGACGGAGTCTTCTTCGGTTTTTGTTTGATTTCCGGAGCACCCGGTTAATACTAAAGCTGCGGCAAGTAATATTAATAATATTGTTTTTTTCATAGTAAATTCCCCATTCCGTATTAAAGTTAATTTGTATCGATTCCAACGTTTAAGCTATTGTCAAATGTTAGCTTTGAAAGGAAATATGCCGTTTGTGCCTGTACCTTTTGCAGACGGGCAAGATCCAAATCGTTTTGCGCTTTTATCACTTCCTGATTTGTTCCTGCGCCTGCTTCAAACATGCTTTTTGCCATGTTGTATGCAAGCTCGGCGTTTCGGACGGCAATGTTGCTCAGCAAGATGTTGTTATAACTGTCCAAATAATCGAAATATGATTTTTTAATCGCAAGTATAATATTTTTTTCGGCGTTTTCAAGCTCCGCTTTTCTCATTTCAACATTATGCTCTTTTAGCTTGTAAAAGTAAGTTTGCTTTGTATAAAACGCGCCGTAGCATTCCGCTTCCTTTTCGGCAAGTGAAAGGCTGAGGCGGGCCGCAATCATTTCAAACCTGTTTTCGAGCGCTGACTTAATGCATTCGTCCAAATCAATGTTTTCAGGCTCGGTAATCTCAAGCTTATCAGACAATATGTAGTATTCGTCATTTTTCATGCCTATCATATTATTAAACGAAAGTCTTGAAAACTCTACGCTTCTTTTCAGCGTATCAATCTCGATTTCTGTTTTATTGACGGCAAATTCCGCAGCTTCAACTTCGGCTTTGGATACGGAGCCCAGGTCATATTTTAGTTTTACGGAATTTAAGTTTTCCTTGGCTATTTCAAGTGACTGCTTTTTTGCATTTAGCATTTCGTTTGCGTTAATTAAATTATAATACGAGCTTACCGCGCCGAATTCAAGGCTGTTTATTAAACGCTGTTTTTTTAGCTTGGACAATTCAAGCTCCATCGCAGCTGCGTCGCTGTAATAGCCCCTTCTTATTTTTGTTTGTTCGACCGAGCTTGTAAGCCCTGAACCGGGAGGAGGAGCGACGTTTTTAGTTCTGTTTTTTGTCGCCAAAGCTTCCCTCGCGTTTATCTCGTTGTATTCGATTTGAATGTCGGCGGCTTTTATCAGGTTGCTGTTTTCCACCGCCAGCCTTTTTGCATCACCCGGAGAAATGGATGTTTCGGCTTGTGCCGTCAGTGATACAAAAATCGATAGAATCAAAAATAACGCAAAAATTTTTTTCATAAATTAATCACTCCAAGTTTAGTTTTTGAGCTGAAGAGCGTAAAAGCGTAAAAGCGTAAAAGCTGAAAAGCTCAAAAGCTTAAGAGCTTAAGAGCTTAAAAGCTTAAAAGCCCAAGGGCTTAAGCTTTTCCTTCGAAGAGGTTTTTATCTGCCCGGAAGCTTTTATATAAAAAATAACATAAATTGTATAATGTATAGATTATACTATCATTATAACAAGAATGCAATTAAACAAATATTAATAATTTATTAAAATTAAGTTAAAACAATGCAATATTGTATTAATTAAATAATACAATAATGTTAATTGATTGTCAAGAATAAAAAACGATAAAAAACAAAAAATATATAACAGAAATTTATAATAAAATAATAAAAGCGTTCGGGCGCGTAGCGCTTTCCAAAAGCGCATCATCTCGCCCCGCGAGGGTAAGCGCAGGCGAATTTATTTCGCCGGAGCGATGTAATTAATTAAATTAAAAAAAGGGGATAGTGCGAATATGCCATCAAAATCACTTTGGCTTGAAGAAGATATACCGAAATTTGAAACGTTTGACGGAAGCTGCGATACGGATGTTGCCGTTATAGGCGGGGGCATCACAGGGCTTACCTGTGCTTATCTTTTAAAAAAGAGCGGACTTCGTGTCATATTGCTTGAGGCCAACCGCATATGCAGGGAAACGTCCGGGCATACCACCGCAAAGATAACTTCGCAGCAGAGGCTGATATACACCGATCTGAGCGAAAGGTGGGGAAAAGAAATCGCGCACAAGTACGCTACAGCTTCCCAAAATGCAATAGAGCAGATAAAAAATGTTATTGACGAGCTTGCAATCGAATGCGATTTTGTGCCTCAGCGGGCTTATACCTTCACTGCCGATACAAAAAATATTTCGGCTCTTGAAGAAGAAGCAGCCCTTGCAAAAAGCTTTGGAATAGATGCAGGCATTTCAACGGAAGGAGAACTTCCGATACCGATGATTTCAACCATGTATTTTGAAAACCAGGCGGCCTTTCACCCGGTTAAATATATGCGTGCCCTTGCGGCGGCAATAGAGGGGGAAGGCAGCCGGATTTATGAAAACAGCAGGGTATTGGATGTGGAGGATGGGGCGGTTAAGACCGATAAAGGGACGGTTAACGCCTCGCATATTATAGTTGCCACACACTATCCTTTTATTAATTTTCCGGGCCTGTACTGGCTTAAAATGTACCAGCACCGCTCGTTTTTGCTTGCCGTAAAGGGTGTAAGCTTTGATAATATGCATCTTTCCCTGGACAGCGGCGGGCACACATTCAGGATGAGCGGCGAATATGCAATAATAGGCGGCGCAGACCATAAAACAGGCAAGGAGGGGGAGATAGACCATTATAAAATACTTGCCGGTTATATTGCCGAGAACTTTCCGGGTGCGCAAATTACACACCAGTGGTCCGCACAGGATTGCATGTCTCCCGACGGACTTACTTATATCGGGCAGTACGGAAAATCAACCCCCAATATGTATGTTGCATCGGGATTTTCAAAGTGGGGCATGACAAACAGCATGATAAGCGCCCGGATTTTACACGATAAAATAACGGGAAAGGAAAATGAATTTTCCGACATATTTTCTCCAGAACGTCCGGTGTCAAAATCTGTAAAAGGCATTGGTGAAAATGTCTTGGAGGCAACGGCAGGATATGCAAGAAAAATTACAAAACCGCAGGTTCCGACCTGCACTCATTTAGGCTGCAAGCTTGAATGGAATGATGATGAAAAAAGCTGGGACTGCCCCTGCCATGGTTCGAGGTTTGACGAAAACGGAAAGGTATTGCAGGGGCCTGCAGTGCGTGATTTGGATTTAACAGATTCAAACTAATTTTTTTGAGTATACGGGAATATAAATTAGCTTACCGTTTATTCTTTTTGATTCCATAAGAGTAAGGCTGCCGACAGAAACGGTTATCTTATCCGGAGAAAAATCAGGTTCGGAGGATAAAACAACCTGCCTTCCGAGGGTTATATGGGGCAGGTATTTTTGGTTTTTGATGTTAAAACCGGCACCCGACAGGTTTTCGCAAAGCTGGCGATAGATTTTAAAAAGGGTATCGTCGCCGTCAACCCCTGCCCAGTATATATTCCCGCCGGCACGGTCAAATTTCCCTATGCAGTTTATGGCAATATTGAAGGGCGGGGCATTTACCTTATCCATAACATCACAAACGGATTTGACATTTTCCGTCTCGCCTATAAAAATAACGGTTAAATGAAGGTTTTCCAAGCGGGTAAAATTGCCGCTGATGCTGCAATTTTTCAAGGCTTGAATGGATTCTTCAAGGCTTTGCTTTGCCGCCTTGTCAAGGGTTATTGCAATAAACAATCTCATTGGTTTTCCCCTAAATATTTTTCATTCTTAAATCTTCTCCAAAAAACAATACAATACTGAAATTGCCCAATATTCTCGAGCAAATCCTTTCGGAATAAGTGTGCTTTAATTCCTTTGTTGAAAGGTTTGTGCTTATTATCATGGGCTTTTCCGTAATAATCCTTGAATTAATTATATCAAACAAAATACTGTCCGAATAAGCGGTTTTAAATTCGGTGCCCAAATCGTCTATTATCAAAAGCTCGGCATTGTTTACGGAAGAAATTGTTCTTTGCGAGATAGCAGAGGTATCCCTGCCGAATTTGTAATCCTCGAAGGTTGAAAACAATCTTGGTGCGGACATATAAAAAACAGTTTTACCGCTTTCAATATATTTTTTTGCAATGCAGTCCGATACGAAGGTTTTGCCCAATCCGGTAGCCCCGTAAAACAAGAGATTTTTAGGAGTATCCTTTTCACAACGTGCAAAGGATAAGGCTATTTGAAATATTGACTTCATGTTTTCACGCGGGGATACCCCGTATTTGGTGTCTATCTTATCCGAAAATATATTCAGGTTGAAATTTTCGAAAGTGTTTTTGTCGCACATGCAAATGTTGGCGCGCTGCTGGAGCAGCTTGCTTCTTTTTTGTATATAGCAGGAGCATCTTTTACCGTCGATATATCCTTTATCCCGGCATTTTGTGCAGCTGTAAATTTCCTTCATCGCGTCCGGGGGATAGTTTGCGGCTGCCAAAAGTTTATTTTTTTCCGAAACAAGCAATTCCATTTGCTCCTGCATTTGCCGCACGGCAAGCCGGGGGCTTGCTTCTCCTTTTAATACGGCCGATGCGGCTGACAGCCCTAATTTGCTGATTTCGTCATCTATGGCTTTGATGCGGGGAATGTCACTGTATATCCGGGCAATTATTTTTTCTTGTTTTCTTTTGTTCTCTTCGCGTATTTTAATGTATTCCCTGCTTAGTTCTTCATAAATATCATCCGTGTATTTTTCCACAGATTCACCGCCCCATACGTTTTTTTAGTATTTCCATTTCCAACGCATCAAAGTCTATGTCCTCACGCTGCTTGAAGTTGCCTGACTTGGCACTCTTTTTATCCGCCGAAATCTTTTCGGGTTGGTCAATTCCCTTTTCAACCCAGCTTTTTAATATTCCGTTAATGTATCTTATGGAAAGCTTGCCGGTGCGGTTTATATTGATTTCAAAAGCGGAAAGCAGCATTTCGTCGGATGGCTTAAGCTGGTTTTGCCACTGCTCGATAATAGTTTTTTCTCCGGGTGTAAAGTCTCTGTCCTTTATACCTAAAAGCTTTTTTACATGATATTCGTATGAGCTTTTTTCATCAAGCATGGCAAGGTGCTTTTCGGCTTTTCTGACGGTATCGATGCCGTTGTCCGCCCAATCAATTGCAACCTTTTCCACATATCTCATCGTCGCTTTGTTTATTTTTTTTGAATAATTGATAATAAGCATGATTATTTGATGATTAAGCCCCAAATAGTCATAAATCCAAAAAAGGGTCTGCAAATCGGCGCTTGAGAGTATTTTTCCCAAGGCGCTTTCGGCTTCTTTGAAAAGCCATTTGAGGTTTTTATCGTACTCGGCATGCTGTGCAATTTCGCCCGGTGTATATATGCTTTTATGAAGTGTTTTTACAGAGGTTTTGCTCGCTAAGTTAAAGCCCAGGCGGTTCCAATATTTAAGTGCATCGCATACATCGCTTTCTTTCATTCCCAAGGCCGCCGCAACCTGTGAGTTGTCGGGCAGCGGCTCGTTTTGCGACAAAAAACGGTATGCATACAAATAAACAACTATATACGAAGGGTCTGCTTTGGGAAGGTATTCGTCAATAAATTTGATAGGCAAGGACAAACTGTCCAATTTGTAACACCACCACTTATTCTAATATTAATTCGTCAATCGGCCTTCCGGCAGGCACCATAGGCAGTACACGTTCGTCAATGTCTATGTGCGCGTTGATTAATACAGGCTCGTAAAGAGACAGCGCTTCCCTTAAAGCAAAATCAAACTCACTTTCGGAGCATGCTTTGTATGACCGTATTCCGTAAGCATCGGCAAGCAGATTAAAATCCGGGCCCCTGTCAAGGGTTGTTTGGGAATAACGCTTGTCATAGAAAAATGTTTGCCATTGCCTTACCATTCCCAATGTCTGGTTGTTAAATAAAACTATAATAACGGGAATCTTATAATGCTTCATTGTTGCAAGTTCAATGCAGTTCATCCTGAAACTGCCGTCTCCGGCTATATGGATTACCCTGCTCCCGGAGGATGCAAGGCAAGCGCCCATGCTCGCACCGGTCCCGTATCCCATTGTGCCGAAACCGCCGGAAGAAATAAAGGTCCGGGGTTTGGTATACGGATAATACTGCGCCGCCCAAATCTGGTGCTGTCCCACCTCGGTAGTTATAATTGTATCCGAATCGGTCATCTCGTATATTTTATTCATTATATAATAAGGTGAAAGAGTGCCGATATGAGCATGTCCGATTTTGTAATTCTGCTTTAAAGATGTTATATGCTCAAGCCAGTCCTTGTTTGATTTTTCCCGGACGCCTTCAAGTATGGGAATAAGGGCCTGCTTTGCGTCACACAGCACCGAATGGTATGCCTTAATGTTTTTGTCGATCTCGGCAGCGTCAATATCAATGTGAAGTATTTTGGCATTACGGGCAAATTTTTTAGGGTCGCTGATTACCCTGTCGGAAAAACGGGTTCCGATTGCAATAAATAAATCGCATTTTAACGCGGCGGTATTTGACGCCTTTGTTCCGTGCATGCCGAGCATGCCCGTAAAAAGGTCGTCATGTGCGGGATAAGCTCCAAGGCCCATCAATGAACAGCTTACGGGCGAGTTTATTTTTTTTGCAAGCTGGTAAAGCTGTCCGCAAGCGTCCGAGCTTATAACGCCGCCGCCGGCAAAAATAAACGGTCTTTCACACTCGGATATAAGCCGGCATGCGGCTTTAATTTCGTCTTCATTCGGCTTGCATGCCTTTGGGGGCAGCGGTTTTTTATACTCGTATTCGCAATATTGTGCGGAAATATCCTTTGGCACGTCTATAAGGACAGGCCCGGGCCTTCCGCTTTTTGCAATCATAAAAGCTTCCCTTATAATGTCCGCAAGGGATTTAATATCTTTTACAATATAATTATGCTTTGTAATCGGAGCCGTAATCCCCGTTATATCCGCTTCCTGAAAGCTGTCTTTTCCAAGCAGGGTTGTATTTACGTTGCCGGTTATTGCCACTACGGGCACCGAGTCCATATAGGCGGTTGCAATACCCGTAACAAGATTGGTTGCTCCGGGGCCGGATGTTGCTATGCAAACACCAACTTTTCCGCTTGCCCTTGCATATCCGTCGGCTGCGTGAGCCGCTCCCTGTTCGTGGGCGGTTAATATGTGTGTAATTTTATCGCTGTATTTATATAATGCGTCATATATATTAAGTACGGCACCGCCCGGATAGCCGAAAACGGTATCAACACCCTGCTCCAGCAGGCATTCCAAAATAATTTCCGAACCGCTTTTTTTCAATGCAATCCCTCCATTAAAATTGTATTTTATTCTATCACATATTGACGGTTCTGTAAAGGTTTTAATTTGAAAAACGGAGGGAAATCAAACACCTTAAAAAAGGAGGATTGTCTGCTCCTTGTTAATTTTCGTCCCAGTTGTGCCACACCGCCTGAACGTCGTCGCAATCTTCCAGATGCTCGATAAGCTTGTTCATTTTATCAACGGCATTTTCATCCGTAAGGTTAACGTACGTCTGGGGTACATATTGCAGCTCGGCCTGCTCGAATTTGTATCCGGCCTTCTCCAATGCGTCACGGACCGACGAAAAGCCGGCCGGGTTTGTTGTTATTTCAAAATATTCCTCCAGTGTGTCAATATCGTCCGCGCCTGCTTCAAGCGCGTCCTCGATTAGTTTTTCTTCATTGATGTCATCGGCTTTTTCAATGACGATTACACCTTTTTGGTCAAACATAAACATAACGCACCCGCTTGTACCGAGGTTGCCGCCGTATTTATCGAAATAATGGCGCATATCCGCTGCGGTCCTGTTCCTGTTGTCGGTTAGCGTTTCAACCAAAACGGCAACTCCGGAGGGACCGTAGCCTTCGTATATAATGCTTTCAAAATTATCGGAATCTGCGTCTCCCGATGCCTTTTTTATGCATCTTAATATATTATCGCCCGGCATATTGTTAGCCTTTGCTTTTGCTATTATATCCTTGAGCTTACTGTTAACGGAAGGATCCGGTCCGCCTTCTTTTACCGCAACGGAGATTTCACGCCCCAGCTTGGTAAAAATCTTGCCCCGTTTTGCGTCGGCTTCACCCTTTTTGCGTTTTATAGTAGACCATTTGCTGTGCCCTGACATGTGTTTTTTTCTTCCTTTCGTTGTTTAATTTATAAATGTTCAGGCGGAATAAATCCGCCTTCGTTTGCTCAATTTTATTTTAAATCATTAATTACTTCCTTAACTGATGCCGCAAGGCCAGCAATCCCTTGTATCTGCGAGGGTATTATAATTTTTGTAGCTTTGCCGTCTGCAATCTTTGCAAAAGCTTCCAATGATTTAAGAGCAATAACAGCCTCGCCGGGGTTGCTTTCGTTAATCATTTTTATACCGTCGGCGATAGCTTGCTGCACCTTGATAATTGCTTCGGCCTCGCCCTCCGCTTCGCGTACTTGAGCTTCCTTTTTTGCTTCGGCACTTAAAATTTGAGCTTGTTTTTGTCCTTCGGCAACCAATATGGCGGATCTCTTTTCGCCTTCCGCCCTTAAAATAGCCTCGCGGCGCTCACGCTCGGCCTTCATCTGACGCTCCATGGCATCTTGTATTTCGCGCGGAGGAAGAATATTTTTAAGCTCAACCCTGTTTACCTTTATCCCCCAGGCGTCCGTAGCTTCATCAAGTATCGACCTCATTTTGCTATTGACGGTATCACGGGAAGTAAGGGTTTGGTCAAGCTCCAAATCACCCACAATATTTCTCAGCGTTGTGGCGGTAAGGTTTTCTATTGCGCTCATGGGCTTGTCAATCCCATAAGTATAAAGCTTCGGGTCGGTAATCTGAAAATAAACAACCGTGTCGATTTGCATTGTTACATTATCTTTGGTAATAACAGGCTGGGGTCTGAAGTCGGCAACCTGTTCCTTAAGCATAACAACCTTGGCCACTTTTTCAATGAACGGAATTTTAAAATGAAGGCCAACACCCCAGGTTGCGCTGTATGCGCCGAGCCGTTCTATAACATAAGCATAAGACTGGGGGACGATTTTTACATTTGTTATGATTAAAATAACAAAGACCAATAAGATAAATAGCAGATACATTATTTTTCCTCCTTTTTCGGCTGTACGATGGCGTACACACCTTTAATTTTAATTACTTTGACAATCGAGCCTTTTTCTATAATATCGGAGCCTTCGCCTTTGGCTGACCAGATTTGACCTCCGACATTGATTTGCCCGGGCCCTTCAATGGGGTTAATGGTTTCGGTTACGATTCCTTCCTGGTTGATTATTCTGTCGGCATTCGTGGGCGTAAATTCTTTTTTAAGCAGTTTTTTTGAAAGCGGTCTTGTCAGCGCAAGCGTTAAGGCGGTAACGACAACAAAAATTAGGCACTGAACAAATACCGATTCTGTTATCAAGGCGCAAAGCGCAGCGGCAATCGCTCCGATGCAAAACCATATCGAAACAAGTGCCATTGTGGCGCCTTCCACAACCCCCATAACAATTGCAATAAAAATCCAGAAGATAACGGCATGTTCCATGATAAATATCACTTACCTTTCCGGCTCACAAGATAAATACTGCTTGCCCCCCCCGCACTTATCGTGAGCCTGATAAGGCGCCTGGGATGCAATACATTATCATTATATTAATTTTATGTTATTTATATTTATTATTGCCTTTTAAGCTTATGATTTTTTAAGTTTTTTTACGCCGATTATTACAATCGGTACCAATATTGCGGATGCAACTGCTTCGGGGATACCGTTGCTTACGGCAGTGCCGGCCAGAAACCAAAATGCCGATTCCTTTGCCCGGTTAATTGTTTCCATGTACTCGGCGGCATAAATTAGATATATCATTCCAAGCACACCGATAGTGTTAATTGCGGTACCTATTATGGAGGATAAAGCCATAGCGACATTTTCGGGTATATATTTTATGAATATTTTATATGAATAATACGCGAATATTCCAATCAGTATGCGGGGCATAACTGAAACAAGTGGGTTGAAAAAGACAAAGCCGGTGGGTGTAGGCCTTATAACCTTGTCTACTATGCTCCATAAACCGAACAGCAAACCGATTGCTCCTCCGACAACGGGGCCTTCTAAAACAGCCCCTATGATAACGGGAATATGTAATATTGTTACTTTAAAAGGAAGCCCCGGAATCTGTATAATCCCAAGCCCAGACAATCCCAATACAACAGTAAGCGCCGTGAGCATCCCTGTTACGGACATTTTTTTGATGCTGAAATAATCTTTTTTCATAATCAAACCTCCTATTTAATTTATTTTACAACATTTTTACACGAAATGCAATACTTGCATTTTTATGCATAGTGTGGTATAATTATAAATGTTTTATTTAATAATGAAAGGATTTGATAGCATAATGATAAAAATTTCCGTTGTGGGTGCGACCGGGTATGCGGGAGCCGAGCTTGTACGCATACTGTCAAAACACCCCGAGGCTGAAATTGTTCACCTTGTTTCAAAAAGCTATGCGGGGCAAAAGATGTCCGACATATACGAAAGCTTTATGAATATATGCGATATAAAGCTTGAGGGCATGGACGTGAATAAAATTGCATCGGACAGCGATGTTGTTTTTACCGCTCTTCCCCACGGCGCCTCTAAGGAAATAATCCCCGCCATTGCGGAAAAAGGTGTTAAAATAATTGATTTCAGCGCCGATTACAGGTATAAGGACCCGGAGATTTACAAGCAGTGGTACGGAACCGAGCACGGCTCGCCGCAGCTGCTTGGAAAATCGGTATATGGCCTTTGCGAGCTGTACAGGAATGAGATTGCCGGAGCCGCCATTATCGGAAACCCGGGATGCTACACAACCTGCTCCATATTGGCCCTTGCGCCGCTTGTAGAAAACAAACTGATAGATTTTAAAAGCATTGTTATAGATGCAAAATCCGGGGTAACGGGTGCGGGACGAAGTGAGGCGCTTGACTACAGCTTTTGCGAATGTACGGAAAATATGAAGGCTTACAAAATTGCAAAGCACCGCCATACAAGCGAAATAGAGCAGGAGCTGTCCGCCCTGGCCGGGGAAGAGATTGTTTTAAGCTTTACCCCTCATCTTATTCCGCTGAAAAGAGGGGTACTGGCAACATGCTATGCCGAATTGCGGGATAAGTCTTACAGTGCGCAGCAGCTTATAGATTTATATAAATCATACTACAAGGACGATTATTTTATAAGGATATATGACTGCGGCAAACTTCCCGAGACACACCATGTTGCAGGCTCTAACTTTGTGGATATGGGCCTTGCCGTTGACGAAAGGACCGGAAGAGTTATAGTGGTTTCCTGCATTGATAACATTGTAAAGGGAGCCGCCGGCCAGGCTGTTCAGAATATGAATATAATGTTCGGCTTGCCCGAGAGCATGGGCATAGACAATCCGGCATTTTATCTGTAAAGGAGAAGAAGGATATGCAAAAATATATTAATAAGGCAAATATTTTAATTGAGGCACTGCCGTATATTCAAAAGCTTGCGGGAAAAACCGTGGTAATAAAATACGGCGGCAACGCAATGATAGACGACAGTCTAAAAGAAAAGGTAATGGAGGATATAACCCTTTTAAAGTATGTGGGCGTAAACCCGATTATTGTCCACGGCGGGGGGCCTGATATTTCGGAAGCGCTGTCCCATTACAATATTAAAAGTGAGTTTGTAAACGGTTTGCGGGTGACGGACGCTAAGACAATGGATATTGCCCAAATGGTGCTTGTAGGTAAAACAAACAAGGCAATAGTATCTTCGATTAACGTTAAAGGAGGCAATGCGATCGGCATTTGCGGAATAGACGGGAAATTAATCGAGTGTGAAAAAGATATGCCAATCGTAAACGGTGAAAAAGTTGATATAGGGTTTGTCGGAAAAATTACCCGTATTAACGCCCATGCCCTTAATGTGCTTGCAAGCGACCGATATATTCCCGTAGTTGCGCCGATTGGCATAGGAAGTGACGGGCAAAGCTACAACATTAACGCCGATACCGTCGCCGGAGCTATCGCTGCGGCTTTAAAGGCTGAAAAGCTTATGCTTTTGACGGATGTTCCCGGAATTAAAGAAAGCAACGAAAGTGACGAAATCATATATGAAATATCACAGGACAAAATATTTAAAATGATTGAAGAAGGCAAAATATGCGGCGGTATGATACCCAAAACCCTAAGCTGCATTGAGGCTATTGATGCCGGGGTTAAGCGTGTCCATATCATTGACGGGCGCATTCCCCATTGCATCCTGCTTGAAATATTTACGGACACCGGAATAGGCACAATGATAACTGCTTAAATAAAGTAAACATAAAGCCGGGTCCATATTGGCCCGGCTTATACCTATTCGATTTATTTGTTTTTATCCCTTTCCCTCAGCTCAACGCGCCTGATTTTCCCGCTTATTGTTTTGGGGAGTTCATCGACAAATTCAATTATCCTTGGATACTTATAAGGTGCTGTAACCTTTTTTACATGGTCTTGCAGCTCCTTTTTAAGCTCTTCGGAAGGGGTATATCCTTTTGCCAGAACTACCGTTGCCTTTACTATCTGGCCCCTGATTTCGTCCGGAACGGCCGTTATTGCGGTTTCTATAACGGCGGGGTGCTCTATAAGTGCGCTTTCAACCTCAAAGGGGCCTATCCTGTAGCCCGAGCTTTTAATTACATCGTCGCTTCTGCCCACATACCAGAAATAACCCTCTTCGTCTTTCCATGCGATATCCCCGGTATGGTAGCAGCCGTCGTGCCAGACGCTTTTTGTCAGCTCGTCGTCCTTGTGGTAACCGAGGAACATACCGACGGGAGTATTTTTTTCGGTTTTTATTACAATCTCGCCTTCTTCGCCGATGTCGCAGGAGTTCCCGTTTTCGTCGACAATATCAATATCGTAAAGCGGCGAAGGCTTGCCCATGGAGCCGGGCTTGGGCGTCATCCACGGAAAGTTGGCAACAGTGACGACAGTCTCTGTCTGACCGAACCCTTCCATCAGCCGGTGCCCGGTAAGCTCTTTAAATTTTTTGTAAACCTCGGGGTTTAAAGGTTCCCCTGCAATCGAGCAATATTCAAGGCAGGAAAGGTCATACTGCGTTAAGTCCTCTCCGAGCATAAACCTGTACATTGTCGGCGGGGCGCAAAATGTTGTAACCTTGTATTGCACGATTTTCTCAAGCAGATTTTTCGGGACGAATTTTTCCATATCATATGAGAAAATAGCCGATTCGCAAAGCCACTGGCCGTACAGCTTGCCCCAAACGGCTTTTGCCCATCCGGTTTCCGCAACGGTAAGGTGCAAGCCGTCCTTTCGGCAATTTTGCCAGAACTTTGAGGTGATGATATGTCCCAGCGGATATATGAAATTGTGTATAACCATTTTGGGATTCCCGGTTGTCCCGGATGTGAAGTAAAGAAGCATAATATCATCGTTTTGCGGCATTGCTTCCCCTGTCGGTTTTTCAAATACGGCCGGACGGGACTCGATTTCTTCATCAAAGAAAAGCCAACCTTCGTGCCTGGCGTTTGCGGATATTTTTATTTTCAGGGTGGGAGATTCCTTTTGGGCTTCGTCCACATTTAAAAAAACGAATTCTTCATTGGTACAAATAACCGCTTTTATTTCGGCCGCATTATTTCTGAAAATCAGGTCTTTTTTCGTAAGAAGGTGTGTGGCAGGCACCGCAACTGCGCCGATTTTATGAAGGGCTATGATTGCAAACCAGAATTGGTAGTTTCTTTTTAAAATAAGCATAACCCTGTCGCCTTTTTTTATGCCGAGCGAAACTAAGAAGTTGGCGGTTTTATTGCTGTATTCGGATATTTCCTTAAAAGTGAAGGTTCTTTCGTTGCCGTAATCGTCGCACCATACAAGGGCCCTTTTATCGGGAGAAATGCGCGCAAGCTCGTCGACGACGTCAAAGCCGAAATTAAAATTGTCCGGGATGTTTATTTTTAAGTTGTTTTTCAAATCTTCGTAAGAATTGAATTCACCGTTTATGTATTTATCAATTAAATTCAATATTTTTTCCTCCTTAAATAAAAGCAGTTTCTGGTGTGTTTGGTATAAACTATAAAATTATCGCAAGAAATTTTGCGCTTTTGCCGTTTGCCGCTTTCATACCATGCGGGAAAGAAGAATCGTAGTATAGCGTATCGCCCTCATTCAGCGTTAAGGTGGTGTCACCGATTTTTACAATAAGTGTGCCTTCCAGAACATAATCCATTTCTTGCCCCGGATGGCTGTTAAGGCTAATCGGGGCATCGTCGGGAAGCGGGTCAACAGTTACAAGAAAAGGCTCTGCCTTTTTACGGATAAAATTAAAGGCAAGGTTTTTGTATTTATATTGCTTGCTGCGCTCCACGTCAAGCCCTTCGCCGTTTTTAACAAGGGAATATATACGCAGCTTCGGTGAAGAACCGGTTAAAAGGGTTGTAAGATCCACGTTCAGCTTGTTTGCGGCGTCGTATAAAAAGCTTACCGGTATGTCGGTTTCGCCTTTTTCGTATTCTAAGTAAGTATCAAAGTCGATATTTAATAGTTTTGCAAAGGACTGGGCCGAAATACCTTCTATTTCACGCAATTCCCTGAGCCGCTCGGCAACTTGTTTGATATTTTCGGACATTTTAAAACCTCCTTGATTTATATTTTATTAATTAAATGTCATAATAAATCAGTAATACCTTGATTTCACCTATTATAGCACATATAAAGGAAAAAATAAATAAATATTCAAAACTTTTTTTCGAATTGTATAAAATTTATATGCAAATAATAAAACGTAAAGCAATAAACAAGACTAAAGGAGATGATTTTATATGATAAAACCGGTAATTATGCTTATGTCGCTTATAATTTTGCTTTCCTGCTCAAGCAACATAAAAAATGTTGCTCCGCGGCAAACCGAGCAGCCGTCCGGGCAGCAGGCAAAGGTATACGAAAATCGTGTTATCGGCGTATATTCGACCAAGCTGCTTGATAAAAGCAAGTCAAGGCTTAGAAACATAGATTTGGCTATTGAAGAAATAAACAAGGTTGTCCTGCAGCCCGGTGAGGTTTTTTCTTTCAACAAAACGGTAGGTCCGAGGACAAAGGCAAGGGGGTTTCAAAGGGCTTTAATGCTGATAAAAAAAGAAAAGGTTTTAGGGTATGGGGGAGGAATATGCCAGGTAAGCACTACGCTTTACAACGGAGCTTTGGGAGCGGGCCTGGAAATAACCGAAAGGCACGAGCACGAAAATGAAATAGGATATGTTGAATTAGGGGACGATGCCACGGTAAGCTACCCGGACCTTGATTTGAAAATCAGAAACAATAAGGAATATCCCGTCAGATTTCGCATGGGGGTAGGTGAAAATACCGTTGATGTAACCATATTGACGGCATTATAGTTCATATGCCCTGCCCTTGTTAAGTTTCTGTCTTTCCGCTGCGTCAATTTTGCAAGACCGAAGCTCAAAAAACACAAAAATGGGTTGACATTACAATTGATAAATTATACAATATAGTAATGAAAATGCAAAAGCATAAAATCATTACTTAGGATGTGGACTTATGGAGAATTTGGGACTAAATGAAATAAGGGAAAAATACCTGTCTTATTTTGAAGGGAAAGGGCATTTGCGCTTGCCAAGCTTTTCATTGGTGCCTCAGAACGACAAATCGCTTTTACTTATAAATGCAGGCATGGCTCCGCTGAAGCCTTACTTTACAGGAAAAGAAAAGCCCCCGTCAAAAAGGGTGACCACATGTCAAAGGTGTATCAGGACACCCGATATTGAGCGCGTCGGCAAAACAGCGCGCCACGGAACTTATTTTGAAATGCTCGGCAATTTCAGCTTCGGTGATTATTTCAAGCGTGAGGCAATCAAGTGGGCGTGGGAATTTGTTACCGGCGAGCTGAAAATCCCGGTTGACAGGCTGTGGGTAAGCATTTATCAAGAGGATGACGAAGCGGCCCAAATATGGGAAAATGAAGCCGGAGTATCCCCCGGTCGTATAGTACGGCTGGGGAAGGAGGATAATTTCTGGGAAATAGGCACCGGCCCGTGCGGCCCTTGCTCCGAAATATATTATGACAGGGGAGAAAAATGCGGCTGCGGCAGTCCGAACTGCGGCCCGGGCTGTGACTGCGACAGGTATGTGGAATTCTGGAACCTTGTTTTTACTCAGTTTGACAAGGATGAAGAGGGCAATTATAACAAACTTGCCCATCCCAACATTGATACGGGAATGGGATTGGAGCGCCTTGCGGCTATAATGCAGGATGTCGACAATTTATTCGAGGTTGATACGGTGCGTAATATTATGAACCATATCAGCCGTATTTCGGGTGTAAAATATAACGAAAACGAAAAAACGGACATATCCCTAAGGGTTATAACGGACCATGTAAGAGGAATAACCTTTATGATAAGCGACGGCGTTGTCCCTTCGAACGAAGGACGCGGCTATG
Source organism: Clostridiales bacterium Firm_18 (assembly GCA_001604215.1). GTDB lineage: Bacteria > Bacillota > Clostridia > Monoglobales > Firm-18 > Firm-18. The sequence goes on from LVAX01000033.1 coordinate 35,478, forward strand.
TGCTGCGCCGCCTGTTAAGGCGCGCCGCGCGGCACGGCAGACTGCTCGGCATAAAAGGCACCTTTATACACCAAGTGGTGGATACCGTAATAGACGAAAACAAATCGGCTTATCCCGAACTTGAAGAAAAAAGGGATTATATTAAAAGCTGGGTGCTGACGGAGGAAGAAAGCTTTGAAAAGACGGTTGATCAGGGCCTGTTAATACTGAACGATTATATTAATGAAATAAAAAATCAAAAAGGCAGTATGCTGTCCGGAGAAAACGCCTTTAAGCTTTATGACACATACGGATTCCCGATTGATTTGACGGTTGAGATATTGCAGGAAAGCGGCCTTGAAGCGGATATTGAAACATTCAGCCAATTAATGCAGCAGCAAAGAAGCCGGGCCAGGGCAGCCCGCGAAGACAGTGGCAGCGAGGGCTGGGACGACGGTGTTTATGACCTGTTGGGCAACGAGCCTACCGAATTTACAGGTTATGACAATGATGAATGCAGCGCCCGCGTTGTTGCCATAATCAAGGGCGATTGCATTTCGGAAAGTGCAAAAGCTGGGGAAGAAGTAACCATAGTGCTTGACAAAACGGTATTTTACGGTGAAAGCGGCGGGCAAGCCGGCGACAGGGGGCAAATTAACGGCGGATGCAGTGCTTATGTTTCGGATGCCCAAAAGCTGCCGAGCGGCAAGATATTGCATATTGCATCAATTGAAGCGGGCAGCCTAAAGCAGGGGGATACCGTTACGGTAAAGATCGACCGCGAAACCCGGCAAAGCACTTCGCGAAACCACAGCGCTACCCACCTGCTCCATCGCGCGCTTAAAAATGTACTCGGCAGCCATGTAATGCAAAGCGGTTCGTATGTAAATAAAGATTACCTGCGCTTTGATTTTTCCCATTTTGCCTCACTCTCAGAGCAGGAGCTGCTGGCGGTGGAAGACCAGGTCAACGATATAATACTAAAGTCGCTGGATGTTGAGATTACGCATACTTCTCTGGAAGAGGCCAAAAAGGAAGGTGTTACGGCACTGTTTGGCGAAAAGTACGGCTCTGTCGTCCGGGTTGTTAAAATGGGTGACTACTCCGCCGAGCTGTGCGGCGGCTGCCACGTTAAAAACACGTCGCAAATAGGGCTGTTTAAAATAATGCGTGAAAGCGCGGTAGCGGCAGGTATCAGGCGAATTGAAGCAGTAACGGGAACCGGCGTTCTTTACAATTTGCGCGAAAAGGAAAATCAAATTAAAGATTTGGCGGCGGTTTTAAAGACAACCCCTGCGGATATAGCAGGCAGGGCGGAGGGCCTTGTAAACGAGCTGAAAGCGGCAAACAAGGAAATAGAAACCCTAAGGGGCAAGCTTGCGGCAGGCTCGGTTGACAGCTTAATCAAAAACGCTCAGAAGGTCAAAAACACATATGTTATAACAGGCAGAACGGATGATTTGAATGTGGAAGGCATGCGCAGCTTGGGCGACAGGCTGCGGGACAAGGTTTCTAATGCCGTAATAGTCCTTTGTTCGGTGAAAGAAGGCAAGATTTCATTTGTTGCAATGGCTACAAAAGATGCGGTTGCGGACGGCGCAGACGCCGGCAGCATCGTGCGTGAAACAGCCAAAATCACCGGCGGCGGAGGAGGAGGCAAGCCGGACAGCGCCCAGGCGGGCGGCAAGGACGTGTCGAAAGCAGACGAAGCTTTAAAACAAGTTAAAGATATTGTGGAAAATTTATTAAAATAAAATAGGGAGTGTTTGCATGGACTGTATTTTTTGCAAGATTGTATCAAGACAAATTCCGTCCGAAATTGTGTTTGAAGATGAAAAAATAATTGCTTTTCGTGATATTTCTCCCGCAGCTCCGGTGCATATCTTAATTATACCGAAGCAGCATATATCGTCGGCGCTTGAAATAAACAGTTCCAACAGCAGCATTGTTTCTTATATAATTGAAGCGGCGGCCCGTATTGCGCGGGAGGAAGGCATTGCAGAGGACGGTTTCAGAATAGTAAACAATTGCGGAAAGGACGGGGGACAAACCGTTAACCATTTGCATTTTCATCTGCTTGGCGGAAGAAATTTGACATGGCCTCCGGGTTAATAAATTAGAAACGGAGATTAATTATGACAAATTTAAATGCGGTATTATTAGGTCTTATTCAGGGCTTAACTGAGTTCCTGCCGGTTTCAAGCTCTGGGCATCTTGTAATTTTTCAAAATTTGCTTAGACTGCCCGACAGCGAACAGTACATAACCTTTGATATACTTTTGCATTTGGGCACGTTAATTTCGGTTTTGTTTTTTTACTGGAAAGACGTATTGGTGCTTATTGTATCGTTTTTTGATTTGCTTCGCGGAAAAGCCGATTTTAAATCGGCCCGCCACAGGTTTTTAATGCTTTTAATAATCGGCACCCTTCCGTTGGTTGCGGTTTTTTTAGTAAAAAACAAGGTTGAAACGCTTTTTGGCAACCCCTTGCTTGTGGGATGTGCCCTTTTAATTACGGGCTGCTTGCTTTTTATGACGGACAGGCTGAAAAAAGGCGAATTCGCCGCTGAAAATATGCCGTATAAAAATGCCCTGATTATAGGTTTATTCCAGCTTTTTGCCGTCTTGCCCGGAATTTCCCGCAGCGGCTCTACAATTTTCGGCGGGGTTCTTACCGGTCTGAAAAAGGAATTTGCGGTAAAGTTTTCGCTGCTTCTTTCGATATTTGCCATACTCGGGGCTTCGGCCGCTTCCGTTCCCGATATCTTATCCGGGGAAGGCATGCCGGTTCCCGCGTTTCAATGTGTTTTGGGATTGGTTGTGTCTGCCGTCAGCGGAATTGCGGCGATAAAATTTTTGGTTTCAATGCTTGGCAGGAATAAATTTAAATATTTTGCTTTTTACTGCTGGATTGTCGGGATAATAACAATAATTGTTTCAGTTTAAATTTTATTAAACCAGTAAAGGATGAATCGTTAAAATGGCAAGAAAAGCAAAAAGCACTGCTGCGTCCGCCAGATATAAAAAGCGCTCGTACAAGCGCAAAAAAAAGCTGAACTACGAAGTAATCGGAATTGTCCTTATTGCTGTTTCGATTTTTATCGGCATTAGCTTTTTTACGAATACCGCCGGAGTGGTGGGGGAAGGGGTTAAATCCGTATCAATGGGTTTGCTGGGCTTTCCCGCTTATTTTTTGTGCTTTATTGTGATAGCCGCCGCATTGCATCTTATAATAAGGCGGAATATTCAGGTATATGCGTCCAAGTACTGGCTTTGCTGCGTTATTATTATTCTAATAAGCGTGTTATGGCATCTTGCTTCCAATCCCCAAGGGGTAAACTATTGGGAAATGGGGAAGCAAGGAATAGGCGGCGGGTATTTGGGCGGTATTATAACGCAGTATATTGTTATCCCCTTCGGGTATGTGGGGAGTATAATACTGGTCAGTGCGGTGATTTTAGCCCTTGTTATTATAGTTTTTGAAATATCCCTTGTAAAGGTGTTTTCGTTTTTATGGAACGGCATAAAGGACAAATTGGCGGAGGATGACGATGAGGATGAAGAAATAGATTATTCCGACGCTATTTCACCGAAATTGAAAAAAGAATTCAAAAAGTTAAAGAAGCAAGTGCTTGATTTTGAAAAAGACTTTGCCGATTTCCCGGAAAAACCGGAAAAAAAAGAATCTCCCCTTGATATGCAGGCTGTGGTGCAGTCAGAGGTTCAGGCAACGCAAAATCCGGACGAGGAGGCAATAGAAGAAGCAATTGACGTAGCCACGGAGGTTGCGCTGCTGCCTAAAAAGAAAAAACGCGAAGAGCCGGAACAAATTGAAATAGAAGTTGTAAATGACAAAACGGATTATGAATTTCCTCCGCTCAGCCTTTTAAGGGAACCGGAAAAGCCTTCCCCAATGATGGAAGAGGCTTTGGAGCGGACTGCCAAAAAGCTGATTGATACTCTGAACTCTTTCGGTGTGGAGGCAAAAATTGTCGATTACAGCAAAGGGCCCACCATAACCCGGTATGAGCTCCAGCCCAAAGCCGGCGTTAAAATCAGTAAAATAACCAACCTTGTGGACGATATTGCCCTAAACCTTGCGGCAACCGGCGTGAGAATAGAGCCGATACCGGGCAAAACGGCAATCGGTATTGAGGTTCCTAACGAATTCCAAAGCAAGGTTAACATCAGGGAAGTTATCGGTACAGTTGAATTTTCGCGGTTTGGCAGCAAACTGGCATTTGCCGTCGGCAAAGACATAGCGGGCAAGCCGGTTATTGCCGACATTGCGCGCATGCCTCATTTACTTATAGCCGGTTCTACCGGGTCGGGAAAATCGGTTTGTATAAATACACTGATAACAAGCATTCTTTACAAATCGGCTCCCCATGAGGTTAAGCTTGTGATGGTTGACCCGAAGGTTGTTGAACTGGGAGTATATAACGGTATCCCTCATCTGCTTATCCCGGTAGTGACGGATCCGCGAAAAGCGGCAGGTGCGCTGCAATGGGCGGTTGTGGAAATGACAAACAGGTATAAGCTTTTTGCGGACAATAATGTGCGCGATATAAAAAGCTATAATCTTCATGCCCGCGAAAACGACATGGAAGAGCTTCCTCAAATTGTGATTATTATTGACGAGCTTGCGGATTTAATGATGGTTGCCCCAAGCGAAGTGGAAGACAGCATATGCCGGCTTGCACAAATGGCAAGGGCGGCGGGAATGCACCTTGTTATCGCCACCCAGCGTCCGTCGGTCGACGTAATTACCGGTCTTATTAAGGCAAATATCCCTTCGAGAATATCCTTTGCCGTTTCGTCCTATGTTGACAGCAGAACAATAATTGACATGGGCGGGGCGGAAAAACTGCTCGGCAGGGGCGATATGCTTTATTACCCGATGGGCGCGTCAAAACCCCAGCGTGTTCAGGGCGCATTTGTTGATGACAGGGAAGTTGAAAAAATAGTATCCTTTGTTAAAAACCAGAATGACGAAGCGGAATATAACCAGGATGTAATCGAACAAATAGAAAATGCCGGCGAGCGCCAGATGGCAAACGAAAACAGGGGCTCGGAGGCGGACGAGCTTTTGCCGCAAGCCGTTGAAATGGCGATTGAGGCAGGCCAGGCTTCGGTTGCAATGTACCAAAGAAGGCTGAAAATCGGCTATCAGCGTGCCGCCCGTTTGATTGACCAGATGGAGCAAAGAAAAATAATAGGTCAATTCGAAGGTACAAAACCAAGAGAAGTTTTAATTACCCGGGCTCAGTGGAATGAGATGCTGCAAAATCTGGATATTGAAAACTTCAAGGACAATCCGGAGGAAGAGTGAAAATTATCTAAATAAAATCAGCGCTTTGCGAAACAAATGTTTTCCCCGCAAGGTATGAAAGACAGGTGTCTTCAAACCCGCCGAGGAATTTCAATTTATATGAATGCAATGCCTGATATTGACGGGCTTCCCCTTTGAGGTGCCCGTATTTTTTATCGCCTGCTACCGGATGGTTTATTGACGCCAGATGTGCCCTTATTTGATGTGTCCGTCCCGTTACAAGCTCGATTTCAAGCAATGCGCTGTCTTTGTTTTGTTTTATAACCCTGTAGGATGTTATTATTTTCTGCGCATCTTTTACGGGTGTGCTGCTTACATATACTTTGTTTTGATTGCTGTCTTTGCGCAAATAGCCGGTGAGTGTTGCCTGTTTGTTTTCAAAAACACCGCGGCAGAGTGCCAGGTAATATTTTTTTACCATTCTTTGCTTTAATATATAATTCATTGCCCGGAGCGAAGCCGCATTTTTGGCCGCGATTATTATTCCGCTTGTGTTTTTGTCCAAACGGTTGCATAATGAAGGGGCAAAGCTGTTTTCCATTTCGGCATCGTATTCGCCCTTTGACGAAAGATATGAATGAAGCTGTGCTATAAGGGTGTTTTTGCTGTGTTGGTTGTCGTCATGTACAGTAACGCCCGGTTTTTTATCTATAAGTATTAAATTTTCATCCTCATATATTATATCAAAATCAAATCCTGTATTGTCTGTAAGCCTTTTTTTGCCGGTGTCAAAAAATTCGTCGTTTATATAAAGCTGCAGGGTATCGCCCCATTGCAGGATGTAATCTATTTTACTTTTCCTGCCGTTTACTTTAACCCTGTTTTTCCTTATATATTTATAAATTAAAGATGACGGCATTGTTTCTTTAAACATCTTGTGCAAAAACTTGTCAAGACGCTGCCCGCTGTCATTTTCGTTAATATTTATTATTTTCATAATAAACCCCTTTGTTTTGAATTTAACTACAATTATTATACCACAACCAGGTATAATTTCCATAACTTTTTATAAAAATATATCCGGTGATAAATTTGGCAAGGATTAAACAATTTGGTATTTTTACGGTTGTTGTTTTGTTGCTTTTGTGTGTGCGTCTGGGGTACCTGTCCGCAATCAAAGGGGAAGCGTTGTCAAAACAGGCGGTTCTCCAGCGTACCGACAGCATTCCTATAAAAACCGCACGGGGGATAATTTACGACAGGCAAATGCGCGCGATAACCGAAGGCCGGTGCAGGCTACATGCGGCGGTTATAGTGCAGGAATGTGTCAACCCCGATGAGGTAAGCCGCCTTATCGGGCAAAAAATAACAAAAGATGATATTGAAATTTTCCCGCTTCAGGCCGTAACGGAGCAGCAGGCACGGCTTGTGAAAATGAGGGGCGTTATGCTGTTTAACGTAAGCGAAAGATACAACCAGGACGGCCTTCTCAGCCATGTTATAGGTTATAAGTCCGATGACGGGGGCTTTGGAATAGAATATGCGTTTGATAAGGAACTTACAATAGAACAATCCGACAGCATATCCATGATAAAAAACGCAAACAGCAAAATGATGACGGGGCTTGGGTACAACAGAACAAGCAAAAAAAATTATAACGGCATAAGGCTTTCGATTGATTATCATGTGCAGGCAATAGTCGAAAAAGCATTGGATAACAATATGGAAAACGGCGCCGCGGTTGTGGTTGAGGTTGAAACGGGAGATATACTGGCTATGGCAAGCAGGCCGAATTTTCTGCAGTCACAGCTTGCAAAATATCTTACAAGCAGCCGGGGCGAGCTTATAAACAGGGCGGTATCCGAATATGATTTAGGCTCGGTTTTTAAGGTGGTGCTTGCCGCCGCGGCCCTTGAGGAAGGCATATACAACCCGCAGTCACAATTCAGATGCGGCGGCGCCCTTGATGTTTCGGGCAGGGAATTTGTTTGCAACAACAAAGACGGACACGGTGTTTTATCCCTTGAGCTGGGGCTTGCCCATTCCTGCAACGTTGTTTTTTACAAAATAGGGCAGGATCTTGGAATAAATAAAATAAACGAATACGCGAAAAAACTGGGCTTTGACCAGAAAATTCTCAATATCGAAGGATTCGGAGAGAAGAAAGGTTATATCCCTTCCGATATCGAAAACATGCCACAGGAAATTGCAAATATATCGATAGGGCAGGGGAAAATCAAGGTTACGCCGCTGCAGGTTGCCGATATGTTTTGCACAATTGCAAACGGCGGCATCCGCAAAAGCCTTACACTGACAGACGGCATTGTAGATCAAAACGGAAATTACACACAAACAAAAACAAAAGGGACAAAGCGCGTAATTTCCGCACAAACAGCAGCAGCTTTGCGTAAAATGCTAAGAACGGCGGTAAAGGAGGGAACCGGAACGAACGCGCAAATAGAGGGCTGGGGCGCCGCGGGAAAAACAGGCAGCGCACAATCCGGATGGGAAAAGGACGGAGAGCTTATGACACACGGATGGTTTGGCGGCTATTTTCCGGAGGAAAACCCAAAATACGTTTGTGTTGTGCTTGCCGAAAACGGAAAATCGGGTGCCGCATCCGCCGCTCCGGTTTTCAGGGAAATAGGGGAAGGCATTAAAAAGCTTTATCCTGAGGCATAAGAGAGTCGAACTCCCTTATGCCTATGCATAAGGAAGTCGAATTCCTATCGAATCAATTCCGATATTTTAATAAATTGGTCTATATCGAGGTTTTCTCCTCGTACATTTTCGTTTTGGCATATCGATTTTATAATCTCTTTTATTTCATCTTTGGGCATGTCAAAGCACGCCGAAAGCGCGTTTGCCAGGGTTTTTCGCCGCTGGCCGAAGGCCGCCTTTACCACAAGAAAAAACTTTTTTTCGTTTTTAACCTGCGGCCTGACATGGTTTTTCAGATCCAAACGAATAACGGCCGATGTCACCTTCGGCGGCGGTAAGAAGGACTCCGGCGGGACAAACCCGATTATCCGCGGAGTGCTGTAATATTGAGCCGCAACGGATAAAGCGCCGTAATCCGCGGTTGAAGGGGAGGCTGTAATCCTTTGCGCAACCTCCTTTTGTATCATAACGGTAACGGATTCTACCGGGAGTGTATCCTCCAGAAATTTCATTATAAGCGGCGATGTTATATAATACGGCAGGTTGGCAACAACGGCTACGGGCATATTGCCGAAGTTTTCCGATATAATTTTGTTTAAATCCGATTTCAGCGCGTCAGCGCATATAATTTTCACATTGCCGCAATCTGAAAACGCGCCTTCAAGATAAGCGGCAAAGGTGCGGTCAATCTCAATTGCCGCGACTTTTCCCGCATGCTTTGAAAGCTCGTATGTGAGGGCTCCTATGCCGGGCCCGATTTCAAGCACCCCATGCTGACCGGTAATTTGGCTTGCCTCAACCGTCAGGCTAAGTACCTTTTCATCAATTAAAAAATTTTGCCCCAGGGCTTTATTCGGCCTTGTGCCAAGTTCGCCCAGTATTTTTTTAACCGCCTTAGGCGAGGCAGGATTCATACGGACCTTTCCTTTCAACTTTAATTTGTAAAACATATTAAAAGAATAACATAATTATGTTAATGATGGTGCGCAACAGGTTTATGGTTGACAATTCAAATTTATGTATCGCGTACTTGCGGAAAAACATCGGCGGTACGGCTTATACAGTACACTATTCCCAAAACGGCGAATACGGCAGGAAGATAGATTTAATAAAGATATAAAGGCTATATTGCAATGCTTCCCGCATTTGTTTTATCCGATTTGCGGGTCGGGATCGGCATCCAGTGTAGCAAAATAGTCATAAAAGGGCATAAGAAATTCAAAGCCCCTTACAAGCCGGCCGGCCAATTCCGGTGAAAAAAGCTCCGTACCGTTGGCTTGGCTGTGAATCAGTGAAAATGATTTCATATTATACCATTTTTCAGTTTTAGGAGTAGGCGCTGTCTTTTTCCTTACATACTCCGGGCCTTCCAGGACAAATTCCTCCTGCTTTTCCAAAGGCGCGATAAGCTTTTCAAATTGCTTCGGCGCTTTATCGATACGCGAGCGCAGCTTTGACATGGTGACAGGCTTTGCCTGGTAATAGCCCAAACCGTAGCTCCAGCTTTCAGGCTCCAGTTCAAACCAGAATACGGGTGTGGATGTCCACTCCTCGCTTGGCCGTGCGATGGAAAACCATAAATGGTCCCTGTACGGATCGCTGCCGTGCAGGCGTCTTGCGTCCCTGTAAATGCGTGCGGTCTTGTGGATAAAGCCGCGGTCGCCGCATTGACCGGCAAGCCGCTCGAAAACCTCGTATTCCAACTCCCTCATGGGGCGGAGAAGAACCCGCCGGTATTCCTCTTTATGCTCTTCAAACCAGGGCTTTCGGTTGTTGAAGCGGAGGTTCCACATAAAATCAATAGTGCGGGGAGAAAATCCCTCAAACATATTCATCATCCTTTATTTCCTGTATAATATCTGCTTTTGCAGATATTATATCATAAGTGCAAGCCGCAAATCGGCTTGCTTCACACCGATTCAATAAATACATAAGAGGAAAAGCCAGCGGCTTTTCTACCTCAATTGTATTTATTATACCATAAGTGCAAACAGTAATTCAACACAAAAATAGGCATAAGGGAGCTAAGCCATATAGAGCTAAACTCTCTTATGCCTAAGCCGCCGCATATCAGGCGGTGCGATGGTGTGAGAGTGGAAATGATAATATTTGGTATATGCTCATTTTGCAATATATTTGCAAAATCTGAATATAAATATTGACTTTTGGGCAAAATGTGCATATAATATTAATATGATATTGCAAATATAATGCAAAATGGAGGTTATGGTCATGCTGCTCGAATTTACAACAAAAAACTACAAGTCATTTGTGGAAGAAACAAAATTCTCTATGAAAAAGGCGGCAAAGCAATCGGGGCTTGATTATAGTTTATTAAAGGAAAAGGTAAAACGCAAGTTGGTTGAAGGATTATGTTCATCTGTTATATATGGCCCTAATGCAGCAGGAAAGTCAAATATAATAAGTGCAATGGATGTGTTTCGTGCTATTGTTCTGCGCGGAAATATTAAAAACTCCGAAGAAAAATCTTCACCTAATACGGCATCGTACGCATTGGAGTTAATCCCAAATAATAAATTTACTTCATCTATGCCGGTTGAGTTTTATGTTGAATTTTTTGAGGATGGGACATTGGTGAAATACGGCGTAAGTCTTGATTTAGGATTATTCCTTGAAGAAGATTATAAGAGAAAAGTCATTAATGAAGAACTATCTGTAAATGGAGAATTAGTATTTAAGCGCGGCGAAAAGTTAGTTATTAAAAATCTGAAAGCTATTAAAAAATATTTACCTGAATCTGCAGGGCAAAATTATAAAGGGGCTTTTGAGATTGCACGAAGCAGCCTGAATCAAGAAGAGTTATTCCTTACCAATGGGTTTAGACTCATTTTCTCACAATCATTTGTGAATATGGTTACTGATTGGTTTGCAAATAAGTTTATGGTAATATATAGGGCTAACTCTATGCAATTAATTAAAAGGTTTATAGACCCCCAGAAAAAGACTGTATATGTGGAAGCAACTACCGATAAAGCTGCAAAACTTTTTGGGATTACTTCTAATGCTATAGGATATGTGGTGAGTGATGACGATTCCGAGGCGAAACTATGTTCTATTATTAATAATACAAAAGCAAAAAAAAGTACTGCTATAGCAGCTGAAATATTTGAGTCATACGGCACAATTCGTTTTATCAATTTGTTCCCATTGGTAATTCGTGCAATGCAAACAGGCGGTACTTTAATTGTTGATGAATTTGATGCTTCTATACATCCGATGGCGCTTATGAGCATTATTAATATATTTCATAATGATGATATTAATATCCATAATGCACAGCTTATTTTTAATACACACAATCCAATTTTCCTTAATTCTAACCTTTTTAGAAGAGATGAAATTAAGTTTGTGGAGCGTGATGATAACAGCCAATACAGCACACTTTATGCTTTATCTGATTTCGGAACGACCGGTGAAAGGGGCGTTCGTAAACATGAAGATTATATGAAAAAATATTTTATTAGTCAATATGGAGCCATTAAAGATATTGATTTTACACCAATTTTTGAAGAGATTCTCTCTGGCGAAGGTGAGGTGTAATATATGGCTCGTTTGAAAGAGCGTAACCTTTATTTTTTTAGTGTAGGGGGAGAAACAGAGTATTGGTATTTAAAGTGGCTGGAAAATATAATTAACAAAAATGAAAACTCCACTCATAAAGTATCGATAAAGTGTGAAGTCCAGAGTGACCCTGTTAAATACATAAAAAAACTTACAGTTTTTGATAAAACGGTAGTATATCATCTTGCCGATTATGAAAGTGATGAATCAATTCATGTTCAGCAGTTTTATACAACTATGGACAGAATGAAACAAGCAAGTTCTCAAAAGCAGGTAATATATAAATTTGGTTATAGTAATTTAACTTTTGACTTGTGGATTATTCTGCACATGGCAAATTGCAATGTGAGAATGTACCATAGGGATAATTATATTAAACACTTAAACAGGGCATACAGTGAATCTTTTGAAAGTATGGGCGAGTATAAACATGAAAATAATTTTAAACGTTGTCTTGGAAAGCTTCAGATTCCCAATGTTATTAATGCAATAAATCGTGCAAAAGGAATTATGCAAAGAAATAAAGAAAACGGATATACTCTGCATCAATATAAAGGGTACAAATATTATAAAGAAAATCCATCACTTACAATTTGGGAGGCAATTGAAAAGATATTAAAGGATTGTGGGTTAATGTAATTAAATTAATATAAAAAACATGGTATTTAAATTGAAAAATACTCTTTTTCAAGATATAATAAATACAACTAATGTTGAAAAGCCTACCGGCTTTATCTTCCGATGTATTTATTGAATCGGTGTGAAGCAAGCCGATTTGCGGCTTGCACTTATGATATAATAAAACTGTGAGCAAAAATAATACATTAAAGGGGCGGGCATATGAAAAAAATCTGTTTAGCGTTGGCTTTAATATTTATATTAAATATAAATATAGCTTATTCAAATGAATTGCCGCATGAGTTTTGGGGGATAAATGAAAAATATGCTGAGGCTGTAGAAAATAATGATGATTATAAAATTATAGAATATGCCGGTCAGATTGTCGGGCTTTTGGAAAACCTGCCGGTAACCCCGCAGGTTTGTGAAATTATGGGTTCAAGGCTTGATCAGATGGGGCTTGCATATGAAAGGTCAGGCAACTGGGCCCGTGCCGGAGAATGTTATCTGAAATATATTCCCTATGCGCAGCGGGCAGGTTGGGAAGACGGCGTGAAAATAGCAAAGGCAAAGGCTCTGCAATATAACAGTATTATTAATGTTTACATAAAAAAAGAAAGAGCGGCCCCGAAGGTTTTAGTCGGAACGAATTTTGACGGGGAAGCCCGCATGGGTATCGAAAATTTGTCTATGATACTTGTTTATCTGGAATTCGGCGACGAGGATTTTACATGGATTGAAAAAACGCTGAAAGAAGCCGAGCAGGGCAAAAAGACCGTTGAGCTTGCGCTTAATTTGCCGGGCGAGGGCGGGCAAATCACATCAGTTTTGAATAGTGAAAAGTATTTAGTAAAACTTTTTAATACAATAGAAAAATACAAAAGCGTCGATGTGCTGCTTCGGTTCGCGGCTGAAATGAATATCTGGACGAATATGGCGAAACCGCAGGATTATGTTGCCGCGTTCAGGTTTGTGCATAATCTTTCAAAGACGCATACCACAAATACAAAGACGGTATGGAGCGTTAATCAGGTTTCAAACTGGAACATTAATATGGACGAATATTATCCCGGTGACGATTATGTGGATTATGTGGGCATATCATCATATTATCAAAAATATTTTTTAGGCAGAAATGACTGGAGCGAATCCGAACGTTTTAATGAAGTTGTGTTTCTGACAGGCAATAACGCAGATCCTGTAAAAGCAGTATCGGAAGTTATTGCTACTTACGGGGACAGAAAACCCGTGATAATTGCCGAAGGCGGCGCTTCACATTATATAAGGACAGTGGGTGAGGATACAACTGATTGGGCAATATTGCAGCTTAAAAAAGCATATCATTATATACCGGTGGTATATCCGCAGGTAAAGCTTATGGCGTATTTTGACAGGTCAATGCCAAATGAAGCAAACGAATACAGCCTGTCCGCCAATAAAAAAATAGTGGATGAATATAAAAATCTGACAAAGCTTGACCACTTTAAAGGCAACGTACAGTATGACAGCTTAAGTGATACACTTGAGATTGAGCAAAGGCAGCAGGAGCTCCTGGCGTACGTGCATATATACGCACAGGATAACATAATGCTTGATTACTATATTGATGGTGTGCTTGCCGCTTCGGCAGGCGAGATACCGTATAGTGCAAATATTGATTTTGGAGGTTATCAATTAGGCACGCATAATTTAAAGGTGGTTGCAAGATACGGCGGTGATGTTTTATATGAAAAAAGCTGGGACTTTAATCTGACAGAGCGCGAAATAAGCGTATATTTAAACGGCAAAAAACTGCTGTTTGAAGCTGACCCCATAATATTAAACGACAGCACCCTTGTCCCGCTGCGGGCTATATTTGAAGCACTGGGGGCAAGCGTGCTGTGGGAAGGCGAAACACAAAGCATAACTTCAAAGTTAAACGGAATAACCGTTAAAATGCAAATCGGAAGCAAAACTATGTACAAGAATGGGAATGAAATTCAACTGCTGGCCGAACCGGTTCTCCATAAGGATAAAACAATGGTGCCTGTAAGGGCAATTGCAGAAGCGTTCGGCGCGGATGTTGAATGGGAAAACTATGCAAGAAAGGTTTTAATAAATTACTAATAATCAGAAAGCTGCATTTTATATACTGTCAATTATTTTATTGTTTGAGTTTCCCCATTTTTTCTGGATAGAAATCGCTGTAACCGTTGCCATGTGTGGAAAA